>NZ_CP014546.1:3118008-3429809 GCF_001579805.1 Pseudomonas azotoformans | reverse complement strand
CGCCGCTTTCTTTCAGCTTCTCAGCAGCGCGATCTATGCCACCTTGCAACGCCGCACGGGAGTTGTCTTCCGGCGGCAGTTGAGCCAGCAGACGGTTCCAGTAGTCAATCGCCTCCTGATAACGCTGACCTTCAAAGGCCGCGATACCCAACAGGCCAAGGCTGGTGACTTCCTTCGGATCCAGCTTCAAGGCTTCATCGGTCAGCGCCTGAACCTTGGGCGACCACTGTTTATTGTCGGCAAAGTACTGCGCCTGGGCCCACTGGCCGAGCAGTTCCGGCTGGCGCCCGGCCAGGGCCACGGTGCGCTCGAAGACCTTTGCGGCATCGGCGGAACGGTCCTGGGCCATGTAGGCACGCCCCAGGAAATACAGGCCTTCCGGCGAATCCGGTTGGGCGGCGGCGGCACGCTCCAGGCGCTGGGTCATGTCTTCCATGGACACCGGCGGCTGGGAGAATTCGCGGGTCAGTTCAACCTTGTCGCTGGCCCCGTAATGCAGGTACAGCGCAACGCCCAGGACAGGCACCAGAAACGCCGCTAGAAATGGCAATGGCTTGCCCAGGCGCGACTCGCGGGGCTTTTCCACGCCTTCGGTGTCGGCCAGCAATTCGCGCGCAGCTTCGGCACGGCCGGTGTCGAGTTGGGCGGCGTTGAGCACACCTTCGTCCTGCTGCACTTGCAGCTCGGCCACACGTTCCTGGTAGAGCGCCACGTTCAGCGCGGTGCGATCCTCTTCACGCTGGGCGCGGCGGCCGCGCAGTACAGGGATCAGCAGGAAACTCAGGGCAATCAGAAGCAGCAAGCCGGCTGCGAGCCAGAAATCAATCATCAGTCTTGGTGTCCAGCAATTGGTCGAGGCGTTTACGCTCATCAGGGGACAGCGCGTCGGAGCCGTCAGTCGGTGCGGCGCGACGGCGGCGCACGATCACGGCCATCACGACGACGCCAGCCAACAATAACCCGGCAGGGCCGAACCAGAGCAGCGCGGTCTTGCCGGTGAGGGCCGGTTTGTAACGCACGAAATCACCGTAGCGGTCGACCATGAAGTCGATGATCTGCTGGTTGTCCTTGCCCTCCCCCAGCATGCGGAAGATCTCTTTGCGCAGGTCGGCAGCAATGGGTGCGTTGGAGTCGGCAATGTCCTGGTTCTGGCACTTGGGGCAGCGCAGTTCCTTGGTCAGTTCGCGAAAGCGTTCGCGGTCACCGTCCTTGGCGAATTCGTAGGTGTCGATGGCGGCATGGGCCACGCCGACTAGTCCAAGCGCCAGGACCGCAGCGGCTAACAGGCGCTTCATGGCTTGGCCTCATCGACCAGGGCCTGGTACTTGGCGGCCAGTTGCTCGCGCCAGACCACTTCGTCGATCACGCCGACGTACTTGTCGCGGATCACGCCCTTGGCGTCGATGAAGAAGGTTTCCGGGGCGCCATAGACGCCGAGGTTCAGGCCGAGGTTGCCGTCTTCATCGCGGATATCCAGCTGGTACGGGTTGTGGAACTCGGCCAGCCACTTCAAGGCCGCCGCATTGTCGTCCTTGTAGTTGATGCCGTAGATCACCACGCCTTTCTCGGCCAGCTTGTTCAGCACCGGGTGTTCAACGCGGCAGGAGATGCACCAGGTGCCCCACACGTTGACCAGCGCCGGTTTGCCCAGCAGGTCGGCCTGGGTCAGGGTTTTGTCGCCCTGCACAGTCGGCAGCGAAAACGCCGGGAACGGCTTGCCGATCATCGCCGAGGGCAGCTCGGCCGGGTCCAGGTACAACCCGCGATACAAGAACACCGCAACCACCAGAAACATCGCCAGCGGTACAACCATCAACCAACGCTTCATGCCGCCGCTCCTTGCAGGGCCCAGTGCTTCACGCACCCGACTCTTGACCTTGACCCGATAACGCCGGTCCAGCGCGGCCAGCAAACCACCGAAACCGGTGAGCAAGCCGCCGAACCAGATCCAGCGTACGAACGGTTTGACGTGCACGCGCACGGCCCAGGCGCCGTCGCCCAAGGGTTCGCCCAACGCCACATACAGGTCGCGGGTGAAACCGGCGTCGATGCCGGCTTCGGTCATCATCGAACTCTGCACGGTGTACAGGCGTTTTTCCGGGTGCAGCACGGCGATTTCCCTGCCGTTGCGCACGACACGAACGGTGCCTTTGTCTGACGTGAAGTTCGGACCTTCGAAGTGCTTGGCACCCTCGAAGATGAAGTGGTAACCGGCCAGGTCCATGGACTCACCCGGCGCCAGGCGCAGGTCGCGCTCGGCGCTGTTCTGGCTGGACAACACCACGCCCAGGGCGCACACGGCGATGCCAATGTGGGCGATCTGCATGCCCCAATAGCTGCGGGTCAGGCTGGGCAGGCCTTTGATCAGGCCTTTGTGGCGGGTCTTGTCGACGATGTCACGCACGCCGGCCAGCAATACCCAGGCGGCGAGCAGGAAGGTCGCGAGCACCGCCCAGTTGAAATCGCCGTAGGCAAACCCGGCGATCACCGCCAAGGCCACGCTGCCCAACAGCACCGGCATCAGCATGCCCGCCAGCCATTTAACCGGGGTGTCTTTCCAGCGCACCAGCACGCCGACCGCCATCACCACCATCAACAAGCCCATCAATGGAATGAACAACGCGTTGAAGTACGGCGGGCCGACGGACAGCTTGGCGCCGCTCAGGGCATCCAGCACCAATGGGTACAGGGTGCCGAGCAGGATCATTGACGCGGCCACTACCAGCACCAGGTTATTCCCCAGCAACAGGGTTTCCCGCGACCACAGGTTGAAGCCGACCTGGCTCTTGACCACTGGCGCGCGCAGGGCGAACAACGTCAGGGACCCGCCGACCACAAACAGCAGGAAGATCAGGATGAACACGCCGCGCTCCGGGTCGGAGGCGAACGCATGCACGGAGGTCAACACGCCGGAACGCACCAGGAAAGTGCCGAGCAGGCTTAGAGAAAATGCCGCGATGGCCAGCAACACCGTCCAGCTTTTGAACACGCCGCGTTTTTCGGTGACGGCCAGCGAGTGAATCAGCGCCGTGCCCACCAGCCAAGGCATGAAGGAGGCGTTTTCCACCGGGTCCCAGAACCACCAGCCGCCCCAGCCGAGTTCGTAATACGCCCACCACGACCCCAAGGTGATACCAATCCCGAGGAAAGCCCAGGCGACGATGGTCCACGGCCGCGACCAGCGTGCCCAGGCCGCATCTAGGCGCCCACCGAGCAAGGCGGCGATGGCGAAAGCAAAGGCCACGGAGAAACCTACGTAACCCATGTAGAGCATCGGCGGGTGCACGATCAGGCCGATGTCTTGCAGCAATGGGTTGAGGTCATGCCCGTTTGTAGGAATCTGCGGCAGGATGCGGCTGAACGGGTTGGAGGTCATGATCAGGAACAGCAGGAAACCGATACTGATCATGCCCATCACCGCCAGCACCCGCGCCAGCATGACTTGCGGCAGTTGGCGCGAGAACACCGACACGGCGAAGGTCCAGCCGCCGAGAATCAGCGCCCACAGCAGCAGCGAACCTTCGTGGGCGCCCCACACGGCGCTGAATTTGTAGTACCAGGGCAAAGCGGTGTTGGAGTTATTCGCGACGTAGGCGACGGAAAAGTCGTCGGTCATGAAGGCATAGGTCAGGCAACCAAAGGCGAACAGCAAAAAGGCAAACTGGCCCCAGGCCGCCGGCTGCGCCAGGCTCATCCACAGGCGGTCGCCACGCCAGGCGCCGAGCAACGGCACCACGGCCTGGACGACGGCAAAACACAGGGCGAGGATCATCGCCAACTGGCCCAGCTCTGGAATAAACAGTGCGGACGTCATGGCTTAGCCCTCCTTGGCAGGCGTTGGCGCGGATTGGCCGCTGTCTTTCAGGGCCTTGGTGACTTCCGGCGGCATGTATTTTTCATCGTGCTTGGCCAGCACTTCATCGGCCACCACCACGCCGTCGGCGTTGAGCTTGCCCAGGGCGACGATGCCCTGGCCTTCGCGGAACAGGTCCGGGAGGATGCCGCGGTAGGTGATGGTCACGGCTTTGTTGAAGTCGGTGACCACGAACGTCACGTCCAGGGAATCACCGGAACGCTTCAGCGAGCCCTGCTCCACCATGCCGCCGGCGCGAATCCGCGTATCGACAGGGGCTTCGCCATTGGCGATCTGGGTCGGGGTGTAGAACAGGTTGATGTTCTGCTGCAGGGCACTCAAGGCCAGGGCCACGGCAATGCCGACGCCGGCCAGGATGGCAAGGATGATCAACAGACGCTTTCTACGCAGCGGATTCACTTTTCGGTCTCCCGGCGCAGACGACGCGCCTCTTGTTGCAGGTAACGCTTGCGGGCCAGGATCGGCGCGGCGACGTTGAGGGCCAGCACCGCCAGGCAGATGCCATAGGCCGTCCAGACATACAGGCCGTGATGGCCCATGGCGAGAAACTCGCTGAAAGAAGCAAAACTCATGCGCGCGCTCCCAGGCTGCTTTGCACTTCGGCCTTGACCCAGCTGGCGCGGGCTTCACGCTTGAGCACTTCGAGGCGCATGCGCATCAGCAGCACAGCGCCGAAGAAGCAGTAGAAGCCCAGCACCATCAGCAGCAGCGGTGCCCACATTTCCACGGGCATTGCCGGTTTTTCGGTGAGGGTGAAGGTGGCGCCCTGGTGCAGGGTGTTCCACCACTCCACCGAGTATTTGATGATCGGGATGTTGATCACGCCGACAATCGCCAGCACCGCGCAGGCCTTGGCGGCGCTGTCACGATTGCTGATCGCGTTGCCCAGGGCAATCAGACCGAAGTACAGGAACAGCAGGATCAGCATGGACGTTAGTCGCGCATCCCACACCCACCACGAACCCCAGGTGGGTTTGCCCCAGATTGCGCCGGTGACCAGCGCCACGGCAGTCATCCACGCGCCAACGGGCGCGGCGCATTGCAGGGCCACGTCCGCGAGTTTCATTTTCCACACCAGGCCGACGATGCCGCACACGGCCAGCATCACGTAGCAGGACTGGGCCAGCATCGCGGCAGGTACGTGGATATAGATGATGCGAAAGCTGTTGCCTTGCTGGTAGTCCGGCGGCGCAAAGGCCAGGCCCCAGACCAGGCCGATGCCGATCAGCAATACGGCAGCGATGCTCAACCACGGCAGCAGCTTGCCGCTGATGCCATAGAACCATTTGGGCGAGCCGAGCTTGTGAAACCAGGTCCAGTTCATTGCTGTTTCCATCACGGTAGCTTTTCGTCGTTGCGAAAAGCTTAGGGTCTTTACTGGTTAAGACAACGCTTAACCAGACCTCATTATTCGCCGACGCTGATCTTCAGGCCGGCCGCTATAGCAAAGGGTGTCAGGGTTACCGCCAGGGCGGTCAGGCTACCAAGCCACAGGAGGTAACCGGTCGCCGGCATGCCCATGAGCGCGGCCTGTAAAGCACCGCTGCCCAGGATCAACACTGGGATATACAAAGGCAGAATCAACAGGGCCAGTAACAGGCCGCCCCGCTTCAAACCCACGGTCAACGCTGCGCCCACCGCCCCCAACAGGCTGAGCACCGGCGTACCGAGCAACAAGGACAGGAGCAACACCGGCAGGCATTCGACGGGCAAGCCCAGCATCATCGCCAGCAGCGGAGAGAGCAAGACTAGCGCCAAGCCGGAAAAAGCCCAGTGTGCCAGTACCTTGGCCAGTACCAGAAGTGGCAGGGGGTGCGACGAAAGGACCCACTGTTCCAGGGAGCCGTCTTCGAAATCACTGCGAAACAGCCCATCCAGCGAGAGCAGGACCGATAAAAGCGCGGCCACCCACACCAGTCCTGGGGACAAGGTTTGCAACAGTTTAGTCTCGGGGCCGACTGCCAACGGGAACAACGCGATGACAATCGCGAAGAACACCAGCGGGTTGGCCAGTTCCGCCGGGCGACGGCAGAGCAAGCGCGCTTCACGGGCGACCAACAGGGCGAATACGCTCATGCCGACCACCGCCCTAGATCAAGATCGCGATAGCCAGCAGGCATGCGCGTCAGCGTGTGGTGGGTCGTGAGGATGACCAGACCGCCCTGCTCACAATGCTGGGCCAGGTGTTCTTCCAACTGGGCGACGCCTTGTTTGTCGAGGGCGGTGAAGGGCTCGTCGAGAATCCACAGCGGCGGGCCCGGCAGATACAAACGCGCCAAGGCCACGCGGCGCTGCTGGCCGGCGGACAAGGTGTGGCAGGGAACGTCTTCAAAGCCCTTGAGGCCGACGGCGGCCAGGGCCTGCCAGATCGCATCACGGGACGCGGGATGATGCAAGGCGCTGAGCCAACTGAGGTTCTCTTCGGCGGTGAGCACGTCCTTGATGCCGGCGGCGTGGCCGATCCAGATCAGGTTGCGCGCCAGTTCGGTACGTTGTTCGTTGAGGGGCTTGCCGTTGAGCCGGACTTCGCCCGCCGTCGGCTGCATCAACCCGGCCAACAGGCGCAGCAAACTGGTCTTGCCGCTGCCGTTGGGGCCGCTGACCTGCACCATGTCGCCGCCCGTCAGCCGCAGCTCGAGGTGCTCGAACAGCAGGCGCAGGTCGCGTTCACAGGAGAGCGCTACGGCTTCAAGAAGAGGGCTGGTCAAAAGATCGCGGGCCTTTACGGTTCAAGTCGGCGGTGCAGCGGCCGTTAAAGAGAAATGCACAATAACGGCTTTGGCGACCGATTTTAGAGAGCTGGATCAAATAGTTGTGAGGTTTTTACCGCTCTCTTTGCAGACGGGCGGCATTATACATGTGATGCCCTACTCTAAAGAGGGCAATTTCCCCAGAGACGACGCGCGCGATGACCGGTGAGATCAACCTTCCTACGCTTCCACCCGCCCCGGCAGCCGGGCCCGGCCCTGCGCCTGCGGCCGGCGAGTTGCTGAAACTGCTGGAGCCGCAGATCGGCCTGATCGACCCTGGGAAAACCGCGAACGCCGAAGTCATCGCCCTGAAACAAGGCGGTGAAGCCTTTCAGTTGCTGCTCAAGCTGACCCTTGAAGGCGGCCGTCAGACGCTGGTGCAGGCCAGCAGCCCGCAGCCACTGCCGCTGGGCAGCAATGTGGCGGTGAGCCAGACGCCCACCGGCAACCTGACCCTCAGCCTGCAACAGGCCTTGAGCGCCAATGTCGCCGCCCTCACCCGCATCGACACGAACCAGATGCCGGTGGGCTCGCTGCTTCAGGCCAAGGTGCTGACCACCCAGATGTTGCCCCAGGGCACGGCGCAACCGGCGATCTATCGCTCGCTGGTCACCGTGCTCAACAGCGCACTGACTGGCGCGACCCTGACCGTGGAAAGCCCGCAGCCGTTGCGCGTCGGCAGCCTGCTCAGTGCCGTGGTACAGAACGCGCAGACCTTGAGCTTTGTGCCGCTGAGCGGGCTCAAGGATCAGTTGGCCGTCACCCAACAACTGTCGACCCAGCAAAGTCGCCAAGGCTCGCTGGATGCCGTCTTCACGGCGCTGCAGAACCTGCCACGCGGCGACAGCACCTCCGCCGAGCTGCGCGGCGCTGCCGAGCGTTTACTCGCCGCCCTGCCCGACCTGGCGCAGGTCAGCAACCCCAAGGTACTGGCGCAAGTCATCCAGAACAGCGGTGCCTTTCTGGAAGCCAAGCTGCTCGCCGGGCAAAACCCGCAGGTCCCACCGCTGGACATGAAAGGTGCCTTGCTGCGCCTGGTCGCCGACTTGCTGCCGGCCCTGCCCGCCAGCACCAATATGACTGCCATCCTCGCCGCCAACACCCTGGCCCAGGTGCTGCCCAACTTCGTGCGCAGCCCTTTGAACACCCTCGGCCAGGTCAGCGCCCGCCAGATACCCGCCGGCTTCCCCTTGCCCGAACGGCTGATGGCGAAACTGGAAGGCGAAGGCGACCTGGAAAACCTGCTGCGCCTGGCCGCCGGGGCGATCTCGCGGTTGCAGAGCCATCAGTTGTCGAGCCTGGAACAGACCGGCACCACCGCCGACGGCCGTCTGCAAACCACCTGGCAGCTGGAAATCCCCATGCGCACGTTGCAAGACATCGTGCCATTGCAGGTCAAGTTCCAGCGCGAAGAACCGGCGCCGGACAAGGACCAGCCCGAACGCAAAGAGAAAAAGGACGCCAAGCAGATGCTCTGGCGCGTCGAACTGGCCTTCGACATGGAGCCGCTGGGGCCGCTGCAGGTGCAGGCGCAATTGAGCCAGGGCAAACTGTCCAGCCAGTTGTGGGCCTCGCGACCATTCACCGCCAGCCTGATCGAAAGCCACTTGGGCAGCTTGCGAGAGCGCCTGGTGACGTCTGGCATCAATGTCGGCGACCTCGATTGCCACCTCGGCACCCCACCGCGCGGGCCGAAAACCGGACTGGAGCAACGCTGGGTGGATGAAACCGCATGAAAAACCCAACACCACCGCGCCAGGCGATTGCCCTCAAGTACGACGGCCAGCAGGCACCCACGCTGACCGCCAAGGGCGACGATGCCCTGGCGGAAGCCATCCTGAAGCTGGCGCGCGAAAACGAAGTGCCGATCTATGAAAACGCCGAGCTGGTCAAACTGCTGGCGCGGATGGAACTGGGTGACAGTATTCCAGAGGAGTTGTACCGCACGATTGCCGAGATCATTGCGTTTGCCTGGACGCTGAAGGGCAAGTTCCCGGTGGGGTATGACCCGCACGCCGCGCCGGTAGAGCGCGACGTGACCGAACGTGGGGATGACTACTGAATCAGCCGGGCCTCACACCGGCCAACACGCGGGCCGCTACCGAGGTAGCAACCGACATGCGCTGGGCGTGCTGTTTCAACGCCTGCTCGAACGTCTGCCCCTCATACCGCCGCAATGCCGCACCAAACGCACTCGCCTGCACGGGCGGAAGTGGAGCCGTGAAGGCCTCGATGAACGGCGCGTCAATCACGGTGCTGCGAACACTCTCTACCTCTGCCTGTACGGAACGGCTATCCCGGGCAGTGACCTTATCGAATAAGGCTTGATCCTTGATCACAAAATCGTTGGCACCGGGTGCGCGTTGAGCAACGAGCACATTCTGCTGACCGTTCCAGGCCGAGAGTGAATACTCCTTAAGCCTGTTCTGACTGTTCTTGACCGATTCGATACTCGGCCCACGATGCTCCAGACCCGCACTGAAAAACTGGCTCAACACATTGAAGTCCATCACCGCCTCATCGGTGCCGCGCTTGAGAATCCGACAGCACAAGGTCGCGAGGTCCACCTGGATATCATGAAAGTGCAGCTTGGGCGCCTGGCACAAGCGTGCGATATCGGCGATTTTCTGGTTGAAATCGTTTGGCCACAGGTACAACGCATCTCGCGTCAGTGGCTGCCCCAGGCGCTTTTCCATGGGGCCCATGAACTGCTGAACCAACCCTGCGCCTTGGTCATGCACCTGCAACATGCTCGTGCCGGGCATACGGTTCTGGATCATGTTTTTGACAACATCGGTATTGAGCGCGAACTGGCCGGTGAGAAAGGTGGTTTTACCCGCTGAGGGCGCACCGCGGACTATCGAGACATCCTGCGACAAGGCAGGTGCCGGGTCTTGAAGTATGGACTGGAATTGCGCCAGGTATTTTTCTGCCACTTGTACCGTCAGGTTCTTCAGGATGTTGGCATTGAGGCTTTCCACCTCCGGCAGCCAGACATTTTTCTTGCCCAGGGCCTGAGCCAACGTCGGCATGTTTTTGTCAGCTGCGGCCGGGTCGGACCAACTCAGGCGCTCATTATCCTGCAGCCGTTGCAACTCGCCAGGGTTACGCGTCAGCGCCTGCCAGGAAGTGATGCTCGGATCGGCGATCATGCAGGCAAGCCGCTCCCGATAAGTGTTCTCGGAAAGCGGCCTGCCGATCAATTGACTCAAAACGCTACGCGCAGTGCTTGAATTGATTGACGCTGCCGTGGGCAAGCCAGGCTCGACATGCACGGATGCCGCCACGCCATGAACGGATGCAGCAGGTTGGATAGTCATCTTCAGTCCTCCAGTAACCGGGACTCGAAAAATTAGCCTGCCCGCCCTGCTTGGCTCATAGGACTTATCTTGACTGTGCGCCCGCCGTCGGTGAATTGTGTGTCAGCCAAATACCTCACTCAAGGGAATGAAGTTGACCCGGTCGCCGATAGCCAGCGTCGTGCCTTCCAACACCTCAACAAACCCTTCCGCCCACGCCGCACTGCGCAGCACGCCGGAGCTCTGGTTGCGGTAGATGATCGCTTTGCCTTGCTCGATGCGACCGCGCAGGTATTCGCGGCGGTTGCCCGGTTTGGGCCACTCGAACCCCACCGGCACGTCGAAACGCAGTGGCTCGACGTCCTGCACACCTTGGCGGCGCAGCAGATAAGGGCGTGCCAGCAGCGCGAACGTGACCAACGTCGACGCCGGATTACCGGGCAGACCGATCACCGGTACGCCACGGAAGTGGCCGAAGGTCAGCGGCTTGCCCGGTTTGATCGCCAATTTCCACAACGCCAGCTCACCCTCTTCACGCAGGGCGATCCCAAGGAAATCCGCTTCGCCAACCGACACACCGCCCGTGGACAGGATCAAGTCGACACTGCCCAAGCCGCCCAGGCGCGCGCGGGTTTGCTCAAGGTCGTCGGGCAGGATGCCGGCGTCGATCACTTCACAGCCCATGCGCGTAAGCCATGAGCACAGCACGCGCCGGTTGCTGTTGTAGATCTGCCCCGGCCCGAGCGGCAAGCCCGGTTCGATCAACTCATCGCCGGTGGACAGAACTGCCACGCGTGGGCGGCGGATCACTGCCAGGCGATCATGGCCGAGGGACGCCGCCAGCCCCAGTTCAATCGGGCCCAGGCGCGTACCCGCCGTTAAAACAAGCTCGCCTACGGTGGTTTCCTGGCCCTGGGGGCGGATGTTCTGGTCGAGGTGCAGGGGCTCGGTGAAGCTCACGCGCCCATCGGCGTGGACCACGGTATTCTCCTGCATTTCCACGCAGTCGGCCCCTTCCGGTACTGGGGCGCCGGTGAAGATACGGGCGCAGGTACCGGCGGCCAGGGGGTGTGGCGCCTGGCCTGCGAAAATGCGTTGGCTGACCACCAGGGGTTCGCCGGTCCAGTCCGCCAACCGCACGGCATAACCATCCATGGCGCTGTTCGGCCACGGCGGCAGGTCGAGGGTGGAGATCAGGTCTTGCGCCAGTACACGACCATCGCAATCCGCCAGCAACAGGCTTTCCTGCTCACGGATCGGTGCGGCTTCGGCCATCGCCAGCAGTTGAGCCAAAGCGTCTTCCACCGGCAGCAGCGCGCCGGTCTTGCCGGGCTTACCCACGGGATTCACAAGGCTCGGCCTGTTTCAGGTGCGGGACGAAGTTGCACGGGCGGTGACGGTTGTCCAATTGCTCGGCAAGGATGCCGTCCCAGCCGGTACGCACCGCATTGGTGGAGCCCGGTAGGCAGCACACCAGCGTGCCATTGGCCAAACCCGCCAAGGCGCGGGACTGCACGGTGGAGGTGCCGATGTCGGCTACGGAAATCTGGCGGAACAGTTCGCCAAAGCCGTCCACCTGTTTGTCCAGCAGGCAGCTCACCGCTTCGGGGGTGCTGTCACGACCGGTGAAGCCGGTGCCGCCGGTGATCAGCACGACTTGCACCACGTCTTCGGCGATCCAGTGGGCGACCTGGGCGCGGATCTTGTAGAGGTCGTCCTTGAGCAGCACGCGCTCGGCCAGGTGGTGGCCGGCGGCCGTCAGGCGATCGACGAAGACTTGGCCGGAGGTATCGGTGTCGAGGGTGCGAGTGTCGCTGACGGTCAATACAGCAATATTCAGAGGTACGAAGGGCGCATCTGCCTTGGCTTTCATGGCACGGTCCGGTTGTCGAAGGAACAGCCCGATGTTATATCACAGGCCCCCCTTTTGCTGCCGCTGCGGAACTGCCATGCCTATCGATTCGTCCCCACTGCCCTGTTCGGTTTTGCTGCTGTCTGGTGGGCGCGGCCAGCGCATGGGCGGCCAGGACAAAGGCTTGCTGGAGTGGCGTGGCCAGCCGTTGATTGCGCATTTGCAGAACTTGGTGCGACCGCTCACGGACGACCTGATCATCTCGTGCAATCGCAACCCGCAGCATTACGCCAGCTATGCCGACCAACTGGTGACCGACGACAGCCCGGACTTTCCCGGCCCCCTCGCCGGTATCCGTGCGGGACTCGCCGCCGCCCGTCATGCGCACCTGCTGATTTTGCCGTGCGATGTGCCGCATATCGACGCAGGGCTGATCCAGGCGCTGCGTGAGACCGCGCAACACAACCCGCTGCTGCCGGTGATGGTGCGCCATGGTGAGTTCTGGGAACCGTTGATCTGCATCGTTCCCACCGGCCTGCGCGATGCGGTGGACAGGGCCTGGCACGCCGGTGAGCGCAGCCCGCGCAAGCTCTTCCTACAGCTGGGCGGCGTGGGCCTGGAATGCCCGGCAGATGACCCGCGCCTGGCCAACCTTAATACGCCGGAGCTGTTACAGACGCCGTCGGGCGTGTCAGAATGAACCTCGCACCCGGAACTTTGTCGACGCTGCATGCGTCACAAGGTCAGCCATTTAAAAGTACTCTCTCGGAGACAGACTCATGACTCAACGGACCATCGCCGCTCTCATGCTTGCACTGGGCCTCGCCACCCTCGCCGGTTGCGCCTCGCCGACAGTGATCACCCTGAATGACGGTCGCGAAATCCAGGCCGTCGACACCCCTAAATTCGACAAGGACTCGGGCTTCTACGAGTTCGAACAGTTGGACGGCAAGCAGACCCGCATCAACAAAGACCAGGTTCGCACCGTCAAAGACCTGTAACTCTTAGCGTTTGCCATCAAGGCCCGCCTCGCGCGGGCCTTGTCGTTTCCGGGGGTTACCAGTCGAGGGTGATCCGGCTGCGGAAACTGCGTTCCTCCCCCGTGACCGGGTCAATAAAACGCACGCCCTGGGCCAGCAGTTTGAGGGGGTTGGCGTAATCGTCTACCGCGTCCTTGATCACGTCCGGGTAGAAGGGATCGTTGCAGATACTCGCGCCGAGGGCGCTCATGTGCACGCGCAGCTGGTGCTTCTTGCCGGTCACCGGGAACAGGCCGTAGCGCCACAGATCGCCGTTTTTCTCGCGCACCTCCACCGCCGTTTCGGTGTTGGGGACGCCATCACCTTCGTGCATGCGAAAGAACGGCTCGCCATCGACGAGTCGGCTTTTATGCACCCTGGGGAACGTAAGGTTCGGTAGAGCGGGTGCGATGGCTTCGTAGAATTTATCGATCCGGCGTGTGGGAAACAGTTGCTGATAAGCCGATCGACTGGCCGGATTGGCCGAAAACAGCACCAGCCCCGCCGTGTGCCGGTCGATGCGGTGCAACGGTACCAGTGAGGGATTATCCAGTCGGCGAATCAGGCGGCGCAGCAGGGTTTGCTCGACGTATTCACCGGCCGGCGTCACAGGCAGGAAGTGCGGCTTGTCGGCGACCACCAGATGCTCGTCGGCATACAGGATGGTTTCCTGCACCGGGATGACTTTCTCGTTAGGCACTTCGCGGAAGTAGTAGATGCACAAGCCTTCCTTGTAGCCCAGGTCGACGGTGATCGGAGTACCGTTGATATCCAGCACCCGGCCTCGCGCAATGCGGTCCAGCCAGTGTTCGCGGCTGATCGCCGGGAAGTGCTCGCACAGGCAGTCCAGCACTGTTACCCATGAACCGGGTGGCAGATACAAAGTGCTGGCTTGGTGCTGGGACGCGGAAAAAGCGGAGGTGGACATGAAATGCTCAAAGCCTGTGACAAAACCGGCGGGCATTATCCCGCATTGCGCGGGATTGAGCCTAGGGCGGATCTCAAGCCTTGGCCAACTCCGCCCGCAGGATCGGCGAAGCACTGGCGGCTTCGGTGAACTCCTTGAGCCAGCGCAGCACGTCCACTGCCTCCCAGCGGCCCGGATCGTACAACGCGTACAACAAGCCCTGGTAACCCACCACATCCAGCTGCTTGTGGTAGCCGGCGCGCTGGAACAGCGCCTCGATCTCGGCAAAACAGGTATTGAAATGCACTTTGTTAAAGGGCGTCTTGCCTTCCGTGACCAGCCCATCGAGGCGCAGCTCGTTCACCGCGTCGCGCACGACGTCGGCGGACATGCGATTGACGCTGCTTTTCAGTTGTTCGACATTCACCACGGGCGTTCCCTCAATTCAATCGCTGTACAAACATACAGTAACTTAATATTTGGAAACCTGCCATCGCATAAACCTAACGAAGGAAGGCAACAACCTGTTGTGTGTCGAATGGCCAATCCAGTTCCGCCCCGGTGTCTACCCGGCGAAGCACCGGAATCCGAAGGCCGTAGGCTTCGGTCAGGTCGTCGGGGTCGGTGATGTCCACCAATTCCACCAGCAACCCGTGTTCGACGAGCGGCATGATTTCGGCTTCGGCAATCTCACACAGGTGACAACCCAGGGTGCCGAACAGCTGGCATTCAGGAAGCATGGCGAAGGGACCTGATCAGAAAACAGGCAGACATTCTAAGCCCGGTGACCGCCTGAAGCCCACTCTATAAACCCTGACCCAGGTCACCATGGCCTATAACTGTTTCAGCGATTCTCGCGGCTTTTTGCCTGCCCCCCTGCAACGGAGATGCGTGTGTTTGCCAACCTGCTGATTATCCTGGCCTCATCCCTGGTGGTGATTGCGCTGTTTCGTCGCCTGCAATTGCCCCCCGTGCTGGGCTACCTGTGCGTCGGCCTCGCCGTGGGCCCCACCGCGCTGGATTGGGTGAATGACAGCGAAGAACTGCCCGACCTGGCCGAACTGGGCGTGGTGTTCCTGCTGTTTTCCCTGGGCTTGGAGTTTTCCCTGACCAAGATGCTCGCCCTGCATCGAGTTGTATTTGGCCTGGGCAGCTTGCAAGTGTTGGGGTGCGGGGTGCTGTTGGGACTTTTGTTGATGATCCTGGGTGTGGCGCCGGGTATCGCCCTGTTGTTGGGGGCAGGACTGGCACTGTCGTCCACAGCCATCGTCAGCAAGGAGCTGACCAGCCTCGGGGAAATCTTCAGCAGTCACGGCCAGAACGCGATTGGCGTGTTGCTGTTCCAGGATGTGGTCGCGGTGTTGCTGCTGACCCTGGTGCCAGTGTTTGCTGGCACTGGCGAGCAAGCCTGGTATTGGGCGCTGCCCCTGACCTTGGGCAAGACCGTGGTGCTGTTTGTCGGCCTGCTATTGGCCAGCCGCTGGTTGCTGCCGCGCCTGTTTCATGAAGTGGCCGCCTCCCATTCAGCGGAGCTGTTTGTGCTGCTGGCGCTGGTGATTGTGTTGCTGACGGCCTGGCTCACCCATCTGCTCGGGCTCTCCCCTGCGCTCGGGGCCTTCCTGGCCGGCATGCTGCTGGGCGAAAGCCATTACCGCCATCAGATCGAGGCGGATATTCGGCCGTTTCGCGACATCCTGCTGGGGCTGTTTTTCGTCAGCATCGGCATGCTGATCGATCTGCAATTGTTCGTCAGCCATAGTCTGCTGATCCTCGGGCTGACGCTTACGCTGATGCTGGTCAAAGGCTGTGTGGTCGCGGTGCTGGTCAAACTGCGCGGCAGCGACAGTGAAACCGCCTGGCGCAGCGGCCTGGCCCTGGCCCAAGGTGGCGAGTTCTGCTTTGCGTTGATGGCACAGATGCAGCAGAGCCGGCTGATCCCGGATGAGTTCAACGGTTTGCTGCTCGCGGCCACCTTTTGCTCGATGTTGCTCACGCCGCTGTTGTTGCGCGCCGCCCCCGCCATCGCCCTGCGCCTGCACCGCAAGCCCAACCAGCAGGTGCAGCTGGAAGCAATCACCGCGCTCAACGCCGAGCTGCGCGGGCACGCGGTGATCTGTGGCTATGGACGCGTCGGCCAGTCCATCGGGCGTTTTCTGCGCAACGAACAACAAACCTTCATCGCCCTGGATGACGACCCGGAACGGGTGCAGGAAGCCGCCACTGAAGACAGTAGCGTGCATTACGGCGATTGCCGGCGTGGCGCGTTGCTCAGCGCAGTCGGCCTGGAGCGTGCGCGATTGGTGGTGATTGCCGTGGACAACACCGACGTGGCGCTGGTGGTGCTCAAGGAAGCGCGTCGGATCAACGCCGACGTGCCAATCCTGGTGCGTACCCGCGACGACAGCCAGCTGGCAGAACTGAAAGCCGCAGGCGCCAGTGAAGTGGTGCCCGAGTTGCTGGAGTCGAGCCTGATGCTCGCCTCCCATGCCTTGATCCTGCTGGGCCTGCCGGACCAACAGGTTCAGGCGCGGGTCGATGAAGTGCGCCAGACCCGCTATCGCCTGCTACACGGTTTTTATCGGCCGGCAGACGAGCCGATCAATCCTGACTGACCGCGCCGATCTTGTGAATCGACAAGTCCGCGCCGTAATACTCCTGTTCCTGGCTCAAGCGCAGCCCGGTGACGCGCTTGATCACGCCATACACCAACAGGCCGCCCGCCAGCGCCACCAGCACGCCGAGGGCGGTGCCGATCAACTGGCTGATCAGGCTGACACCGCCCAGCCCGCCGAGCGCGGTCTGGCCGAAGATGCCGCAGGCGATGCCGCCCCACACGCCGCACAGACCGTGCAGGGGCCACACACCCAGTACATCGTCGATCTTCCAGCGATCCTGGGCCGCAATAAAGAACCACACAAACAAACCGCCGGCGACGACACCTGTGACCAGCGCGCCCACCGGGTGCATCAGGTCGGAGCCGGCGCAGATCGCCACCAACCCGGCCAACGGACCGTTATGCAGGAAGCCTGGGTCGTTGCGACCGATGATCAGGGCCGCCACCGTGCCGCCGACCATGGCCATCAGCGAGTTGACGGCGACCAAACCGCTGACGCCGTTCAGGGTTTGCGCGCTCATCACGTTGAAGCCGAACCAGCCGACGATCAGAATCCACGAGCCCAGCGCCAGGAACGGAATGCTCGACGGCGCAAACGCCACCAGGCGCCCTTCGCGGTAGCGCCCATTGCGCGGGCCCAGCAGCAACACCGCCGCCAGCGCCAGCCAGCCGCCCATGGCGTGCACCACCACGGAACCGGCGAAGTCATGGAAGCTGGCGCCAAAGGTCGCGAGCAACCAGGCTTGCAGGCCGAAATTGCCGTTCCACACCATGCCTTCGAAAAACGGGTAGATAAACGCCACGATCAACGCAGTCGCGCAGAGCTGTGGAGCAAACCTTGCACGCTCGGCAATGCCCCCGGAAATGATCGCCGGAATCGCCGCCGCAAAGGTCAGCAGGAAGAAAAACTTCACCAGGCCATAGCCGTGATCGGCACTGAGTACCGCTGCCGGTTGCATGAAGCTCACACCGTAGGAGATCCAATAGCCTATAAAGAAATAGGCCAGGGTGGAGATGGCGAAGTCGCTGAGGATCTTCGACAAGGCGTTGACCTGGTTCTTCTGGCGCACCGTACCGACTTCGAGGAACGCGAAGCCGGCGTGCATGGCCAGGACCATGACCGCGCCGATCAGGATAAACAGGGTATTGGAGCTGTGGACGAGCGTGTCCACTGCACTTTGCAAATTTTCCATGGAGGTTGGCAGGCCTGCAATAAAGGCAAAAAGCACCAAAGCGGTTCAAGCCAGGGTTGAGCGCACTAAATTGGCACCACCGGTCCCACCCCTCTTCAGAGGGCGTGAACCGCTTTAGCGCAGCGTTCAACACAACAAGCCGATGCCGACAGGGTTTTTCCGCGAATTTCAGTTATTTAGGGTAAGGTTTTTCAGGGCTTCCTGCCCGACCGCCCAGATTCAGCGCAAGCCCTGGGGACTGCGCACCAAGGCAAAGCAAAAGCTGTACCACACAATTGCACTGAACCTTCACCGAAGCCGGTGACTCGAAACGTACAGATCAGCCAATCACGGAGATAACCATGGCCAGAAGAACTGCAAAGACTGCTCAAGAAATACTGATGGCGGATTTTCAAACCCTGGTGACTGACACCGAACGGTTGCTGGACGACACCAAAGTGCTGGCGGGCGACCAGGCTGATGAGCTGCGCGCAAAAATTCACGACACGCTGTTGCAGGCCCGTGAAACCTTGAAGCAGACCGAAGATTCCCTGCGCGAACGCGGCCAGGCGGCGGTCACTGCGACCGAAGACTATGTGCAGGCCAATCCTTGGCAGTCGGTGGGCATTGCCGCCGGCGTGGGCTTTCTGATCGGCCTGCTGGCCACAAGGCGCTAACCATGTCTATCGGCGAAACGGGCTCGTCCACGGGCACCACCTCAAGACGTCTGGGCGCGGCCGTGCTGGGCTTGCTGCACAGCCACGTCGAATTGTTTGGCATCGAGTTGCAGGAACAGAAGGCCCGCACCGTCAGCCTGCTGCTGTTTGCCGGCCTGGCGCTGGTGTTCGCGCTGCTGTTGCTGGTGGGGTTGTCGACCCTGGTGATGATCCTGGTGTGGGACACCGGCTACCGCCTGACCGGGATCATCTGCCTCTGTGTGTTCTATACCCTGGCCGCCGCGTTTTGCGGGGTACGCTTGAAGGCGGCGGTGTTCGATGAGTCCACGCCCTTCCACGCCACCCTTGAAGAGCTGGCCAATGACCGGGAGCGCCTGCTGCCATGAGCATCACTGAAATCCCGCAAACCACCTCCCGCCGGGAAATGCGCAAGGCGTTGATCCGCCTGCGCATGGAAATGCACCGTCAGGAGATCCGCCACGAGTCCCAGCAACTAATGTTGCCCCTGAACAAGGTGCGCAATATGGGCAGCAACTGGCAGGACAGCCTGGGCATCAAGCACGCGCCGCTGTGGGGCGTGGCCGCGGTGACGCTGATGGGTTTCTTTACCGGCAAAGGTGCCAAGGGCGGCGGCATTGGCAGCTTGACGCGCCTGGTGCGCCTCGGTGCCGGCTTGATCCCGTTGATCAAACTGGCCATGCAGGGCTCTTCGCGTAAAAGTTGAGCCTGGCTGGCTGCATTCTTGCTAACAGAATCGGCCCGGCCCTCGTTTTCGAGGGCCGGGCCTTTTTTCGCCAATGTTTCTAAGGAGGCCCCGTGATCGACGGGCAACCGCTCGCCTGCTTCCAGCCGTTTATCGATACCGCCACCGGCCGCATTGCCGGCGTCGAGGCCCTGGGCCGCCTGCGCCAGGCTGACGGCCGCTTGCAGTCCGTGGGCCCGCTGTTCGCTGACCCGCGCACGCCGGGCGTGACCTTGCGCCGACTCGACCGGCAGATTCGCGACAACGCGCTGAGCCGCTTGCACGAAGCGCCCGAAGACTGGTTCCTGAGCCTGAACATCTCGCCACGCTGGATCAATCGCCTGCGACCGGGCCAGGCCCTGCCGAGCCTGAAACAGATCCACCACCATGGCGTCGACCCTCAGCGCATCGTGTTCGAGATCACCGAACTGGGTGGCGATATCCGACGCCTGGCCGACGTGGTGGCGCGCTATCGCGAAGCCGGTGCGCGCATTGCCATCGACGACTTTGGCGCCGGTTACTCCCAGCTCGACCGAGTGCTGGCGTTGCAACCGGATATCCTCAAGCTGGACATGCGCCTGTTCCAGGAGGCCGCCCGTGGTGGACCGAGCAGCGAAGTGGTGCGGGCCCTGGCGCAGATGGCCGAGAAGACCGGCTGCTGGATCATTGCCGAAGGCGTGGAAACCGAGGCGCAGTTGAGCTTCGCCCTGGAGTGCGGCTCGCGCTATGTGCAGGGCTATCTGTTTGCCCAGGCGCAGTTGGACTGGTTCGCCGCCGACGCCTTCGTGCCGCGTTTCGCCCAGTTGCGCACGGTGTACGTCCAGCAAAAGCTGGCAGAACGCGGCCGCGTCATGCAACTGCGCCAGCAGTTGGCCGAATTGATGAAGATCCTGCAAACCTGGGCCCAGGCCCAGGCACCGTTGAGCAAACTGCCGCAACTGCCGGCGTTTCCCTGGCTGCTGCGCTTCTACCAGTGCGACCGGCACGGCACCCAACTCACACCGAACTTTGAGTGGCGCCAGGATGCCTGGCAGTCCGACAGCCGTTACCTGGGCCACAACTGGTCATGGCGCCCGTACTTCTATCACCTGTTGGCCGAGGGCTGGGAGGAGCGGCGCCTGACACTGTCCTCGACCTACCGCGACGCCACCACCAATCAGTATTGCCTCACGGCCGGACAATTCTTCGATAACGGTCAGCGCTTGCTGTTAATCGATATCGACGCGGCCGGGCTGTAGATTTTCGCTTGCCCAGGCCGCGCTGAACCGGGAAGCTGGGAGGGTCATTCACCGCACGGAGAGTACCCGCCTTGGATTGGCCCACCCTGTTGACCCGCGAACGTCTTGGCAAACCGCTGCACAGCCCGGAAGAACTGGGGCGTAGCCCGTTTCACAAAGACCATGACCGTATTATCTTCTCCGGCGCATTTCGTCGCCTGGGCCGCAAGACCCAAGTGCACCCGGTCTCGAGCAACGACCATATTCACACGCGTCTGACCCATTCCCTGGAAGTGAGCTGCGTGGGTCGCTCCCTCGGCATGCGCGTCGGCGAAACCTTGCGCAGCGCCCTGCCCGACTGGTGCGACCCAAGCGACCTGGGCATGGTGGTGCAGTCGGCCTGCCTGGCCCATGACATCGGCAACCCACCGTTCGGGCACTCCGGCGAAGACGCCATCCGCCACTGGTTCCAACAAGCCGCAGGACGTGGCTGGCTGGACGACATGAGCAGCGCCGAGCGCAATGACTTCCTGAATTTCGAAGGCAACGCCCAAGGCTTTCGGGTGCTGACCCAGCTTGAGTACCACCAGTTCGACGGTGGCACCCGGCTGACCTACGCCACCCTGGGCACCTACCTGAAATACCCCTGGACTGCCCGCCACGCCGACTCCCTGGGCTACAAGAAACACAAGTTCGGCTGCTACCAGAGCGAACTGCCGATCCTCGAACAGATCGCCCACAGGCTCGGCCTGCCACAACTCGAAGAACAGCGCTGGGCCCGGCACCCGCTGGTGTACCTGATGGAGGCGGCGGATGACATTTGCTACGCCCTGATCGACCTGGAAGATGGCCTGGAAATGGAGTTGCTCGAATACGCCGAAGTCGAGTCGCTGCTGCTCAACCTGGTGGGCGATGACCTGCCCCAGACCTATCGCCAACTGGGCGCCCAGGACTCGCGCCGACGCAAGCTGGCGATCCTGCGCGGCAAGGCCATCGAGCATCTGACCAACGCAGCGGCACAGGCCTTCGTCGAGCAACAGGACGCCCTGCTCGCCGGCACCCTTCCCGGCGACTTGGTGGAACACATGCACGGCCCGGCCAAGCGTTGCGTGCTGGATGCCAAGGACATGGCGCGCAAGAAGATCTTCCAGGACAAGCGCAAGACCCTGCATGAGATCGGCGCCTACACCACCCTGGAAATTCTCTTGAATGCGTTCTGCGGTGCGGCACTGGAGCAGCATGGCGGGCGTACGCCGTCGTTCAAGAACCGGCGCATTCTCGATCTGCTGGGCAACAATGCGCCAAACCCTGAATGGCCGCTGCACGCGTCGTTCCTGCGCATGATTGACTTTATTGCGGGGATGACCGACAGCTATGCCACCGAGATGGCCCGGGAAATGACCGGACGTTCCAGCCCTCAGTAACGACCACGATCATGCCGCCTGTTTCTTGAAAGGAATCGACCTACGACGGGAACAGAGCGGCCTGATCGAATTCGCACAACCACTCGATGAATAATCATGCACGCTCCGGGCGACCCTGGCGACCTGGTCCTACGCGCCCTCCCTCGATGCTTGACTCAACGTGTGGCCCCAATGCCCAGTTACTCGCTCCGTATCCTGCTGGTGGAGGATCACCCGTTCCAACTCCTCGCCACCCAATGCCTGCTCAGAAGCTTCGGCTTCGCAAGACTGACGCCGGCCGAAAGCGCCGAGCAGGCGATCTGCTTGATGTCGCAGGCCGAGGTGCCTTTCGACATCATCTTGTGTGACCAATGCCTACCCGACTTACCGGGACTCGAACTGATTGAAATTGCCAGTCGCCGACGCTTTACCACGACCGCCATCCTGTTGAGCGGTTTACCGGTGGCGGAACTCGCCAGCCTGATAAGCCAAGCCATGGACCGTGGCCTGCCACTGCTTGGCTATCTATCGAAGCCGCTGAACAAGGATGAACTTGCACACTTGCTCTGCCCATTACTCAAGTTAAAAATGTAGGAATTAAACATCATGAGCCGACGAAAGACGACGGCACAGCATCAGTTAAATCCATGGCAGCAACCGTTAGCCTATTCACGTTCAAAGCATCGACGTAGCGCCTCACCAAGCCTCAGCAACTGGTAGGCTGCTACCTTTTTTAATGTAGGACTTTTCCTGTTTTATATCTACTCCCCCTCGACTCATGCTCCTCCCTCCTCTTCTGAGCTAATGTGCCCGCTTTATTTGCACTTGTACGGAATGTGATCATGAACTCAGTTTTTATTATCGATGACCACCCGGTTATACGGCTCGCCATCCGTATGTTGTTGGAACACGAGGGCTATAAAGTCGTGGGCGAAACCGATAACGGGTGCGACGCCATACAAATGGTACGCGAATGCCTGCCTGACCTGATTATCCTGGATATCAGCATTCCCAAGCTGGATGGCCTCGAAGTGCTCTGCCGCTTCAACGCCATGAACACCCCGATGAAAACCCTGATACTGACCGCCCAATCGCCCACCCTGTTCGCCACACGCTGCATGCGTTCGGGCGCGGATGGCTACGTGTGCAAGGAAGGCGACCTGAGCGAGTTGCTGAGCGCCATCCGTGCAGTGTTATCCGGTTACAACTACTTCCCCAGCCAGGCACTGAATACCAATGGTGTCGATAGCATCGAATCCCAGGAGCTTGAACTATTCAAGACCGTCAATGACCGGGAACTGATGGTATTGCAACTTTTTGCACAAGGACGAACCAACAAGGAAATTGCCAAGGGCATGTTTCTGAGTAACAAAACAGTAAGCACTTATAAAAAGAGGCTGATGCAGAAACTTCAAGCCAAGTCCTTGGTAGAACTTATCGAGATGGCAAAACGAAACGCGCTAGTGTGAGAAAGCGGATGCCCAGGCGTATAAAGGACTATCTGATTATATTGAGTGCCGGTTTGTGCTTCAGCACCGTGGTACTTGCGAACCCGCCAACGGGCCCGGAACATTTCGCCTTGTTGAGTCGTGCAGGCTCGGTTCAACTGGAAACCCACCTGAACAAGGCTCAACGCCAATGGCTGCAAAACAAGCGCGAGTTGGTGCTGGGTACTGCGGCGCCTGATTACCCACCTTTCGACCTCACGTCCAGCGGACGTGACTACGAGGGTCTCACCGCTGATTACGCCGGCCTGCTGGCCAAGGCGCTGGCCCTGCCGGTGAAAGTATTGCGCTACCCCTCTCGCGAGGCCGCGATCCGCGCGCTTGAAACGGGGGCTATCGATTTGCTGGGATCTTCCAACGGTTTTGAGGCGGCCAACCCAAACCTCACGCTGTCAGAGCCCTACGCGGTGGACCAGCCGGTCCTCGTCACCCGCGAAGGAGAAACCCGCAGCCTGACCAATGGCCTGGCCGGCATGCGCCTGGCGCTGGTGTACCACTACCTGCCGTTGAGCGAGGTGGAAAAGCTGTACCCCAAGGCGACCCTACGCGCTTATCCCTCTTATCAAAATGCCTTGAATGCGGTGGCGTTCGACCAGGCGGATGTATTCCTTGGCGATACCATCTCTACTCACTACATGATCAACAAGGGCTACCTGAAGAACATCCGCATGGCCAACTTCGGCAAACACGAAGCCTACGGGTTCAGCTTCGCCATGCCCCAACACCAGCAGACGCTATTGAGCATTGTCGACGCCGTATTGACGGCCGTGCCCACCAATGAACGGGAAGCGATCGCCAAACGCTGGAGCGCCGGCAGCGATATCTTGCTGACCGACCAGAAACTGCAACTGACACAACGCGAAGAACGCTGGCTACAGGAGCATCCAGTGGTCAAGGTGATCGTGAACGAGACCTTTGCCCCGCTGTCGTTCTTCGACGCCGATGGCAACTTCCGCGGCATCACCGCCGACCTGCTGGAACTGGTTCGCCTGCGCACAGGGCTGCGTTTTGATATCCAACGTGAGCGTGTCGTTCAGTCAATGATCGAACAGGTCGACGCAGGGAAGGCCGACATCATTGGCGCCATCGTTCCCAGCACGGAACGGGAAGCCCGGTTGAACTTCAGCCGTCCCTACCTGGAAAACTCCTACGTAATGTTGACACGCAAGGAAAACCAGGCGGCGACCAGCCTGGAAGAAATGGAAGGCAAGCGCGTGGCCGTCACTGAAGGCAGCCCAATGGCAGCGTTTCTGCGCGAGCACTTCCCAACCATTCAATTGGTCGCAACGGGTGATAACTTCAAAGCCGCCGAGCTGCTGGTGCAAGGGCACGTCGACGGTGCCGTGAACAGCTTGGTCATCGCCAACTATTACCTCTCGTCCTCCATGTTTCAGGACAAGGTCCAGATCAGTTTCAGTATTGGCACCACGCCCGCTAAATTTTCGCTGGCCACCTCACGCAACGCCACCGAACTCAGCTCGATTCTCGACAAGGCCATGCTGAGCATCGCACCGGATGAGCTGGGGGTCATCAACAGTCGCTGGCGCGGTTACACCGCCGCCTCCGACAGCTACTGGCGCAACTATCACCAACTGATCGCGCGCATCATCATCGGCACCGGGCTTTTGCTGCTGATCTCCCTGAGCTGGAACGCCTATATGCGCCGTCAGATCAAGCATCGCAAAATGGCCGAGCGCGCCCTCAATGATCAATTCGAGTTCATGCGGGCCTTGGTCAACGAAACCCCGCACCCCATCTACGTACGTGACCGTAAAGGCTTGCTGCAGACCTGCAACGACAGCTACTTGCAGGTGTTCAACGTCAAACGCGAAGACGTGATCGGCAAAAGCGCCATCCAGATGAGCGCCGCCCTTGAAACCGATGCGACGCAATACCATGCCGACTACCAGCGCGTGATGGCCGAAGGTAACCCGCTGATCCTGGACCGCACGCTGCATATCCACGGGAAGAAACTGACGATCTATCACTGGATCCTGCCCTACCGTGACTCGACTGGAGAGGTGCAAGGCATTATTGGCGGCTGGATCGACATCAGCGAACGACGCCAGCTGTTCGATGAAATCCGCGCAGCCAAAGAACGCGCCGACGAAGCCAACCGGGCCAAGAGCACGTTCCTCGCCACCATGAGCCATGAAATCCGCACGCCGATGAACGCGGTGATCGGCATGCTCGAACTCACCCTCAAGCGCGCCGACCAGGGTCATCTCGATCGCCCGGCCATCGAAGTGGCGTACAACTCAGCCAAGGACCTGCTCGAACTGATCGGCGATATCCTCGACATCGCGCGCATCGAATCCGGCCGCCTGAGCCTCGCGCCGGAGCGTGTCAACCTGCGGGAGGTGATCGAGTCGGTGGTGCGCGTGTTCGACGGCCTGGCACGCCAGAAAACCCTCAGCCTGTCCCTTGAGTTCAACCCCAACCTGGATGACACCGAAGTCCTGATCGACCCGCTGCGCTTCAAGCAGGTGCTGTCGAACCTGGTCAGCAACGCGATCAAGTTCACCGAGCGTGGCCAGGTGAAAGTCAAGGTCGAGGTGCTGCCCACCGAGCTGGCGCAGCAGGTCGAGATGAAACTGGTGGTCGAGGACACCGGCATAGGGATCAGTCGGGATGATCAGTTGCGCCTGTTCGAGCCCTTTGCCCAGGCCGACAATTCCGGGCAGCTTGCCAGGAGCGGCGCCGGCCTTGGGTTGGTGATCTGCCGCAGCCTGTGCGCGATGATGGGTGGGCAATTGAGCCTCAGCAGCGTGCCGATGGTGGGCACCCAGGTGCATATCAGCCTGAACATGACCCGTCTTCAGCCGGAACAGCCGGTGCTTGAATACAAGCCTGAGGCACCTGCAAGCGCGCCAGTGCTGAACGTGCTGGTCGTGGACGACCATCCCGCAAACCGCTTGCTGATGTGCCAGCAACTGGGCTACCTGGGGCATCAGTTCAGCGCCGCCCAGAATGGCGCCGCCGGTTTCCAGGCCTGGCGCCAGGAGCGTTTCGACTTAGTGATCGCCGACTGCAACATGCCCATCATGAACGGCTATGAACTGAGTCGCTCGATCCGCGAGTACGAACAGCGCGAGCAGCTGGCGCCCTGCGTGGTGCTGGGGTTTACCGCCAATGCCCAGCCCGAAGAGAAGCAACGTTGTGCCGACGCGGGCATGAACGACTGCCTGTTCAAACCGATCAGCCTCACGGCACTGGAACGGCAACTGGCAAAGATCGCCCCGCAAACCACTGACCTGCACCTGGACCTCGGCAACTTCGAGGCCCTTACCGGTGGCGATCCACAGTTGAGCTGGCGTTTGCTGGAAGAACTGCTGAGCAGCAGTCGGCATGATCGCCAGGAACTGGCGGCGCTGATCAGTGCACACGCCCCGCTCCAGGAGATCACCGAGCAGGCCCACAAAATCAAGGGCGCTGCGCGCATTGTTCAGGCGACCCCACTGGCTGGGCAGTGTGAAACCCTTGAACAGGCGTGCGCCCGTGAGGATGACTGGGCAGTGATCGAAGCCGGGGCAAAAGCCCTGGAAAAACTCATGCTGGAACTGGAGAGGTTGCTGCAAGGGCAGCTTCACGGCCTGGAGGGACAGTAAGGGGCGCAGGCCGCCCCTCCCGTGATCAGCAGTCGGTCAAGCGCAGGAAGATCGCCGCCAGCTGTTCGATACCCGCCTGGTCCTGGACGGTGAAACGCGCCACCGACGGGCTGTCGAGGTCAAGGACGCCAATCAGTTGGCCGTCCTTGACCAGCGGCACCACCAGCTCGCTGTTGGACGCGCTGTCACAGGCGATATGCCCTGGGAACGCATGCACATCCTCCACGCGCTGGGTCTGCCGCGAGGCGGCCGCTGCGCCGCACACGCCACGGCCAAACGGAATGCGCACGCAGGCGATCTGGCCCTGGAACGGGCCCAGCACCAGCTCTTCGTTACGGTTGAGGTAGAAGCCAGCCCAGTTCAAGTCGTCCAACTGGTTGAACAGGAACGCAGAAAACTGCGCACTGTTGGCAATGAAATCCCGCTCATCGGCCAGCAGCGACTCCAGTTGCGCATAGAGCATGGCGTAGCCATCAAGGCCAGTGCCAGCGCTTTGTAGATCGATCATGGTTGCAGCTCCAGCAATTTGAGGCCTACCCAGTAACGGGCGAATTGATAAGCGCAACGACCGTTGCGGTTGCCGCGTCCGGTCGCCCAGCGCACGGCCAGGATGTCGAGGGCTTCATCGCGCTGCCACTGCAAACCGGCCTTGCTGGCCAGCTCGCCGATCCAGTGCTCCACCACATCCAGGAAATGTTCTTGTGTGAAGGGGTAGAACGACAACCACAAGCCAAAGCGGTCGGACAAGGCAATCTTGTCTTCCACCGCTTCGCTCGGGTGCAACTCGCCGTCCACGCGTTTCCAGTTGTCGTTGTCGCTCTGGTTTTCCGGCACCAGGTGACGGCGGTTGGAGGTGGCATACAACAGCACGTTTTCCGGGGCCTGCTCCAGGGAGCCGTCAAGCACGCTTTTAAGCACGCGGTAATCGCCTTCACCGGCCTCGAACGACAGGTCGTCACAGAACAGGATAAACCGCTGCGGCAGCTTGACCAGTTGTTCAACCACGCGTGGCAGGTCGGCCAAATGGTCGCGCTCGATTTCGATCAGGCGCAAGCCGGCCTTGGCATGCTGGGCCAGCAAGGCACGCACCATGGAGGATTTGCCGGTGCCACGCGAACCCCACAGCAGTGCATGGTTGGCAGGCAGGCCGTCGATGAATTGCTGGGTATTGCGCGCCAGTGTTTCACGTTGCTTGTCCACACCGATCAGGTCGGACAGGCGCATCTCCAGGCTTACATCCAACGGCAACAGGAAACCCGTGCGGCCTTCACGCTGCCAGCGGGCAGCCAGGCAGTGGTTCCAATCGATGGTTTGGCGGGGCGCGGGTAACAAGGGTTCCAGGCGGGCGAGCACTGCATCGGCCCGTTCAAGAAACGCATTCAATCGAGCATCCACGATTATTCCTCTGGCAAGTTCTTGCAAAAGATGGCGTATTGGCAACCCTGCGGCAGACCGCACGAGGCTGCGTAAAAAAACGATTCATGCCGGGTAAGCCAGAACCTGTGGATGTTCAGCTATGCTTGCCGGGCGAAGGGAAACGTGAAGTGGTTCAACACTCGATGGATATCAAGTTCGCCCACCGCTTGTCTTATAAACAAGCCAGATTGACTGTGCTGGTCGGTTTCGTCTTGGGAACCTTGCTCAGCCTGATCCAAATCGGCATTGATTATGCCAGCGAAGACGCATCCATCAACCGTGAAATTCGCTCGCTGATCGAAATCAGCCACAACCCCGCCTCACGCATCGCCTACAACATCGACGCCGAACTGGCCCAGGAACTGGCCCTGGGCCTGCTGCACTCCCCCGCCATCATTCATGCCCAGTTGATCGACAACAATGGCGTGGTGCTGGCGGATGTCGACCGCCCACGTAAAGAGAGCACCTACCGCCCCGTCAGCGATTTCCTGTTCGGCGCCAACCGCCAGTTCGAAGACCGGCTGTTCCTTAGTCACATGCCCAACGAGTCCCTCGGGGTGCTGCGCCTGGACGTCGACACCTATGCCTTTGGCAGCCGTTTCCTGCGCCGTGCCGAGATTACCCTGCTCAACGGCTTTGTCCGCAGCCTGTTGCTGACCGGCATCCTGTTGGGCTTGTTCTACGTGATGCTGACCCAGCCGCTGGTGCGCATCATCCGCGAGCTGAGCAACCGCCGGCAGGCACGCCTGGATTGCCCGCCCGGCCACGAGCACGATGAGATCGGCGTGCTGGTGAACGTGGCCAACCAGCAGTTCGAAAACATGGAGACGGAGATCCAGCAACGCCGCCACGCCGAAGATCGGTTGACCGAATACCTGGGACAACTGGAAGACATCGTGTCCGCCCGCACCCTGGAGCTCAAGGCCAGCAACCAGCGGTTGAGCCAATCCAACGATGAGTTGGAAGCGGCAAAGATGCACGCGCTGGGCATGGCCCAGGCACGGGCGGCGTTCCTCGCCAACATGAGCCACGAAATCCGCACACCGCTCAACGGCCTGCTGGGGATGATCGCGCTGTCACTCGACAGCCCGCTCAACGCCGAACAGCGTCAGCAACTGTCCATCGCCCATGACTCAGGCAAAGTGCTGGTGGAGTTGCTCAACGATATCCTCGACCTGTCCAAGTTCGACGCTGGCCAGTTGGAGTTGGAGCGTATCCCGTTCGACCTGGGTTCGTTGGTGGAAGACACCGCCAACCTGTTGTCACAGAACGCCGCGCCCAGCGTCGAACTGACGTGCCTGATCGACCCGCAGTTTCCGGCGCAGGTCCTGGGCGACCCGACCCGCGTGCGGCAGATCGTCAGCAACCTGCTGTCCAACGGCCTTAAATTCACGCGCTTCGGACGGGTAGATGTTCGCCTCAGCGCGCGGGAGGGCCAGGTACGCATCGAGGTCTGCGATACCGGCATCGGCATTGCGCAGGAAGCCCAGGTGAAGATCTTCCAGCCCTTCACCCAGGCGGGCGCCGGCATCACTCGCCAGTTCGGCGGCACCGGCCTGGGCCTGGCGCTGACGCACAACCTGTGTGAAGCGATGAAAGGCCGACTGAGCATCAGTTCGGAAGTGGGCTTCGGTAGCCAGTTTTGCGCCGACCTGCCGCTGCCAACCCATTTGCCCGCCGCCCAGCCACTGCCGCTCAAGGGTGAGGTCACCGTCATTACCCATGCCGGCAGCGGCCTCACTGAACTGCTGACCACCCTGCTGCCTCACTGGGGCCTGACACCTCGCTGCTACTCGCAAGATGATGACTTGAGCGGGCAAACCCCGGACCTGCTGATCACCGACTGCCCCGAGTGCCTGTTTCGCCTGCGCCCCACCCTCAACGCGCCGATCCTGCTGGTGACCGCCTATGGCAATTTCATGCCCAGCGAAGAAGTTGCGGCACTCGCACCGCTGCAACAACAGGCGCGCCCACTGAGCCGCAATGCGCTGTATCAGATCCTGCAACGTAACTTGCGCAGCGACGCACAACTGATCCTCGACCCGATCCAGATGGAGGCTGCCCCCTTGGCACACCGCGCGCGCATCCTGTTGGTGGAGGACAACCCGGTCAACCAACTAGTGGCCAAAGGCATGCTCAGCAAACTGGGGTGTGAAGTGATCGTCGCAGCCCATGGTGGCGAGGCGCTCAAATTCCTTGAGGAACAACGCTTCGACCTGGTGTTGATGGACTGCAATATGCCGGTGATGGACGGCTATGAGGCCAGTCGGCAGATCCGTCGCAGCGGGCGCTGGCCAGACCTGCCGATCGTTGCCTTGACCGCCAACGCGCTGTCCGAAGAGCGCGAGCGTTGCCGGGCTGCGGGCATGAATGACTACCTGGCCAAGCCGTTCCGGCGTGAGGAACTCAGTGGCTTGCTGGAGCTGTGGGTGCCGAAGACGACAAGTCTCTGATCTGTCTAAGCAACTGGTCCAAGCCCTCGCGCAGCGCGTCAGCCTGGTTCAGGTCGATACCGCTGTCGCACAGCAGCCGCGTCTTGAGGCCATGAGTCTGGTCACGCAGCTGCACACCGGTTTCGCTCAGGCTCAAGTGCACTTCCCGCTCATCCTTGGCGCTGCGCTGGCGCCTGACCAGACTGAGTTGCTCAAGGCGCTTGAGCAGCGGCGTCAGCGTGCCGGAATCCAGCATCAAGCGCTCACCCAACGCCTTGACCGTGGGTTGCAGCGGCGTTGCGACGTGCCACTCCCACAACACCAACATCACCAGGTATTGCGGGTAGGTCAGGCCCAACTGATCAAGCATGGGCTTGTACGCGCGGGTCACCGCCCTGGAGGCGGCGTAGAGCTTGAAACACAGTTGATGGTCGAGCGCCAGGGAGACGGTCATTTGAGCAGGGCTTCGATCTCTTGGGTCAGGTCCTGCGGCTTGGTGGTCGGCGCAAAGCGCTTGACTACCTGGCCATCGCGGCCGATGAGGAACTTGGTGAAGTTCCACTTGATGCCCTTGGAACCGAGCAAACCCGGCGCCTGTTGTTTCAGTTGCACGAACAATGGGTGGGCGTCGCTGCCATTTACGTCGATCTTCTTGAACAGTGGGAAGCTGACACCGAAGTTCAGCTCGCAGAATTCGGAAATCGCGCCTTCGTTACCCGGTTCCTGCTTGCCGAACTGATTGCAGGGGAAACCCAACACCACCAACCCTTGATCCTTGTATTGCTGCCAAAGCTGCTCCAGGCCCTTGTATTGCGGGGTGAAACCGCACTTGCTGGCGGTATTGACCACCAGGATGGCCTTGCCGGCGAAATCGGCCAAAGTCTTTTGCTCCCCCTTGATGGTGGTGCAAGGGATGCTCAGCAGGTTGTTGCTCATGGCAATGCCTCAGTCTGGTGGAAAGAAGGATAAACATAGTAGGCAATTAAATTGTGTGCAATTGAATTGACCGGAATGATAGCCCGCTATAGGGCGCTCCCGCGTTATCCGCAGGAGCGCTGGCAGACCTAGCGCGGCACCAGGTCCAGGCACACCGAGTTGATGCAGTAACGCAGGCCGGTCGGCGGCGGGCCGTCCGGGAACACGTGCCCCAGGTGGGCATCGCATTTGGCGCAGGTGACTTCGGTGCGGATCATGCCGTGGCTGACGTCACGGATCTCGATCATCGCGCTGTCGGCAATCGGCGCGTAGAAGCTGGGCCAGCCGCAGCCGGAGTCGAACTTGGTGGTGGAGTCGAACAGCGGCTCGTTGCAGCAAATGCAGTGGTACACACCGTCCGTCTTGGTGGCGTTGTACTTGCCGCTGAAAGGTCGCTCGGTGCCCTTGAGACGGCACACGTTGTATTGCTCCGGATCGAGCATCGCCTTCCATTCTTCAACGGTTTTCTGCAACTTTTCCATCGGTACACCTCGGCAACTGAAAAAGCCTGATCTGTGTCTTTTCCATGGATCAGGCGGCACGTATGATTGCGCCTCTTCAAAACGCCAGTCTGGCACCCGCGCTACCGGCATTCAAACGTATTTATGGGTGCGGGCCCCGCAGGATTCGCAGTACGGTAGTGTCCCCACCGTCTGGATCGTTCATTTTCAGGATCACATCGCCATGCAGGTCAGCAAATCGAACAAGCTCGCCAACGTCTGCTACGACATTCGCGGCCCAGTGCTCAAGCACGCCAAACGCCTGGAAGAGGAAGGCCATCGCATCCTCAAGCTGAACATCGGCAACCCGGCGCCCTTTGGTTTCGAAGCGCCGGATGAAATCCTCCAGGACGTGATCCGCAACCTGCCCACCGCCCAGGGCTACAGCGACTCAAAAGGCCTGTTCAGCGCACGTAAGGCGGTCATGCAGTACTACCAGCAAAAGCAGGTCGAAGGTGTCGGTATCGAAGACATCTACCTGGGCAATGGCGTGTCCGAGCTGATCGTGATGTCCATGCAGGCCCTGCTCAACAATGGCGACGAAGTGCTGGTACCGGCGCCGGACTATCCGCTGTGGACCGCCGCCGTGACCCTGGCGGGGGGCCATCCGGTGCACTACCTGTGCGACGAAGGCGCCGACTGGTTCCCGGACCTGGCCGACATCAAGGCCAAGATCACCCCGAACACCAAGGCCCTGGTGATCATCAACCCGAACAACCCGACCGGCGCGGTGTATTCCAAGGAAGTGTTGCTGGGCATGCTCGAACTGGCACGCCAGCACAACCTGGTGGTGTTCTCCGACGAGATCTACGACAAGATCCTCTACGACGACGCCGTGCACGTATGCACCGCCTCCCTGGCACCGGACCTGCTGTGCCTGACCTTCAACGGCCTGTCCAAGTCCTACCGCGTGGCCGGCTTCCGCTCCGGCTGGATCGCCATCTCCGGCCCCAAGCACAACGCCCAGAGCTACATCGAAGGCATCGACATGCTGGCCAACATGCGCCTGTGCGCCAACGTGCCGAGCCAACACGCCATCCAGACCGCCCTGGGCGGCTACCAGAGCATCAATGACCTGGTCCTGCCCCAAGGCCGCCTGCTGGAGCAACGCAACCGCACCTGGGAATTGCTCAACGCGATTCCGGGCGTGAGCTGCGTGAAACCCATGGGCGCGCTGTACGCCTTCCCGCGGATCGACCCGAAGGTATGCCCTATCTTCAACGACGAGAAGTTCGTGCTCGACCTGCTGCTGTCAGAAAAGCTGCTGGTCGTCCAAGGCACCGCGTTCAACTGGCCGTGGCCGGATCACTTCCGCGTGGTGACATTGCCGCGTGTGGATGACTTGGAGATGGCCATTGGTCGCATCGGCAACTTCCTCAAGTCCTATCGCCAGTAACGCCAACGACGCTGTACGGCCGACAATCGGTCGTACAGCGAGTATCTGGCAACACTTCTCTGGCTCTCACTCGCTTCAGCACTGCGTCAACCTCTAAAAACCACCGCCCCCCTGTAATTGCAGGGCGGCAGGCCAACGGTGAATCGATCTAGCGGCCTTTTCCCTATCGGAAATTCCCTTCAAGGCTCTACATTCTGGCTGTAGGACACAGTTTGAAATAGTCGCTCGGTTGAATCACCCCATGCCGCACCTTATATACCCCGCAGTACGCGACATATTAAGCATGAGGAGAACTCTACAACCATGATGCGCATCCTGCTGTTCTTGGCCACTAACCTTGCGGTCGTGCTGATTGCCAGCATCACCTTGAGCCTTTTCGGCTTCAATGGGTTCATGGCGGCCAACGGGGTTGACCTGAACCTCAATCAGCTGCTGGTTTTCTGTGCGGTCTTTGGTTTTGCCGGCTCGCTGTTTTCGCTGTTCATCTCCAAGTGGATGGCGAAGATGAGCACCAGCACCCAAGTGATCACCCAGCCACGTACCCGGCATGAGCAATGGTTGCTGCAGACCGTCGAGCAGTTGTCCCGCGAAGCCGGTATCAAGATGCCCGAGGTCGGGATCTTCCCGGCCTATGAAGCCAACGCCTTTGCCACCGGCTGGAACAAGAACGACGCACTCGTTGCCGTCAGCCAGGGCATGCTGGAACGCTTCTCGTACGATGAAGTGAAGGCCGTGCTGGCCCACGAGATCGGCCACGTAGCCAACGGCGACATGGTCACCCTGGCATTGGTCCAAGGGGTGGTGAACACCTTCGTGATGTTCTTCGCGCGGATCATCGGCAACTTTGTCGACAAGGTGATCTTCAAGAACGAAGGCGGCCGCGGCATTGCCTACTTCGTCGCGACGATCTTCGCCGAATTGGTGCTGGGCTTCCTGGCCAGTGCGATCACCATGTGGTTCTCGCGTAAACGGGAATTCCGCGCAGACGAAGCTGGTGCCCGCCTGGCCGGCACCGGGGCGATGATTGCAGCTCTGCAACACCTGCGCTCTGAACAAGGCCTGCCGGTGCATATGCCGGACAGCCTGACCGCCTTCGGCATCAACGGCGGCATCAAGCAGGGTATGGCTCGCCTGTTCATGAGCCACCCGCCGCTGGAAGAGCGTATCGACGCACTGCGTCGCATGGGCTGATAATCCGCAACGCAAAAAAAGGGGTGATTGAATCGCCCCTTTTTTGTGGCCGCGATCTACGCCCTGGTTAGCCGGTAGACCCGCTCATCAAGCTGCGTGACACCCTCCTGCACAAACTTCCAGCTCTCCTGCAGAACGTCTTGCTCTTGCAGCACTCTCAGGGTCCAGTCCGACCCGAACAGCACCTTCACCTCCTCATCCGTCACCGCAAAAGGCGGCCCGGCTTTTTGCGTCTGATCGTAATCGAGTGTGATCAGCAGCCCCTGGCAACCCGACGGCAGCAAGCGGCCCAGCTGCTCGGCGTACTGCGCACGCATCAGCGGTGGCAAGGCAATCAGGGCCGCGCGGTCATATAATGCGGCGCACCCGATCAGGGCTTCGGCGTCCAGGGCAAAAAAGTCGCCGCACCATACTTCGATCAGGTCGGCCTGGTACACCGTAAAGGCATTGCGCCGAGTGATGCGTGGCACAAGGTTCTGCTCACTGAAAAACGCCTCGACGGCCTGTTCCGACAGCTCCACACCCATCACCCGCAACCCATGGCTGGCCAGCCACATCAAGTCCAGGCTCTTGCCGCACAGCGGCACCAATACCTTGGAGCCTTCGGCGAGCGCCAGCTGCGGCCAATGTCGTTGCAGGTAAGGGTTGACCTCGGGCAAATGAAAGCCGATCTGATTGCGCGCCCAGCGCTCCTGCCAAAATGTAGGCTCCATAGATCCTCCCAGTAATTCGATCAAATGGTGCTAAAACTTATATTAGATTTAGATCAATGATCTGATTGAAGATGGGCCCATGTTAACGCTCAGGACCCCACTTATGTTCCCCAGCCTGTTTATCTCCCACGGTTCGCCCATGCTTGCCCTGCAACCCGGTGCCAGTGGCCCGGCCCTTCAGCGTCTCGCTGCCGAGCTGCCCCGCCCGAAAGCCATCGTGGTGGTGTCGGCGCACTGGGAAAGTCATGAACTGCTCGTCAGCGGCAATGCGGCGCCCGAAACCTGGCATGATTTCGGCGGTTTCCCCCGCGAACTGTTTGCCGTGCAGTACCCGGCACCGGGCAACCCGCAACTGGCCGGGGAAATTGTCGAGCTGCTGAAGGCCGACGGCCTGAATGCGCGCACCGACGACCGCCGCCCATTCGACCATGGCACCTGGGTGCCCCTGTCGTTGATGTACCCGGAGGCCGATATCCCGGTGGTGCAGGTGTCGCTGCCCAGTGGCATGGGCCCTGCCCTGCAGACCCGGGTTGGGCATGCGCTGGCCAGCCTACGCGAGCAGGGCGTACTTCTGATCGGCTCGGGCAGCATCACCCACAACCTGGGCGAGTTGGACTGGCACGCAGGGCCTGAGAGCATCGAACCCTGGGCGCGAGACTTCCGGGACTGGGTGGTCGACAAGCTGGCCGCCGGCGATGAAGAGGCGCTGCACGACTATCGCCGCCAGGCGCCGAATGCCGTGCGCAGCCATCCCAGTGATGAGCACCTGCTGCCGCTGTACTTTGCGCGTGGTGCGGGAGGTAATTTCAGCATCGCGCATCAAGGCTTCACCATGGGCGCTCTCGGCATGGACATCTATCGGTTCGGCTGACTGAGATCCAAATGTGGGAGCGGGCTTGCCCGCTCCCACATTTGACTGGGGGTTGATCCTAAATCGAGCAGGCAAAAAAAATCCCCGAACCAGTCGGGGATTTTTTATGTGCGATCAATCAGCCTAGGGGCGGATCAATCTTCGCGGTAGCGACGCAGCTTCAACTGCTTACCGGCAACGCGAGTGTCTTTCAGCTTGGCCAGCAGTTTTTCCAGGCCGTCTTCCGGCAGTTCCACCAGGGAGAAGCTGTCACGGACCTGAATGCGACCGATGGCTTCACGTGCCAGGCCACCCTCGTTGAGGATAGCGCCCAGCAGGTTCTTGGCAGCGATACCATCACGCGCGCCCAGCGCGGTACGGCAACGAGCACGGCCTTCAGCCAATGGCACCGGAGCGCGACGCTCACGATCACCACGGTCTGGACGGTCGCCAGTACGCTCTGGACGATCACCGCGTGGCGCGTTGTTCGGAACCAGTGGGCGTTCTTTCTCGATGGCTGCCAGGGTCAGGGCTTGACCGTTGGTGGCTTTACGCAGCAGGGCCGCAGCCAGGGCACGCGGGGTGCAACCGATATCGGCGGTCAGGCGGTCCAACAGGTCGCCGTGGGTCGATTCAGCGTCAGCCACCAGCGGCGACAGGCTGTTGGTCAGTTTCTTGATGCGGGCATCCAGAACGGCCTGGGCATCCGGCAGGCGGACTTCGGCAACTTTTTGACCAGTAACACGTTCGATCACTTGCAGCATGCGGCGCTCACGTGGAGTCACCAGCAGCAGTGCACGACCTTCGCGACCCGCACGGCCGGTACGGCCGATACGGTGAACGTAGGACTCTGGGTCGTACGGCATGTCAACGTTGAACACGTGGGTGATACGTGGAACGTCGAGGCCACGAGCAGCTACGTCGGTCGCCACAACGATGTCCAGGCGGCCATCCTTGAGGGAGTCGATCACGCGCTCACGTTGGTTCTGGGCGATGTCACCGTTCAGCGCAGCGGCTTTGTAGCCTTTGGCTTCCAGGGCACTGGCCAGGTCCAGGGTGGCTTGCTTGGTGCGCACGAACATGATCAGCGCGTCGAAGTCTTCGACTTCCAGCAGGCTCAGTACAGCCGAGGTCTTCTGGTCAGCGTGAACCAACAGGTGAGCCTGCTCGATCGCGGTAACGGTCTGAGTCTTGGTCTGGATCTTGACGTGCTCTGGGTCACGCAGGTGACGCTCGGCAATGGCACGGATCGACTGTGGCAGGGTGGCCGAGAACAGTACGGTCTGACGGGTCGGTGGCAGTGCCTTGAAGATGACTTCCAGGTCATCCATGAAGCCCAGCTTCAACATTTCGTCAGCTTCGTCCAGAACCAGGTGGTTCACGGTCGACAGTACTTTTTCGTCACGACGCAGGTGGTCGCACAGACGACCCGGAGTGGCGACAACGATCTGTGCGCCATTACGGATTGCTTTCAGTTGTGGGCCCATAGGCGCGCCGCCGTAAACGGCCACAACGGTAACGCCTGGCATTTGCTTGGCGTAGGTTTCGAAAGCGGTTGCTACTTGCAGCGCCAACTCACGGGTTGGCGCCAGGATCAGGGCTTGCGGTTCGCGCTTGGCAGGATCGATGCAGTGCAGGATAGGCAGGGCGAACGCGGCGGTTTTACCGGTACCGGTTTGCGCCTGGCCAATCATGTCCTTGCCGGCCATGATGATCGGGATCGATTGCTGCTGAATCGCCGAAGGTTCTTCGTAGCCGGTCGCGATGACGGCAGCGAGAATGTTCGGGTTAAGATTAAAAGCGGCGAAGCCGCCGGTTTCCTGGGTCATGGGTCTGCCTCTAAGTGCATCCGCAAAGACCCATGCTCCAAAGCTGCGCATGCCGTGTTGAGACTCAAGAGTCGCCCTGGCTGCTTTGTCGGCGGGGATTTGCGAAAACGAATGAATGAAAAAGATTCGTCAAGGGAGAGTCCGCTGTGCGGACGTGCAGCCGAAGCTGACTTCGGGGAATTGCGCTACCTAAACGCGGCCCGGTTAAAGGCCGGCGCGCACTATACCGGAAATAGCTGAAAAAGGGAGCTTTTTTTATCGGAAAGCACCGATAAACCGCGCTGTGCCACAGTCTTTGCAGATAACACCGGCAAGGTCTATTTTTCTAAGGCCCGGCCCTGTTGGTCATAACGCTTAAACGGTTCACCTGACCTTTCGAACCCTTTGGTCCGAAACCCTTCCCCGCGCCCGAGGGCACACCCGATGAATCAAGCCAGCAGCAGCCGCGTCAGCCGTGAACTCCAGGGCCATGTCTTGCTTTTAGGACTGGATCGGGTGGCCAAGCGCAACGCCTTCGACCTGGACCTGCTCAATGAACTGAGCCTGGCGTATGGCGAATTTGATCGAAATACCGACGCGCGGGTCGCCGTGGTGTTTGCCCATGGCGATCACTTCACCGCCGGGCTGGACCTGGCCAACGTCAGCAGCGTGATGGCCGGCGGCTGGCAGCCGCCTCTGGGCGGTTGTGATCCCTGGGGCGTATTTGCCGGCCCACGCGTGAGCAAACCGGTGATCGTTGCGGCCCAGGGTTACTGCCTGACCATCGGGATAGAGCTGATGCTGGCTGCCGATATCAATCTCTGCGCCAGCAACACGCGCTTCGCGCAGATGGAAGTACAGCGTGGGATCTTTCCGTTTGGCGGCGCGACATTGCGCTTTCATCAGATTGCCGGCTGGGGCAACGCAATGCGCTGGCTGCTCACCGGTGATGAATTCGACGCCCATGACGCCCTGCGCCTGGGCCTGGTGCAGGAAGTGATGGCCAGCGAAGACCTGCTGCCTCGCGCCGTCGAACTGGCCAACCGCATCGCCCGCCAGTCGCCGCTGGGTGTGCAGGCCACGCTGATGTCGGCGCGGTTGGCGCGGATGGAAGGCGAAACCGTTGCGGCAGCGGCGTTGCCGCCGATGGTGGATAAGCTGCTCAATAGCGAGGATGCCAAGGAAGGTGTACGGGCGATGATCGAGAAGCGGCCCGGCGTATTCAAAGGCTTCTAGCTCAGGTCGCCGGGCGGATCGCCGTGATCAACGGCTGCAACGAATAACCCAATCGCGGTGCCAGGGCTTCGGCGCGAGCGGACAATGCCTGCAGGTCCAGTTCCTGATCCAGCTCCGAAGGCACCAGCAAGATCACATTGCCCTCCTTCACCGGCAGTTCCCAATAATGCCGGTGATACAAACCACGCAACAAAGCAGCGCCCAGCGGTTTGCCATCATCGGTGGCCCACTGGTTGATCACCAGCCAGCCGCCGGGGTTGAGTTTCTTCTGGCAATTTTCCAGGAAGGTCCAGGCCAGGTGTCCGACGCCAGGGCCGACATCCGTATACAGGTCGACGAAGATCAAGTCGGCCGGCTCAGCGGTCTCCAGCAATTGCAGGGCATCGCCGATGCGGATGTACAGGCGCGGATCATCGTCCAGCCCCAGGTATTCGATGGCCAGGCGCGGCACATCGGGGCGCAGTTCGATGGCTTCCACGTCTTCCAGCGGCAGGAACTTCAGGCACGCCTGGGTCAGCGTGCCAGCACCCAAGCCCAGGAACAGCGCGCTTTCCGGCTGTTCATGGCACAACGCGCCGATCAGCATCGCGCGGGTGTAGTCGTACTCCAGCCAGCTCGGGTCAGCGGTGAACACACAGCTTTGCTCGATGGCATCGCCGAACTCGAGAAAACGGTAATCGGCCACTTCGAGCACACGGATCATGCCGAAGTCATCATGGACTTCAGCCAGCAGGCGCTCGACACGCTCCTCGGTCATCACTACTCCTAAAGGGTTTACCGCACGGCAAAGGCGCGATTGTCGGCCAACCGGCGGCAACAGGTCACGCACTAATTGCTGATAACATTGGCGCCCCACCGTCAATCAGCCAATCGAGTTCATGATGAGCCAACCCTGGAGCCCCGACAGCTGGCGCGCCCTGCCGATCCAGCAACAACCCCAGTACCCGGACGCTGCGCACTTGTTGCAAGTGGAGCAGAACCTGGCCAGCTACCCGCCGCTGGTGTTTGCCGGGGAAGCTCGCGAGTTGCGCCGTCAGTTTGCCGAAGTGACCCAGGGTCGCGCCTTCCTGTTGCAGGGCGGTGACTGCGCCGAGAGTTTTGCCGAGTTCTCTGCCGCGAAGATCCGCGACACCTTCAAGGTGCTGCTGCAGATGGCCATCGTGATGACCTTCGCCGCCGGCTGCCCGGTGGTGAAAGTCGGGCGCATGGCGGGCCAGTTCGCCAAGCCGCGCTCGGCCAACGATGAAACCATCGACGGCATCACCCTGCCCGCCTACCGTGGCGACATCGTCAACGGCATCGGTTTCGACGAAAAAAGCCGCGTGCCGGACCCGGACCGCCTATTGCAGTCCTACCACCAGTCCACCGCCACCTTGAACCTGCTGCGCGCCTTTGCCCAAGGCGGTTTTGCCGACCTGCACCAGGTGCACAAGTGGAACCTGGACTTCATCGCCAACTCCGCGCTGGCCGAGAAGTACAGCCAACTGGCCGACCGTATCGACGAAACCCTGGCCTTCATGCGCGCCTGCGGCATGGACAGCTCGCCGCAACTGCGCGAAACCAGTTTCTTCACCGCTCACGAAGCACTGCTGCTCAACTACGAGCAAGCCTTCGTGCGCCGCGACAGCCTGACCAACGATTACTACGACTGCTCGGCGCACATGCTGTGGATCGGCGACCGCACCCGCCAGTTGGACGGCGCCCATGTCGAGTTCCTGCGTGGTGTGAACAACCCGATCGGGGTCAAGGTCGGCCCGAGCATGAACCCGGATGACCTGATCCGCCTGATCGACATCCTCAACCCGGACAACGACCCCGGCCGCCTCAACCTGATTGCGCGCATGGGTGCGGGCAAGGTTGGTGATCACTTGCCGGGCCTGATCCGTGCCGTGCAGCGTGAAGGCAAGCAGGTGTTGTGGAGTTCCGACCCGATGCATGGCAACACCATCAAGGCCAGCAGTGGCTACAAGACCCGCGACTTTGCGCAGATCCTGGGTGAAGTGAAGGACTTCTTCCAAGTGCACCAGGCCGAGGGGACATATGCCGGTGGGATTCATATCGAGATGACCGGGCAGAACGTCACCGAATGCATCGGCGGCGCGCGGCCGATCACCGAGGATGGCTTGTCGGACCGTTATCACACCCACTGCGACCCACGGATGAATGCCGATCAGTCGCTGGAATTGGCGTTTCTGATTGCCGAGACGTTGAAACAGGTCAAACGCTGAACAACAGAGCTGCCCGCAACCGGTCGGCACTGGGCCGCTGGCAATTGAGCTGGACCTGTTCCAGCCCGAGCCAGTCGGCCATTTGCAGCAGGTTCGACGCCAGCGCCGCCATCCCCTCATCATCCAAGCCTGGCTCTTCCTCATGCACGGCGTGCACCGCGAGGCGCCCGTTGGCGCGTTCGGCGCGCAGGTCGATGCGCGCCGCAATCCGCTCGTTGTGCAGAAACGGCAGCACGTAGTAGCCATACACCCGTTTGTCTTGCGGGGTGTAGATCTCCAGGCGGTAACGGAAATCGAACAGGCGCTCGGTACGGCTGCGCTCCCAGACCAACGAATCGAACGGCGAGAGCAACGCACTGGCCGGCACTTTGCGCGGCACTTTCGGATCGGGCAGGCAGTACGCCGGTTGTTTCCAGCCTTGCACTTGGCAAACCCACAGTTGGCCGTCTTCCACCAGTTCGGCGAGACGGTTACGACTGTCGGCCGGATCGAGGCGAAAGTAATCGCGCAGGTCTTTTTCAGTCCCCACGCCTAATGCCGTGGCGCTGTGCAGTAACAAGCCACGTTGGGCTTCGGCTTCAGTCACAGCGATTTGAAGGATATCGCTGGGGATGACCCGCTCCGGCAAGTCGTAGAGCCGCTCAAAACCGCGTCGACCGGCAACCGTCACCAGTCCGGCGGCAAACAGCCATTCCAGTGCGTGCTTTTCATCGCTCCAGTCCCACCAAGGGCCGGCGCGCTCCTCACGGGTCGACAAACTGCCAGCCCCCAACGCGCCTTGTTGCTCGACAGTCTGCAACACCCGCTGAATGGTGGCTTGCTGCTCGCGGCCAAAACGCGCCATCTGCGAATAAATGCCCTGCCCCTGCTGCGCCCGCTGCATACGCCAACGCATCAACGGGTATAGTGCCATCGGCAGCAGTGAGGCCTCATGCCCCCAATACTCGAACAACGAACGCCGTCGACCCTGGCTCCAGGCAGCCTGTTCAAGGATTAACGGGGAGTAGTTGCCCAGACGGGAAAACAGCGGCAAGTAATGGGAACGTACCACGGCATTGACCGAATCGATCTGCAACACGCCAAGACGCTCGATCATGCGATTGAGGTGCGCAGCCTTGATCAGTGCAGGCGCCTGGCGCCCGGAAAAACCCTGGGCCGCCAGTGCCATGCGGCGTGCTTGCTTGAGAGAGAATGACAGTTCGGCGGGCATGGGGTTCTCCGTGTGGGCGCGCCGACTACCCTACTGCATCCGTGATCATTTTCGCAGCGGATCCTGCCAGAAATGCAGGTGGCGTTCATGCTCGACGTCACCGCGGCTGATGCCGATATCTTTGAGCGCATCATCACTCAAGGTTGCCAGCATCTGGCGCTCCTCATGCAGCGCCTGCCAACGGGCAATCTTGTGAAACAGCCCGGCAAACGGACGTTTCGCCATCAACACAAAACCTCTTTGACCTTTCATCTTCTCGCCCTCCAGTGGGGATGGCGCAAGTGTGTGCCTGGGCTTAAGATCAATCCAACGAATGTTTCTTATGCAATACATCTCAGAGATTGATCAATTGTCCAGCTTCCCGAGCATCGACACCGAAGTGCTGCGCACCTTCGTCGCCATCGCCGACCAGGGCGGTTTTACCCGCGCGGGTGAATTGGTCAACCGCACGCAATCGGCGGTGAGCATGCAGATGAAGCGCCTCGAAGAAGACGTGTTGCAGCGCAAGCTGTTCGAGCGCGAAGGCCGCCAGGTGCGGCTGACGCCTGAGGGCCAAGTGTTGCTGGGTTATGCGCGGCGTATCCTGAAGCTGCACAGTGAGGTGTTCAACACCCTGCGCGAGCCGCATATGGTGGGCCTGGTGCGCATCGGCACGCCGGATGACTACGTGATGCGGTTCCTACCAGGGATTCTCAAGCAGTTTTCCAAGGCCTACCCGCTGATCCAGATCGAGATGCACTGCGAGGCGTCCACGGTACTGATGCAGCGGCGGGATTTGGCACTGACCGTTGTCAGCCGCGAGCCTGGCAATGAGATCGGTGAACTGTTGCGCACGGAGCGCATGGTGTGGGCGGCAGCGCCGTGTTTTTGCACTGAAGAACACGACGCTCTGCCGCTGGCGATGTCCGGTACTGCCTGCCTGTATACCCAGTGGGCCTGCTCGGCACTGGACGCGGCCGGACGCGATTATCGCCTGGCCTACCATAGCTCCAACGTGTCGGCGATCCAGGCCGTGGTCAATGCGGGCCTCGCCGTGATGGTCAGCATGGAGAGTCTGGTAACCGAAGACCTGCGCATACTTGGCCGCGACGAGGGTTTCCCGCCGCTGCCATCCATGAATCTGCATCTGCTGCGTAACACGCGGATGAACTCGCCCATCACCGATTGCCTGGCGGAATACATCATCGAAGGGTTCAGACTTTAAAGGTCAGCATCACTGCGCACACCACCAGAAAGCCGCAGAACAGGCCGCGCAGTACGCGTTCCGGCAGCGCATGGGCGACTTTCACGCCCCAACTGATACTGAGCAGACCACCGACGGCCAAGGGCACGCCGATCATCCAGTCCACCTCTTGGTGCCAGGCGTAGGTGACCAGCGTCACGCCGGTACTCGGCAATGCCAGGGCCAGGGACAGGCCTTGGGCAACCACTTGGGTGGTGCCGAACACGCTGGTCAGCACGGGCGTCGCGACCACCGCGCCGCCGACGCCGAACAAGCCGCCCATGGAGCCAGAGGCTGCGCCGAGCACCCCGAGCCACGGCCAGGAGTAACGCATCTGCGCCGTCGGCGGTGCGTTGCGGGTGAACATGCGGACCAAGTTGTAGGCCGAAAGCGTCAGCAGGAAGGCAATAAAGCCGATGCGCATTGCGCCCGCATCCAGGCCGACCGCCCAGATCGACCCGAGCCAGGCGAAACTGAACCCCATCACGCCCAACGGCAGCGCATGACGCAGCTCGATACGGTTGCGCTGGTGATAGCGCCACAGCGCGAGCATCACGTTGGGCACCACCATGACCAGTGCCGTGCCTTGGGCCAACTGTTGATCGAGGCCGAACAACACGCCCAGCACCGGGATCGCGATCAGCCCACCGCCAATGCCAAACAGGCCGCCCACTGTGCCGAGGGCCGCGCCCAATACCAGGTACATCACTAAATCCAACACCGCTTGTTACTCCGCAATCCCAGGCCTTGCATGCTACGCAGTCGGCTCTGGCGCGGAAACGCACAGCAACGCACAATGGCTATGCCAATCTCGCATAAGCGACTATTCGATGAACCCGAATACCCTGACCGATCAACTGAGCCTGTTTCTCGATGTCTTGGAAACCGGCAGTTTTTCCGCCGCCGCACGCCGGCATCCGCTGACGCCCTCCGCGGTGGCGCGGCGGATCGACAGCCTGGAAAGTTCGGTGGGCAGCCGCTTGTTCCAGCGCAGCACCCACGCGGTGGTGGCAACCCCGGCGGGGTTGGCCTTTGCCGAGCGGGCGCGGCGGATCGTCAGCGAATTGCAGTTGGCACGGGCCGAAGCCGTGTCTTTGAGCCATGCCCCGGAGGGCCTGATTCGGGTGGATGCGCCCGCAGCATTCGGTCGACGGCACCTGGCGCCAGTGATTGCCGACTTCTTGAATGTCTACCCAGGGCTGGATGTGCACCTGCATCTGATCGACAGCTTTGTGGACATGCAAGGCGCACACCTGGGCAAGGTTGATCTGGTGCTGCGTGCGGGGCATCTCGTCGACACACGCTTGATCGCCACGCCTCTGGCGAGCATCGTGCGCGTCGCCTGCGCCAGCCCGGCCTACCTGAAAAGCCGAGGCACGCCCAGCCACCCTCGCGAGCTGAGCGAACACGACGGGTTGGACTGGGACGGCCTGGCGCCCACATTCGCCTGGCGCTTCGAGCTGGATGGACGCCGCGCCACCTACCGCCCGCGCCGCATCCGCATGAGTGCGAATAACGCCGAAGCCTTGCTGTCCGGTGCCCTGGCCGGACTGGGCATTGCCCACCTGCCCACGTGGCTGGCCAGTGAATACTTGGTGCGTGGCGAACTGCTGCCGCTGTTTTGCGAAAATGGCCTGCCCAGCCCGGAAACCACCGGGATCTATGCGCTGCGCCTGGAACAGCAACCCAATGCACGCAGCCGCTTGTTGTTGGAATACCTCAAAACCCGTTTCAGCCCGGTGCCGCCCTGGGACCTGGCCTTGCAAAGTGGCTTGGTCTGACCGCTCGGACAGAATTATCTGGCGCATTAAAGATTTGCCCGCTAGATTCCAGCCCAGATACGTTTTCCGGAGGCACCGTCATGAGCAAAAACCCCGATCCTTGCGAATCCCTGATGCTGGACAACCAGTTGTGCTTCGCCCTGCACTCTACCTCGCTGCTGATGACCAAGGTCTACAAGCCACTGCTGCAAGCGCTGGGCCTGACCTACCCGCAGTACCTAGCCATGATGGTGCTGTGGGAAGAGGATGGTTTGACCGTCGGCGAAATCAGCAGTCGCCTGCTGACCGATCCGGGTTCGCTGACACCGCTGCTCAAGCGCCTGGAAGCTGAAGGCCTGCTCAGCCGTACTCGCAGCCGCGAAGATGAACGCGTGGTGGTCGTGGAGTTGACCGACGCCGGCCGCGCCCTGCAGGACAAGGCAATGGGCATTCCCCAGTGCATCCTCGGTGCCAGCGGCCTGGAACTGGAGCAATTGCGCAAGTTGCAAGGTGACCTGATTGCCTTGCGCACCAACCTGCAAGGCAGCCTTTAACCTCTCCCATCAAGGGCGTCGCGTCCGCGGCGCCCGCAGAAAATGACCGTTCGTCCCCGCCTCAGAATATTTTTATAAATTTATCTTGCGCGCAAAACATTAGCGCTATACATTCGCCTCACCAACTACTTAGCGCGCAAATATTTAGCGCTAATAACCAAGAGGAAAACCCCATGCAAACGCTCTATACCGCAGTAGCTACCGCCACCGGCGGCCGTGATGGTCGTGCTGTTTCCAACGACAACATCCTCGACGTCAAACTCTCCACCCCCAAAGAATTGGGCGGCGCCGGTGGCCAGGCCACCAACCCTGAGCAACTGTTTGCTGCCGGTTACTCGGCCTGCTTCATCGGCGCCCTGAAATTCGTCGCCAGCCAGACCAAACGCAAAATCCCGGATGACGCCTCGATCACCGCCCACGTCGGCATCGGCCAGATCCCCGGCGGTTTCGGCCTGGATATCGACCTGCACATCAGCCTGCCCGGCCTGGCTCAGGACGACGCGCAAAGCCTGGTCGACGCCGCTCACCAAGTCTGCCCGTACTCCAACGCCACCCGTGGCAACGTCGATGTACGCCTGCACGTGACTGTCTAAATGACCTCGGCCGCCCCTGGAGAACGCAATGAACACAATTGGTAAAGCACTCACCGGCACCCTGCTCGCCTTGTCCATCACTAACGCCTTTGCTGCGACCGGTGAAGTCGAACACAACACCCAGGCTTTTCTGGATGTGTTGAACGCCGACACCGGCAAACCGATGGAACAACTGACGCCCAAGGACGCCCGTGCCGTACTGACCGGCGCCCAGGCGGGTGTGAAGCTGACCTTGCCGGCCGCAGAGGTGAGCCAGAAGACCATCCAGGTCGATGGCAAGCCGCTGGACCTGACCATCGTGCGTCCGGCCGGGGTCAAGGGAACATTGCCGGTGTTCATGTTCTTCCACGGCGGCGGCTGGGTGCTGGGGGATTACCCGACCCATGAACGCCTGGTGCGGGACTTGGTGGCGGGTTCGGGGGCGGTGGCGGTGTTCGTCAACTACACGCCTTCGCCGGAAGCGCACTACCCGGTGGCGATCAACCAGGCCTACGGCGCTACAAAATGGGTGGCCGAACATGGCCAAGAGATCAACGTCGATGGCAAGCGCCTGGCGGTCGCGGGCAACAGTGTCGGCGGCAATATGGCGGCGGTCGTCAGCCTGATGGCTAAAGATAAGGGCACCCCGGCGATCAAGTTCCAGGTGCTGTTGTGGCCGGTGACCGACGCCAACTTCGACACCGGTTCCTACAACCAATATGCCGAAGGGCACTTCCTCACCCGCAACATGATGAAGTGGTTCTGGGACAACTACACCACCGACGCCAAGCAGCGCGCCGAGATCTACGCCTCGCCACTGCGGGCCAGTACTGATCAGTTGAAGGGCTTGCCGCCCGCGCTGATCCAGACCGCCGGTGCCGACGTGCTGCGCGATGAAGGAGAAGCCTATGCCCGCAAGCTGGACGCCGCCGGTGTACCCGTGACCGCCGTGCGCTACAACGGCATGATCCACGACTACGGTTTGCTCAACGTGGTCAGCCAGGTCCCGGCCGTCCGCTCGGCATTGCTCCAGGCCTCGGATGAGCTGAAGCAACACCTCAAGTAAAAAGTAACGCCCATAAAAAAGCCCGACTCAAAGTCGGGCTTTTTTCGTATCGGTAGGGCCAGAATTACTTCTTGGCGCGACCTTTGTACGAACCGCCTTCGCGGGTGTCGATCTCGATCAGGTCGTCGATTTCGATGAAATCGGCCACTTGCAGTTCGGTACCGTTGCTCAGCTTGGCAGGCTTCATCACCTTGCCCGAAGTGTCACCGCGAGCGGAACCTTCGGTGTAGGCCACTTTACGCACGATGGTAGTCGGCAGCTCTACAGAAACCAGGCGCTCTTCGAAGAAAATAGCTTCGCAGACGTCTTCCATGCCTTCTTCGATGAACGGCAGAACGGCTTCGATATCTTCAGCGTTCAGCTCGTACATGGTGTAGTCGGTGGTGTCCATGAACGTGTAGGTGTCGCCGCTGATGAAGGACAGGGTCGCTTCTTTGCGGTCGAGGATCACGTCGTCCAGTTTGTCATCGGCGCTGTAGACGATCTCGGTCTTGTAACCGGTCAGCAGGTTCTTCAGCTTGGTCTTCATGATTGCGCTGTTACGACCAGACTTGGTGAACTCAGCTTTCTGAACCAGCCAAGGGTCGTTTTCGAGACGGATCACTGTACCGGGTTTCAGTTCTTTACCAGTTTTCATTGCATATATCCGAAATTTGGATGGGATTTACAAAATTCAAGGTGGCGTATCATATCCAACTTTCATAAAACTGCACCAGCGCCGTCGCAAGATCGGCCTGCAAGCCTTGTTCCAGACACCATGTTTCGGCGTGCAGATTCACTTCCGGCCAGTGGTCCAGCAGCATTTTCCACGGTTGAGCCATGTCGGCCTCGGTGTTCCAGGCTTGCCAGAGCCCGATAACGGCCGCCCTGGCCGCCGGTGATAAGTTGGCGGTGTACAGCGCCAGGAAGGCATCGAGCTTGTCGAGATGGATGTCTTCGTCCTGTCGGTAGATGTGCCACAACAGCGGACGCCCGGCCCATTGGGCACGCACGAACGAGTCTTCGCCGCGCACGGCATTGAAGTCGCAGCACCACAGCAAGTGGTCGTATTGTTCCTGGCGCACGAAGGCGATGACTTGCACCGTCAGCGATCCGCGCTGCTGGATATCGCCTGCGACCAGCGGGTCCACACCGAGCCAGCGCTGCACATCGCCCAGGATACGTCCCTCAGGAACCAACAGATGAGTGGCACGGCCGTCCGTCGATAACACGTCCAGCCAGCTGGCCAGCCCGGCATTTTCGTAGGCGAACAGTGAGAAAAGCCGCGCATCGGCTGCGGGAACTATGCCCAAGGCTTGCAGGAAGTCCCGCTGTGCACCGGCATCCTGCTGAAACGCCTTACGCCGCTCCAGCAACCCTGCCTCACGCAACAACCCGCCGGTGCCGGCGCGGAACCCAGGAAAGAAGAAGTACTTCTGCACGCCCTTGAATTTGACCGACGGCAACCGATGACAGCCCACCACCCACTCTTCGGCACTCAGGTAATCCAGGTTCATCCATAACGGCGCGCGTTTGCGCTCAGCCATGGCCTCCATATAGTCGGGCGGTAACTGACAGGCGAACGCGGCAATTACTACGTCCGCTGCCGGCACCTTCACCCACTCGGTGGGCCAATGGCGCACTTCGACGCCTTCCTGCCATTGCAGCGCTTGCTGCACATCGATTTGCGGGCACATGCGCTCGAATGCCCGCAGGTCATCGACCCACAAGCACACATCGCAAGCGTGCTCCGACACCAATTGCCGGGCCAGGCGCCAGGTCACGCCGATGTCGCCGTAGTTGTCGACGACGCTACAAAAAATATCCCAGCGGGCTTTCATTCCGGGCTCCAACATTCAAAGGCTCGATTGTCCGCATAAATGCGCGGATGCAGAAGGCTTGATCGCGATTATTCTGCACAGTGGCTGTGCGACAATCGCCGCCACGCCGTTTATGCCTGCCAGGAGGCCGCCATGTCTGATCGTCCGTTGTCGCTGTTCAAGCTCAGTGCTGCTATCGCGTTTGGCGTGTGGCTGGGGTTTATCGCCCTCGCGCTGACAGCGTGGCTGGCCTCGCGCTACCTGTTCCCGCAGAGCCTGGCGCCAGTGGCCCAGGCCGTGCAGCAATTGGGCAAGCCTGCGGTGGTGACGCCTGAACCGCCGAACCGCATGTTCGAGCAGTACCAGCAGAACCTGCAAAAGCAGGAACAGCAACAGACCCTGGACCAGGCCCGCAACAATGCGCGCAACCTGTCCAACCCCAAATGCCAGTTCTGGCTGCAACAGGACCAGAACGCCCCCAACGACAAGACCCGGGCCAATGTCCTGCAATTCTGCGATTGATGACCAATGAATAAACATGCCGTACACCAGCTTGTATTAGAAAAGCTCACCCTCGATCTCGATATTGCCCAACGCGCAGCGCAGACCGCTTACGAAACCGCGACCCACGAAGAAAACATCGCGGAAAACAAATACGACACCCTGGGATTGGAGGCTTCCTACCTGGCGGCGGGGCAAGCCAAACGCGTGGAGGAGATCAAGCAGGCGTTGCTGCTGTGCCAGAACATGCCGCTGCGGGCTTACGATGATCAACGAGGTATTGAGGTTGGCGCACTACTGGGCCTGGAAGACGAGAACGGTCGCCAGCAATGGCTGTTTTTGGCGCCGGATGCGGCGGGCTTGAAAGTGGACGTGGTCGGGCAACCGGTGACCGTCATCACCCCGCGCTCGCCGCTGGGCAAAAGCCTGCTGGGCAAGTTCGAAGGCGATGAGGTGGAGATTCTAGTGGCAGGCGCTCGGCAACATTTTACGGTTACCGAGGCCAAATAGCCGACTCAGTGAACCGGCAATTCTACGCCGTCGAACAGCTCTTCCAGCTCCTGCTTGTTGTGGCACTGGATCGCCTTGGCCATGACTTCACGGGTCAGGTGCGGTGCAAACTTCTCGATGAAGTCGCACATGAAGCCCCGCAGGAAGGTGCCACGGCGGAAACCGATCTTGGTCACGCTGGACTCGAACAGCTCGCTGGCATCGAGCACCACCAAATCTTTGTCGAGCGCCGTGTCGACCGCCATCTTGGCGACAATACCCACGCCCAGGCCGAGGCGTACGTAAGTCTTGATCACGTCGGCGTCGGCTGCGGTGAACACCACTTTGGGTGTCAGGCCGCGATGGCTGAAGGCTTCGTCGAGCTTGGAGCGGCCAGTGAAACCGAACACATACGTCACGATCGGGTATTCAGCCAGGGCTTCCAGGGTCAGCTTCGGCAGCTTGGCCAACGGGTGGCCTTGGGGCACGACAACGCAACGGTTCCAGCGGTAGCACGGCATCATCACCAGGTCGCCGAACAGCTCCAGGGCTTCGGTAGCGATGGCGAAATCGACAGTGCCATCAGCGGCCATTTCGGCAATCTGCATCGGCGACCCTTGGTGCATGTGCAGCGCTACGTCGGGGTACTGCTTGATGAAATCGCGGATCACCGGCGGCAATGCATAGCGCGCCTGGGTGTGGGTGGTGGCGATGGACAGGGTGCCCTTCTTCTCGTTGGAAAACTCCTGGGCGATCTGCTTGATGCTTTCGACTTTGCGCAGGATCTCACCGGCGGTGGTGATGATGCGCTCACCGGCCGGGGTCACGCGGGTCAGGTGCTTGCCGCTGCGCGCGAACACTTCAACGCCCAGCTCGTCTTCGAGCAGGCGGATCTGCTTGCTGATACCGGGTTGTGAGGTGTAGAGGCTTTGAGCGGTAGCGGAAACGTTGAGGTCGTGGTGCGCCACTTCCCAGATGTAGCGCAGTTGTTGAAGCTTCATATGTGTCCCTCAAAGCAGATAGACGCCACGGGTATCAGCGACGGTATATAACTATATTAAAGGTTCGACGGATAAATCTAGAACTTTTTATCGTTTTTATCCATCACACGTCATCACTGCGTCGACGTTGCAACGAAGGCACCAGGTAAACCGGCACCGTAGACAGCTGCAGTACCCGTGCAGCGGTGCGCCCCAACGGAGTGGCCGCCGCGGTTGCATGGCTATGACTGCCTACGATCAGCAGATCCACGGACAGTTTGCGCAGTTGGTCGAGAATCACCTCGCACGGGTCCCCCTGGATCACCCGTACCGAGCGAATCAACTTCAGGTCTAGCTCGCCTTCCCCCAACTCTTCGCGAAAACTGTCCAGCACCCGTTGCTCGATAGTCGCCATCACCGTGGTCAACCCCTGGCTCTGCCATTCACTCAGGGCCTTTTCATCAAGGTAGCTCTGTAACACCGATTCGGCGAACAGCCCGATAGGCTCGACCACATGAATCACATACAGGTCCGCCTTGAACGTTCGGGCCAGCGCCAGCGCATGTTGCATCACATAAGGCGCGTACAGACCGAGGTCTGTGGCGTACAGCATCGAACGGATCATAGAACCCCCTGGAACTGCCAGGATGGCGGAGATGAAATCAGCTTAGCAGTGCCTCGCTGACTTCGACTGACTTAGCGCTTCACCTCATTACTGATGCCATGGGGCACATGCCCGGTAGCGACGAACTCCATGGCTTTTTCGCAATGCCCGGCCTGGTCATCGAAAAACACATCAGCCGCGAAGGCTTCCAGGAATGCGGATTTTTCCAGGCCACCCAGGAACAGCGACTCATCCAGTCGGATATCCCACTCGCGCAAGGTGCGAATCACCCGCTCATGGGACGGCGCCGAACGGGCGGTGACCAGGGCGGTGCGGATCGGACAGGCTTCGTCTGGAAACTCGCGCTGCAACAAGTTGAGCGCCGCCAGGAAACCTTTGAAGGGACCGCCGTGCAAAGGCTGGCGGGCCGACTCCCGTTCATTGGCCTGGAACGCTTCCAGGCCGCCGGCCTGGTAAACACGCTCGGACTCATCGGAGAACAGCACCGCGTCGCCATCGAAGGCAATCCGCAGCTCTTCACTGGAGGCACGATTTGGGCCGCCAGACAAAATCGTCGCCGCCGCAAACCCGGCATCGAGGGCACTGCGCACGTCTTCAGCATGGGTCGAGAGAAACAGATGGCAACCAAACGCGGCCAAATAAGGATAAGGACTACGCCCGCCTACGAATGCGGCGCGGGAAATATCCAGGCCGTAATGCTGGATCGAATTGAACACGCGTAGGCCTGTGTCGGCACTGTTGCGCGATACCAGCACCACTTCGACTCGAGCTCGGCCCAGGCTGGCGTTCAAGCTCAGCAGCTTCTTCACCAGCGGGAATGCGTCACCGGGCTCGAGGATTTCCTCCTCGTGTTCGATCTGATACTGGCGATAGGTCTCGACCCCTTCGGCCAGGTAGACCTTATGGCTTTCGCTCAGGTCGAACAGTGCCCGCGAGGAAATCGCCAACACCAGTTTGTCGCCCAATCCTTTTGCCACAGTACGCTCCCCGACTCAGCGGTTATGCCGATCAATAAAACTCAAGGCCTGGTAAAGCGCCTGCATCCGCGGCAACTCGCAACCGGCAGCCTTGGCGGCAGCGAGTGGCCGGGCGTAGATCGCCGCCAGTTCCAGCGGGCGCTTGTGCACATGGTCGTGGTACATGCTTGGCAGGTAGTCGTCCATGGTTTCGGTCATGGTGAACATCTGCTCGGCGTAACTCTTGGGGATTTCATGGCCGCAGGCGTGAGCCCCCTGTACCACTTCAGCCATCAGCGCCTGGATCAGCTCGCGGCTGGATTCGTCGGCCATCATCGCCGTGGTGCCGGTACCGAGCAACACGGAGAGGCCATTGTAGGGCACGTTCCACACCAGTTTGTGCCAACGGGCCTGATGCACATTGGCCATGGCCTGGGACTCGATGCCGGCCCGCGTGAAACAGCGCGGCCCCGGCTTCGACAATCGCCTTTTGCGCATCCTCATCATTGGCCGCCGTGCCGCTGTGATAACCCAGATTGACCCGGCCCAGCGCCTGATGCTCGATCACGCCGGGGGCAGAACGGTGCACGCCGATGTAACACAGGCCGCCAAGCAAGTGCAGGGACGCTGGCAAGTATTCACGCAGGCTGTCTTCGACATCGAGGCCGTTTTGCAGTAACACCACCTTGGCGTCCGGCGCGGCGACTTGGGCAATGGTCGGGGCCAGGTCGACGTTGCCGGTCGACTTGGTACCCACCAGCAGCCAGTCGCACGGCGGCATATCGGCGGCGCGGGCATAAGCCTGCACCGGGTGCAGGTGCAAAGGGCCATGCACCGTACTGTTGAGGTGCAGGCCCTGCTCGCTGACCGCCGCGTATTCACTGCGCAGCAGGAAGCGCACGTCGAAACCGGCGCGCGCCAGCATCAAACCGTAAAAGCCACCGATGGCGCCGGTGCCGATGATGCCAATGCGGGGTGATTGTGCGGTCATGGCAGATCCTCTGGAATGCGGGTAAGCGCTTGGTGGATAGAGTCGTTCAGGTCAGCAAGTGTAAGACGCGTCTGCAATTGCCCGAGGAATTGACCCTCGCACACCACGAACAGCGCCGGCAAATGAAAGATCTGGTAGCGTTCGACCGCGCCACCGTTGTGCCCGGCATCCACCCAGCACACGCGGTCCACCGGCAGCGACCAGCCGGGTACCTGCTGGCGCGCCCAACGGCAACTGGAACACCCACTGCTGGTAAACACAACCAGCGAAATACCTGGCAATCCCAGCAATTGCTGGTCAATATCCAGGTCGGTCAATTCCAGTTCCTTCACTATACTGCTGCCACCGCCGTCATTTGGACGGTGCTCGGAGTCCGTGTACATGGGTCGTTTTTTACCTCACCCTGATGATGTCGCTGTCGAGTTAATCCAACGCCCCTCTCCTGCCATTCCCCGCCAACGCCTGCACACTGTCGGCCTGGGCGGCATCGCCTGCCATTGGCCACGCGCCTGGCGCGAAGGCACGGCGGTTGATCTGCTTATTCCCTCCCTGGGCGCCAGCGCGCGTTATCCAGGCTATGTGGCGTGGTGCCGCAAGGTGGAAAACGGTTACCGCGTCGGTGTCGCGTTTACCGATGAACATGCACTGTTCGGTGCACGAATGGGTGAGCAAGCATGCCGGATAGAGCGCTACTGCCGCCAGCACGAAGACGCCGAACCGACACCCCAGCAACTCGAAGCCCTGGCCCGTGAGTGGGTATCGCGCCATGCCAGCGAGTTCTCCCATGAGGCCTTTGTGGCGCCAGCGCTGGATTAAAGCGGGCTTTGCCCATTGTCGCGGGCCCGTGTTACGCGCTAAGGTTCCTCCCCCCTGCATTCAAATCATGCTGTGCTCCGCCGCACGGGGATGGCTGGCGGCCGGCACCCGTGACCCTGACGAGTAACACGATGGCTGATTTACCGATCAATGACCTAAACGTCGAATCCAACGAGACCCTGATCACGCCCGATCAGCTCAAGCGCGAAATTCCTTTGAGCGACGCTGCCCTGCAGACCGTCACCAAGGGCCGCGAAGTCATCCGTGACATTCTCGACGGCACCGACCACCGCCTGTTCGTCGTCATCGGGCCTTGCTCGATCCACGACCTGAAGGCTGCCCACGAGTACGCCGAGCGCCTCAAAGTGCTGGCGGCGGAAGTGTCCGACACCCTGTACCTGGTGATGCGCGTCTATTTTGAAAAACCGCGTACCACTGTGGGCTGGAAAGGCTTGATCAACGACCCGTACCTGGACGACTCATTCAAGATCCAGGACGGTCTGCACATCGGTCGTCAGTTGCTGCTGGACCTGGCCGAGATGGGCCTGCCCACCGCCACCGAAGCCCTCGACCCGATCTCCCCGCAGTACCTGCAGGACCTGATCAGCTGGTCGGCCATCGGCGCACGCACCACTGAATCCCAGACTCACCGTGAAATGGCGTCCGGCCTGTCCTCGGCCGTGGGCTTCAAGAACGGCACCGACGGCGGCCTGACCGTGGCGATCAACGCGCTGCAATCGGTCTCCAGCCCGCACCGTTTCCTGGGGATCAACCAGGAAGGTGGCGTGTCCATCGTCACCACCAAGGGCAACGCCTACGGTCACGTGGTGCTGCGTGGCGGCAACGGCAAGCCCAACTATGATTCGGTCAGCGTTGCGCTGTGCGAACAGGCACTGAACAAGGCCAAGATCAAGCCGAACATCATGGTCGACTGCAGCCACGCCAACTCCAACAAGGACCCGGCCCTGCAGCCGCTGGTGATGGAAAACGTCGCCAACCAGATCCTGGAAGGCAACCAGTCGATCATCGGCCTGATGGTCGAGAGCCACCTGAATTGGGGTTGCCAGGCGATTCCAAAAGACCTGGCCGACTTGCAGTACGGCGTGTCGATCACCGATGCCTGCATCGACTGGGCGGCTACCGAAAACACCCTGCGCAGCATGCATGCCAAGCTCAAGGACGTTCTGCCTAAACGCAAACGCACCTGACTTTAAACTGCGCACACAAAAACGCCGGGCTAAGCCCGGCGTTTTTCATGGTGCTGTTTACGGTTTACAGCTTTGCGGCATGGCGCTGGTGGCGCTCCATGTAACGTTCTACGTAGGAGCAGGACGGGATCACCGTATAGCCTGCCTCTTCGGCGAACTTCAGGGCTTCCTCGGTCAGTGCCGCCGCAATCCCACGGCCCCGCAGTGCGTTGGGCACGAAGGTCCGATAGATATCCAGGGTCTGTTTGCCGAGGTCCATATAGGTCAGATAGGCACGATGACCGTCCACATTGGTCTCGAACTGATGACCAGCCTGGTCATGGTGGATGGACAACGCCTCGCTCATCACTACTCCTCGCGGGTCTTGGTTTCTGACCCCTACCTTACCGATGTTTGTCCGGCGAAGGAACATCTACGCCACCCCGTGCCGGTTTCGACAACGAGAAAACCCTGAGCGTTTACAACCAGCACGTAGGGAATAGTAGGCACCAATCCTGAAATTGCTCAAGGCGCGCTCGTCATCCCCTGCCGCTGGTGGATATAGAAAGGGCTCCGATCAACCTGGGATCGAAAGCCTGAACATTGCCGGCAGTTGAACCTTAAGACGAACAGGCGCTCTTAAAGTCACCTCTACATGCGCAAAAGATGCCGGGCAAAGCAAAGCCAGGCTGAACGTAAGTGTCAGCTTGGATATATAAATTTTCATCTGTTTACAAGGCTTAACACATGCGGGCCGGCCCTTTCAGCCTGGATCCAATTTTCGCCTGTTTGAAAAAAATTGGACGGTTTTTATACAAACCTCCAAAAGATTAGCCAAAATAGATTCGGCGCGAGAATTTTTTTTGCTTCTTGCGCTACGTCAGTTTACTTACTACAAGTAATGGGTAGTATGTACGCCGGCTATTAGCTCACTCTGGGCGAACTAGCCATCTAATAGAAAGTCCTTGAAGGGGAACACGATGAACAACGTTCTGAAATTCTCTGCTCTGGCTCTGGCCGCAGTTCTGGCTACCGGTTGCAGCAGCGTCTCCAAAGAAACCGAAGCTCGTCTGACTGCAACTGAAGACGCAGCAGCTCGCTCCCAGGCCCGTGCAGACGAAGCCTACCGTAAAGCTGATGAAGCTCTGGCTGCTGCTCAAAAAGCACAACAGACTGCTGACGAAGCTAACGAGCGCGCACTGCGTATGCTTGAAAAAGCTAGCCGCAAGTAATAATCCTTCGGGGTTGTTATCAAGCCGATCCATTTATGGGTCGGCTTTTTTATTGCCTGGGGTTTGCACCTGAATCGCGGGCAATAAAAAGCCCGCCGTAGCGGGCTGTTGATCACACAACGTTACTGCTGCAGATCGATCGGCACACTGGCGGCCACCGAGGCTGCGCCAGGCACGCCGATTTCCGTCGGCAAGCCGTCTTCCGCCGCCACTACATCACGCACCTGGTCCCAGTTCACGCGCAATTGGTTGGCCAAGTCTTCACGCTTGAGCAAGGCGTTGATGACGGCGGTGTGCTTGTCGACCACCGACGGCGTCCCGTCATCATTCAATGGCGTATGCGCTTCAAGGTAGACCTTGCCACCACTGCGACCAAACTTGTAGGCATCGTTGATGATGCGCACCGACGTCCCCACCGGCACCATGCCCGCCATCTCCAGCACGTTGTTGTTGAACATGCGGAAACAACCGTGACTTGTACGCGTGCCGATACCAAATTTCATGTTGGAACCATGGATCAGGTAACCCGGCGTGCCCAGGGTGAACTTGAACGGCCCCAGCGGGTTGTCCGGACCGGCCGGCACCACGTTGGGCAGCGGGTCGCCGTTGGCGGCGTGCTCGGCCTTGATCGACGCGGGCGGTGTCCAGGTCGGGTTGGGTGTCTTGGCAATGATGCTGGTGTGGGCGATTGGCGACCCCCAGCCTTCACGGCCGATCCCCAACGGGAACGTGTAGACCACGTTCTGGCCCTTGGGGAAGTAATAGAGTCGGTATTCCGCCAGGTTGATCACAATACCTTCGCGCGGGCCCGGCGGCAGGATGAAGCGCGTCGGCAACACGATCTCGGTGCCTGCCCCCGGCAACCAGGCGTCCACGCCCGGGTTGGCCGCCACCATCTCCGAATAGCCCAGGTCATAGGTGGTGCCCAGGTCGGCAAACGTGTCTTCGTACTTGGCCTTGATCACCTGGACCTGGCCGACGATGTCTTCACCCGGTGGTGGCAAGGGCAACTGCAGGGCTGACGCCGAACCGGCCGCACAGAGGGCAGCGAGAGACAGGCAGCAGGTGACGACGGAAAGGCGCGACAACATCCGGTAAATCCTTCGCAGAACGACGGGGAGGTAAACATCGATTGTATACGTGAAGCGCGCTTCTAGCTGCCCCCTACAACTCGAAACGCAGCTCCGGCCAGATCGGCGGCGTACCACGCTTCTGGGATTCCAGAATCGCACGGCATAAAGGGCACAGCCGCTGGTCCTGGAATATCGAACGATCGACCCGCGACCAACGCGGTTGCGCAGGCAACAGTGTGCCGCACAGCGTGCGATCAATGGAGCCGCCCAGTTCCAGTTGACGCGCCACCAGATGCACCCGCACTTCCTGGCAGGCGAACAGATCCAGCTGCTCGTCCGGCTCGATCAGTTGGTAGTTAAACAGGGACCAGGCAGGACGCGACATCAGGGGCTCCAAATCGGGGGGGCGCCACCTTAGCCGAAAGCCTGCCGGTAGAAAAGCGTCATAGCAGCGGTTTTAGCGTCGGCCAGACATTTTCCAGCAACTTGCCCTGAGCGCCGACCGCCGGGTGCAGTTGATCGGCCTGCATCAGCTCCGGATGCCCGCCCACGCCATCAAGGAAAAACGGCACCAGCGGGACGTTTTTTTCCTTGGCCAGCACACCATAGACTTCGGCAAACGCGGTGGTGTAGCGCGGGCCATAATTGGGTGGCAGCTGCATTCCCAACAGCAACACCTTGGCGCCGCCGGCCTTGGACTGGTCAATCATCGACGCAAGATTTTGTTGCAATTGAGCGGGCGGCTGACCACGCAAGCCATCATTACCACCCAACTCGATCACCACCACGTCCGGCTTATGCTCTGCAAGCGCCGCCGGCAGCCGCGCCAGGCCTCCGGCACTGGTGTCGCCACTGATGGAGGCATTCACCACTTTATCGTCGAAACCTTCCTGCTTGAGCCGTTGCTGCAACAGGGCAACCCACCCTTTGCTGGTATCCAGGCCGAAACCGGCACTGATACTATCGCCAACGATCAGGACTGTACCCGCCGCTGCGTTCTGGGCCATGCACATCAAGGCCAGGCCAGCACTCAAAAACCACATTCGCATCGGATTCTCCATGGGCGCAAGCATTCTCACCGCGCGGAACCTTAGCAAAGTGGTTCCCAGCGCGGAAGGTGAACTGACTATCCTGCACGAACTGAGCCTGGAACTGAACAAGGGCGATAGCCTGGCTATCGTCGGCAGCTCCGGCTCCGGCAAATCCACCCTCCTCGGCCTGCTCGCCGGTCTCGACCTGCCCAGCAGCGGCGAAGTGACCCTTGCCGGGCAAGCCCTGAGTACCCTCGACGAAGACCAGCGCGCGCGCATCCGTGCCGAGCACGTGGGCTTCGTATTTCAGTCGTTCCAATTGCTCGACAGCCTCAACGCGCTGGAAAACGTCATGCTGCCGCTGGAACTGGATGGCCGCAAAGACGCCCGCGAGCGTGCCCGGCACCTGCTGGAACGCGTCGGCCTGGGCCAACGCCTGACCCACTCGCCACGCCAACTCTCCGGTGGCGAGCAACAACGGGTGGCGATCGCCCGCGCCTTTGCCGCAGAACCGGACGTGCTGTTTGCCGATGAACCCACCGGCAACCTCGACAGCCACACCGGCGAGCGCATCAGCGACCTGCTGTTCGAACTCAACCAAGAAAGCGGCACGACCCTGGTGCTGGTCACCCACGACGAGCGCCTGGCCCACCGTTGCCGACGCTTGATCCGCCTTGAAGCCGGCCTGATGGTCGCGCCCCTGGAGCCTTGATGGCACGTTTGCCGCTGTTGCGCCTGTTCAGCCTTGCCATGCGCCAATTGCTGCGCGATGCCCGCGCCGGTGAATTGCGCGTGTTGTTCTTCGCCCTGCTGGTGGCCGTCGCCGCCAGTACCGCCATCGGTTACTTCGGCGCGCGCCTCAACGGCGCGATGCTGTTGCGCGCCACCGAATTCCTCGGCGCCGACCTAGTGCTCGAAGGCAGCTCGCCTGCCCGTCCCGAGCAAATCCAGTCCGGCACCGAGCTGGGCCTGGATCACGCCCGCGTGGTGGAGTTCTCCAGCGTCATTGCCACGGATAATGGCATCCAGCTCTCCAGCATCAAGGCCGTCAACGAGCAGTACCCACTGCGCGGTGAACTGAAAAGCGCGGCTGCCCCCTTTGGCGATGAAACCCCGGGCGGCGGACCAAAACCCGGTGAAGCCTGGGTGGAAGCGCGGCTGCTGACGGCGCTGGACCTCAAGGTCGGCGACAGCATCGATGTGGGCATGAAGACACTGCGCCTGGCCCGCGTGCTGACCTACGAGCCAGACCGCGCCGGCAACTTCTACAGCCTCACGCCCAGGGTGATGATCAACCTGGCAGACCTGGACGCCACCGGTGTGGTGCAGCCCGGCAGCCGCGTGAGTTACCGCGAACTCTGGCGCGGGCTGCAGGGCAGCACCGTGCTGCAAACCTATCGTGACCTGGTCAAGCCGGGGCTCGCCGCCAACCAGCGCCTGCAGGATTCACGGGATGGCAACCAGCAGATCGGCGGCGCCCTGGGCAAGGCTGAGCGCTACCTGAACATGGCCAGCCTGGTGGCCGTGCTGTTGGCCGGTGTGGCCGTGGCACTGTCGGCCAATCGCTTCGCCACCCGACGCTTCGACGCCAGTGCCTTGCTGCGTTGCCTGGGACTGTCGCGACGCGAAGCCATGTTGCTGTTCAGCCTGCAACTGAGTGTGCTGGGGCTGTTGGCGAGCCTCACCGGCGCCCTGCTCGGCTGGTTGGCGCAGTTTGGCCTGTTCTATTTCCTCCATGACTTGCTGCCATCGGACGTGCCACCCGGCGGGCTGCTACCGGCAATCGCCGGGATCGGCACCGGGCTGGTCGCCCTCGCCGGTTTCGCCCTGCCGCCCCTGGCTGCACTGGGTCGCGTGCCACCGCTGCGCGTCTTGCGTCGCGACCTGCTACCGATCCCCTCCAGCACCTGGATGGTCTATGGCGCGGCACTGTTTGCCTTGGGCCTGATCATGTGGCGCCTGAGCCTTGACCTGGTGTTGACCTTCGCCCTGCTCGGCGGTGGCGTGGTGGCTGCACTGGTACTCGGCGGCTTGCTCCTGTTGCTGTTGCAAAGCCTGCGCCGTCTGCTGGCGCGCGCCTCGCTGCCCTGGCGACTGGGCCTGGGGCAATTGTTGCGTCACCCGCTGGCGGCGGCCGGTCAATCCCTGGCGTTCGGTTTGATCCTGCTCTCCATGGGTTTGATCGCCCTGCTGCGTGGCGAGTTGCTCGACACCTGGCAAAACCAGCTGCCCAAGGACGCCCCCAACTATTTCGCCTTGAATATCCTGCCGGCTGACAAGGACGCGTTTGGCGCCCGCCTGCTGGAACTGCAAGCGCAGTCCGCGCCGCTGTATCCGGTGGTGCCAGGTCGCCTGATCAGTATCAATGGCGAGCCCGTACAGGAAATCGTCAGCAAGGACTCCAGCGGCGATCGCGCGGTGCAACGCGACCTGAGCCTGACCTGGGCCGCCGACCTGCCACCGGGGAATGCCCTGACTGCCGGTTCATGGTGGTCACAGCAACCTACCGATGAAATCCCCGGCGTATCGGTCGAGGCCAAGGTGGCGGAAAGCCTCAAGCTCAAGCTCGATGATCACCTGGTGTTCACCGTGGGCGGGGAAAACCGTGAAGCACGGGTGACCAGCCTGCGGACCATAAACTGGGATAACTTCCAGCCCAACTTCTTCATGATTTTCCAACCGGGTACCTTGAAGGATCTGCCCGCCACCTACCTGACCAGCTTTTACCTGGCGCCTGGACATGACCAGCAGATCGTCGACCTGTCTCGGGCGTTCCCGGCGGTAACCATCCTGCAGGTCGAAGCGCTGCTGGAGCAGTTGCGCAGTATCCTTGCCCAGGTGACCCTGGCGGTGGAATACGTGCTGCTGTTTGTACTGGCGGCAGGGATGGCGGTGCTGTTCTCCGGCCTGCAAGCCACCCTGGATGAGCGCATCCGCCAGGGGGCGCTGCTACGTGCACTGGGCGCCGAACGCAAGCTGCTGGTCAAGGCCAGGCGTATCGAGTTCGGGCTGCTGGGCGCAGTGAGTGGTCTGCTCGCAGCGCTGGGGACCGAGTTGGTGACCTTTGTGCTGTATCGCTATGCGTTCGACCTGGCCTGGCAGCCTCATCCGTGGCTGTTACTGCTGCCGGTAATCGGTGCCGTATTGATCGGCGGTGCCGGTGTATTCGGCACTCGCCGCGCACTCAACGCCAGCCCGTTGACCGTGCTACGCGAAGGTTGAAACCTGGTCGGCCCGCGTTCATCACTGAACGCGGGCCGACCTCACTTACTTCACATATTCGATGCCGGTGATCCACCAGCACACGTCTCCACCCGGGGTCTGCACGACGGCCTCATCGTCCACTTCCTTGCGCAACAACGCACGGGCCATGGGTGAGTCGATGGAGATGTAGTCCATCCGATCATAAATCTCATCATAGCCAACGATGCGAAAACGCTTGGTCTCACCCTGCTCGTTTTCGATGTCTACCCAGGCGCCGAAGAACACCTTGCCCTCTTGCTCAGGCATGTATTCCACAATGCGCATGTCCTCCAGGCGCTTGCGCAGGTAGCGCACACGACGGTCGATTTCACGCAGTAGTTTCTTGTTGTACTGGTAATCGGCGTTTTCGCTGCGATCTCCCAGCGAAGCCGCCCAGGTCACTTTGCGCGTGGTGTCCGGGCGTTTTTCGCGCCACAGGTAATCCAGCTCCTTCTTCAGCGCTTCATGGCCTTCTTTGGTAATCAGCTTGGTACTCAAACGCTTGCATCCCGTGGCAATGTCCATAGGTGCCGATCCGCCTGAGTTTAAAGCCCAGGCGTCGGCTGGCTGGCGTTGATGATAAATGAACCCGGGAAAGTAGCCAGGCCAGTCTAGCCATCCAACGCCTGGTCCAGCTCAAGCAGCACACCCCGCAGGCTCTGCCGCAAACCCGATACCTGCGACGTCATCACCTTCAGGGCCTCGGTTCTCTGGCTGACCGCAAGCGAATGATCGTGCAGTTGAGTGGTGCGCCGCTCCAGTTCTCGAGCTTTCTCATCCAACTGTTTCTGCTCTTGCTGCAAGCGTGCCTGCCATTGCTCAAGTACAGACTCCTGTTCGATGGCTGCCAGCTTTTGCTGGGTCAGCTCTTGAGCAACCCGGGCCAGGTTGGTCAACGTGCTGTCCACTTCGAACAATGTACTGTGGTCGGCTGGCGCCGGGCGTTTCAGAGGTGTCGGCACATCGGGCTCCGGCTGGATGGGCGTTGCGGCCTGCGCCATCATCAACGGGACCTCGGCAGGGGGTTGTTGAATCTCCTCAACGGAATGCTCATGCACAGGCGCAGGGACAGGCTCGGAAGGATTCATCGCCTTGGGAGATGAGCTCATTTGCGACGAAAAACGAATGGACGGTACGATCACTGAAGCGCTTTCGATCGCCGGCAGCGTCGGCGCAGACATGCCCAGGGTGATCACCTTCATCACCAGCGCCTTCTTGATGATCACCGAATGATGGTCCTCGGGCCTGGCAGGCGGCAGCTTGCAGCCTTTCAAATCGACAAAATGATAGGGCACCTGGGTTTCCGTCACCCCGCCGGCCTTCATTCCCGAAGCGGCCAACGTCAGAATCTGCTTGAACACATGTAATGCCAACTGCAGATCCTCCCTGGACTCAACCCCGCCCAGGAAATACCGATCAACTTTCTTACGTAACGCGGCGATATAGACCCTGGAACTTTCCGGTTCTACTTCCTCGTCCAGGCTATAGACAAGAAAGTTGGAGGCCGTCTGACCTACGGCAAATCCACAGAGCAATGCACCATTAACCGGAGCATCTTGACCATTACGCTCAAGAACAAGGGTACGTAGCAGCATCATGGTATTCAGGCCTCATTATGCAGTGCAGAAAGTTTATATAAACAACTAATAAACATTCGAAAATTGGACATTCCGAAACCTAACACATTGCTTCAGCGGCCTGCCCAACCCGCACGTAGGACTTCTCTTATTAAGCATTATCGACGTTCCCAAAAGCGAGCGTTACCCGTACCCTTTTTTCATGCCCCCTACGTCATACCAAACTTTTTCGGTAAAAAAATGATCGAAATAAGCAATCTGACAAAACACACGGGTAACACAGCTGTACTCAGCGATTTTTCGTTCATCGCCAATCCACAAGAATGCGTGGGATTATTCGGGCAAGATCATTCGACCAAAACAACTCTGTTCGATTTAATAGCCGGTTCAACACAGCCCTCCAGCGGTTATATAAAGGTCCAGGGTTTCGATATACAAACCCATGCACTTAAGGCAAGGCAACTCGTTGGTTATCAACTGTCCACGGACCTCGGCCATCCAACGATGTCCGTCAAAGCGTTCCTTGGCTTCATCGCTGCCGTTCGCGGCTTCTACGGCGCCGAAAAGCGCTCGCGGCTGGAACAGGTCATCGCACGACTGGATTTGTTTCCCGTGCTCGATGCGCCTCTCGATGCCCTCTCCATCGGCTGGAAACGTAAAGTTGCCCTTGCGCAGGCCATCGTGCATAGCCCTGTCCTGTTGCTGCTGGATGACCCCACCGAAGGACTTGCACCTGATCAAAAATATGTGTTCAGGTCGCTCATCCAATCTTTAACGCAAGAAATGACAGTCATCATCGCTTCTCGCCACTGCGATGAATTATCTGACGTGTGTACCCGAGCGTTAGTCATAGCAGGCAGTCGCCTGGTCGCCGATAACCCGCTGCCCGATCTACAACGCGACTCACGTCATTTCCAGGCCGTCACCCTGGCCGCGGACACACCATTAGACCTATTGGCCCTGGCCGTCCTGCCCGGCGTGGCCGGCATCGAAGAACATCGACATGCCCCCGGCACGGTGACCGTTCTCGCCATGCCGGGACACACCATCTATCCCCATATCAATACGCTGATTGCCAGTCGCCGCTGGAAAATCAACTCGTTAAACCTGGAACCAGGTCGCCTGAATGATGTGGTCCACCACCTGAGCCAGGAGGCGCCCCGTTGAAATTATTACCTATTATTTTCAAGCGTCAGCTCGCCAGCTATGCCTGCACACCCAGTACTTACCTGCACATTGCCGTCTTTCTCATACTGTCCGTGGCATTGGGAAAGTACATAAGCCCGTGGCCGGAACAAAACATCAGTGACTTGCAGGTGTTCTTCCAGTTTCACCCCTGGCTGTATTTACTACTGATTCCCGCCTTGGCCACGCAACTATGGGCGGATGAGTCCAGTACAGGCTTTCTCGGGCTAATGAAAACCATGCCCATCACAACCTATGAATGGGTGATCGGAAAATTCCTGGCCGCCTGGTTCGTAGCAGGTGCAACCCTGTTTCTGATGTCTCCTCTTGTCATCATCGCCAACTACTTGGGCAGGGCCGATAACAGCGTTATTGCTTCGCAATTTTTTGTGAGTTGGTTGTTGGCAGGCAGTTACCTGTCCGTGGGTTGCTTTATTTGTGCATTTGTACGCCAGCGCACTGTCATTTTCATATTGACCCTTGGCCTGCTTCTGACAGCCAGTGGACTTTCTTCCATCCTGGATGCACTTGAACACCAAGCCCCTATTGGCTTGATCGATAGCTTGGCCGCACTCAGCCCTACTTTGCGATTCAGCAATATCGACGATGGGAAGCTCACACTTCGTGACACGCTCTACTTCATCAGCATGATCTTCGCCTTTCTCGCTGCGACGATAGTCACACTCAACTACAAACACAGCTGAGAAGGGAAATCCTCAATGCGGTCCTCGCTGCGCACCGGCATGACACTTACCGTCACCTTCCTGCTTTTCCTGGCGTTCAATCTGGTTTGGATAGGTAAACTTCCTGATATACGGTGGGACCTTTCTGAGCAAAAAGTTCACACCTTGGCACCTGCCGTAAAACAGCTGCTCACCACACTGGAAGACCCGCTCGACTTGTATTACTTCAACTCCGCCAACGCCCCCAAAAGAAGCTACGCGGTGCAACGCTACAGCAAGCGTATTGAAGAGCTGCTCAAGGAGTACGAGGAAACAGCCAATGGCATGATCAACCTGCACCTGATTGAACCGGCGCCTTTTTCGGAGGACGCCTACAAAGCCCGGCTTTCCGGGCTCGACGATAATGCCGGGTTTCTCGGTCTTATCGGCTCCCGAGCAGGTCACGGTGTGAGACGTATTGGTTCCTTCAGCCTCGACCAGGAGCCACTGCTTGAGTATGAAATCGGCCATCTGCTCTATAAATTGCAGCACCCCGAACGCCCGGTCATTGCCCTATTGGCGGGATTGGCGATGGACGGATCCGCAGGCCGGTTGCTGCAGGAGCTAAGGCAGGAATTCGACCTGGTCAATCTGGAGCCGACTGCCGCATCCGTTCCCCAGCCCATCAAAACACTGATGGTCGTGCACCCTCAGGCATTGTCTGAGCGAACCTTGTATGCCATTGAACAATTTGTCTTGAGGGGCGGCAGATTAATGATGTTTATCGACCCTTTGACTGAGCAACGCCCAAACCTCCCCCCAGGCAACACTCGGCTGAGCGAGTTGATGGCTGCCTGGGGTGTCCAAATGCCGGCGGACAGGCTGGTGGTTGACGACGTCTACACGCCAAGGGAGACATCGGGCGCGCCCAATCAGGTCCGATTGAACCTACCCCGACAGGCGATGAACATCCATGACATGAGTACATGGAACCTCAATAGGGTGACGGTATCGAGCAGTGGCGCCCTCTCTCCACTGAGCAAGAGCCGCACGACCTTCACCCCGCTCCTGCAAAGCTCCGAACAGTCTGTCCTGTTGGACGCCAACGGCCTCACAAGCGCGGCTAGCATCGACTCATTGATTGAAGGGGCGTCAAAGCAGGAACGAGCTCATGTGATCGCCGCGCGCATCGAGGGGCCGAGCTATTCGGTATTTCCCGACGGCATCAAGGGGCAGCCGCCCGGTTTGCAGAAAGCGGCGCAGATTCATGTCGTGGTGGTGGCTGACACGGACATGCTCATGGATAAGGTCAATGACTCGGCACCCGACGGCAACGCGCTGTTTGTCTTGAATACGCTGGACAACCTGTCCGCCCCCGACACACTCGCCGCCATTCGCCCGCGTGTGCCGCAGGAAACGTCGCCGAACAGGTTGGAGAGCATGCGCAACGTCGCGAAACAGGCCTATCGCGTAAAAGCCAGCGAATTGGAACGGCGCCTACAGCGCACGGAGCAGGAATGGCAGCGGCTTAGCCCGTGGACAACCGCCCTTGGCACCCAGCCCGTGGACACCACCACTCGGCTGCAGGCACTCAACAAGGAACGTCTGCGCTTGCCTATGGAATTGCATGCCCTGGAGGACGAAGCCTATGCCCAGGTGCGTCGACTGGAGTGGGTTATAAAACTGACGGTGACCTTTGCGATACCCGTGACCTTATGCCTGATCGCCTGGCTGGTCTTTCTGGGCCAACGCCGTCGCCGGCTGAAGGCCGGCAGCGTCATTCACTGAACGCTCAACGACGGGCGATCAGCCCTTGCCGGGCAATGCGGGTCAACTGGCGAATGACCTCATCGGCGTCGTCGGCAGTTGGCGCCTGGATAACCGCGAGGTCAAAACTGTTGCTGGCAAAACGTGCAAGGGAGTCGCCGTCTTCGACAAACTGGATCAGGAACGCCGAAGGTCGACCCGTGCGACGCGGCCAGCCATCCAGGTAACGCAAAAGCGTCGGCTGATGCTTGCCGCCCAGGAGAATTTTTGGATTGCGTTGAGTGAGGTCCGCGGTGATCGGGGCCAGGCGTATCAGGGGGCGCAGTGCATTCATCGTGTCGTGTCTCTGCCTCAAAAGTCTGCGGGCAGGTGAGAGGCAACACCGAACCAGCGCTTTAGCGGAATTTCGAAGCATGGAACATGCTTCTGTCGGGACCGATAACGATCACCCGTGGCGCCCCGCAATTAGCTGTTTAAATCGGCGCATGAGCGGCATCCTAGAGAAGCCGGTGGGGCGGTGTCAAGAATCCCGATCAGCAAAAAGCCCGCACAGGGCGGGCCTTTTAAGGGTTCTACGCAGATCAGTTGGCGATGGCGCGATCCGCAGACAGCTTGCCCGCGCCTTCCAGCAGCACCGCCAGCGAGCCACCGAGCAGTGCCAGGGCGAACTCATAACCGTTGTTGGCCATAAACAGACCGTTATGGATATGCACCGAAAAGATCGCCACCAGCGAGAGGATGGTCAGGCCCAATGCCGCAGGACGAACCAGCAGGCCGATGATCAAGGCCAAACCCGCGAAGAACTCGGTGCCGCCCGACAACAGCGCCATCAGTGTACCCGGCGCCAGGCCGATGCTTTCCATCCACTGCGCAGTACCCGCCAGGCCGTAGCCGCCAAACCAGCCAAAGAGTTTCTGCGAACCGTGAGCGGCGAAGATGATGCCGACAACAATGCGCAGAAGGGTCAGGCCGTAACCGGCGCGAGTGGACAGGATGCTGTTGATCAGTGGGCTCATGGTGATAATCCTTTTCTAAATAGGGGTTGGTTGGCCGCTATATTAATCAGTTTAAACAATGATAAAAGCCGAAAAAATGCCTGATTAATATCGATAAAATCGATTACTTCCGTGAGGCGATTTTCGGCGCCGGCGGCTCCAGGGACTCCCGCTCCCGGTCAAACGCCAAATAGTACTTGTTGACGCTATTAACATAGCTGACGCCGCCCATCCCTACCTGCTCCATGGCGATGCGTTCAACCTGGAAGAACCACTGATTGGGGTTAAGCCCCCGGCGCTTGGCTTCAGTGCGCATGCCCTGCACCCGCTCCGGCCCCATGTTGTAGGCCGCCAATACAAAGGCCATGCGCTCACGCTCATTGAGCTTGGGGCTGGCGAAGAACTTGCGACGGATCATCGCCAGGTAGCGCGCGCCCGCTTGCACATTACTGTCGAGACTCTCAATGTTGTTGACCCCTACCCGCTGCGCTGCCGAAGGGGTGATTTGCATCAAGCCGGTGGGACCGCCGCTGCTGCGCGCGCCAGGGTCCAAAGCGGACTCCTTGAAGGCCAGTGCCGCCAGGTTCAGCCAATCCATGCCCTGCTCGCGGGCATGCTTTTGTAACACCGGGCGCAGTTTTTCCAGGCGTTGACGGTCGACCCGAGCCAGTGGATTGCGCACTTGATAGAGACGACGGTAGATACGCTGGAACGCCACATCCTGGTCGGAAGGCGTCCGGTAAGTTTTTAGGAAGCGATCAATGCTGGCCCGCAGCATCGAAGCATCCTGGCGTACGAACCAGTACTCGTCGCCCGGCTCGCTGATCGCCACCTGCTTATCGAAGCGCAACTTGGGCAGGATCTTCGACCAGCGTTCGGCAATCGGTTTTTCAACAACAGTCAGGTGAAAAATGCCGGCCTGGACCATCTCCAGCACATCCTCCACGGCCAGGGTCGGGTCCACCCACTCCACTTTCACCGGCGGCTGCTTGTGCAGCGCCAGCTTCTGGTTGACCTGGCTGATGGCATCCGCCGCCGCGCTGCCGGTGGTCAACGCCAGTGTGCGGCCGGACAGTTGCTCCAACTTGGTGAACCGCCGCTCGCCCTTCACCCCCACCAACCACAGCGGTACATCGCTGACAATCGGGTCGCTGGTGCTGATCTTGTGTGCAGCCTTTACATCCAGCAATTCACCCGGAGCGACCAGGTCACCTTCGCCACGGGCCAACGCGCCGAGCAACTGGTCCTTGGCCTTGGGAATGATCTTGAGGTTGATCTCCTGACCATCGCGGGCATGGCCATTGAGGTATTGCTCGAAGGCGCGCAGGCGATGGTATTCGACGCCAATAGCCTGGCCCTGCACCTCGCCGGAACTGTTACGGCTCTGGTTGACCAACACACGCAGGGTGCGGCTGGAGCGAATCTCCGCCAGGTCACGCACCTTGCCGGGCTTGGTCACTTCCAGCGGCCCGTCCAGACGCGCGACCGCCGCCATGGGCAGCAGCAACGTCAGGCACAACATAAGCAACGCCGAGGGTCGGATCATCCGCTCTCCGGAAAAGAATACTGGCCAACGCCCTCGCGAAAAACGGGGCGGTGGGGGTCAGAAACAGAGCGCTTTATGCGCTGGCAAGGTACGCAACGGCGGCATGATGGCGGGCGACGGGCCAACCACAATGTCGCTTGCGACGTTCAAAGACAGCTATAACTCGTTGTAGTTCTTCGTTTTTCTTATAAATCTACAGCTCTGATATGCTTTCCGGCCGCAGGCGGAGATAGCACCATGCAACTCATTGATATCGGCGTCAACCTGACCAACCCCAGTTTCGACGAGAAGCACCAAGCTGTGCTCGACCGCGCCTATGCCGCTGGCGTACAGCAATTGGTGCTCACCGGCACCAGCATCGAGGGCAGCGAACAGGCCCTGCAATTGTGCGAAAAACTCGATGAAAGCGGCCAGCGGCTGTTCAGCACCGCCGGCATCCACCCCCACTCCGCCAGCGACTGGAACGGCGACAGCGCCCAGCGTCTGCGCGCTTTGCTCAGCGAAAACCGTGTGCGTGCGGTGGGTGAATGCGGGCTGGATTTCAACCGGGATTTTTCACCGCGGCCACAACAGGAAAAAGTTCTCGAAGAACATCTAGCCCTGGCCGTCGAGCTGAAGTTGCCGGTGTTTCTCCACGAACGTGACGCCAATCAGCGCCTGCTGGATATCCTCAAGGACTACCGCGACCACCTTACCGCCGCCGTGGTGCATTGCTTTACGGGCGAACAGCAAGCGTTGTTCAGCTACCTCGACCTCGACTTGCACATTGGCATCACCGGTTGGATCTGCGACGAGCGCCGTGGGACACACCTGCACCCACTGGTCAGGGAAATTCCCGGTGACCGTCTGATGCTGGAAAGCGACGCCCCTTATCTGCTGCCGCGCACCCTACGGCCAAAGCCGAAAAATGGCCGGAATGAGCCGGCGTATCTGCCGGAAGTCCTGCGCGAAGTCGCTCTGCACCGCAACGAAAGCCTGGAAGACCTGGCCCGTAACAGCACGGCATGCGCCCGTCGCTTTTTTGGACTGCCCCAAGTGGATTGATGCGGCGCATTGACCCACGTCAAAACCGTTTCCCTGGATAGCGGCACAATAATGGCACCTTGCCAATGCTGTTTCCGCTATCAGAGAAAACCTTCCATGGGTGCCTGGCTTAGCAATATCTCGCTGAAGTACAAATTCTGGGCCGTCAACGCGGTCGCCTTCATCACCACCCTGCTGCTGGTGCTGTATGCCGTACAGCTTGAACAACAGGCGCGCAGCACGGCGTCCCTCGCCTCGGCGCAAGAACAAGCGCGGCTGCTGAGTGCCTGGCCAGCGGGTGAGACGCTGCCTGAGAGCGACCATTGGCTGACGTTCAAGCGCGGCCAAGTCCCACACCTGGCCGACCAGGATCTGTCAGCCTTGGGCAGCGCCACGGGTTGGGTCGAACTCAACCACATGCCTGTGTTCGGCGAGAACCCGTTGATGGGCGCTGAAGTCGTCGCCCGTCCTGAGGGTCAATACGTTGCCGTCCTTGCCTATGCGCCCAGCCTGAGCCAGGTGTTCGAAGAGCGCTTCGCCAACTATGCGGTGGCGGTCCTGATCCTGATGCTGGCAATGCTCGGTGCCTCGCAGTTGCTGATCCGCTTCCTGCTCAGCCAGCTCAACACCCTCAAGGACGTGATGCTGCACGTGGAGAAAACCGGCGACCTGTCGGCCCGCGTGCCCTTGGCGTGCAAAGACGAAGTCGGCCAAATGGCCAGCGCGTTCAACGCGATGCAGGCCGGTTACCAGCGCGTGGTGAACACCGTGGCACGCACCGCCCGGCAACTGGATGATGGCGCCGCACGGCTGGCCAGCAGCATGAACGAGGTGCAGCACGGCATGCTCGGCCAGCAAAGCGAAACCGACCAGGCTGCCACCGCCATCAACGAGATGACCGCCACCGTCTATCACATCGCCCAGCACGCAGGCGCCACAAGGGATCTGTCCCAGACCGCCGATACCCTTGCCGGCAGCGGCCAGGAAGTGGTCAGCCGCGTACAGCGCTCGATTGCCGGCCTGTCCACCGGCGTGCAACAAACCGCCGAAATGATCCAGAAGCTCGCCGAGGATAGCCAGAAAATCAACGGCGTGGTCAGTGTGATCCACAGCATCGCCGAGCAGACCAACCTGCTCGCCCTCAACGCCGCCATCGAAGCCGCCCGCGCCGGGGAAATGGGCCGTGGCTTTGCCGTGGTCGCCGACGAAGTGCGCAACCTGGCCAAGCGCGTGCAAAGCTCCACTGACGAAATCACCCGCATGGTCTCGGCCCTGCAAGCCGGCACCCGCGACGCGGTGGACTTCATGCAGGAAAGCTCGTTCAAGGCCGACGACTGCGTGCAACAAGCCCAGGAAGCCGGCGCCGCCCTCGCCGAAATCACCGGCGCCGTGGCGCAGATGCGCGAAAGCAACACCCAGATCGCCGTCGCCGCCGAACAGCAAAGCCACGTGGCCGAAGAAATGAACCGCGCCGTCGTCAGCATTCGCGACGTGACCGAGAACACCGTGCAGCAGACCGTAGACTCGGCCACCACCAGCAATGAACTGGCCACCCTGGCCGGGGAGTTGAGCAAGGCGATCGGGCAGTTGAAGCTGTAGGACTATTCACCCTGTAATCCCCCACCTACAACAAAGCCTCGGTTTGCCCGAGGTTTTGGCGAAACTTCCTAGCTCTTCCGGCGAATAACGCCGACTTCTTTTCCCTACCAACCTCGCCAAAGTCTCTCGCCTGACCACTCAGCGCGAGGGACCGCCGATGCACCTTTCCTGTGCCCCACTCAACGGGGCCGCTTCATGATTCCGGTTATTGCGCAGTTCGTCCTCTCCCCTATGGATGCCGAAAAGCCGGACGTGGAAAGCGTCCTGCGTGATTTCCGCACGTGCCTGAACGCCTTTGACGAGTGGGCCGAAAGCTTCTGGAGCGGCTCGGCTCTGGACGTGGAGCAGGTGTTCAAGGTCGGCCAGGAAGTTTCCCTCGTCGCTCCCGCATCCTCCAAACAGCCCAATCGCACGGTGGCTGTTTGCAAGGCCCAGGGCTCGTTGACCCTGCTGCATATGTTTGAAAGCACGCGGTTTGTGCCCATCGGCAATACGCCGGTGATGCTGCAAGCCATCGGGTCGGACGGCACGCCGTTCGGTGACCCTATCCGTCGAACCATCGATGCCAGCGGCATTCTTGAAGTCAAGGATTGCATCCGCGACCAGCGTTACCAGATCACTTTTTACCCCAACGTTTCCAAGGCACACGTCAAGGCGCTGTATGCGTCTTATCAGTCGGTGATCGTCGGGCTGGAAGAACGCCTGCGTGACGAATGGACGAAGACCTTCAAGCCGCGATGGAAAGACTTCGCCAACGCCACGCCGTTCGAGCGCAGTGCGATGCAAGGCGTGGCGTTCGCGAGTGGGATTGGCAAGGCGCTCTACAACCTCTGGGACAATTTCACACAGCTGTACGACCTGTTGGCGGACCTCAAGGCCAATAGCGAGAAGTTACTGAAGTACATCACCCAGGCCGAGCTGGACGATCTGCTGAAACTGGGCAAGGACGCCATCGCCCATGGCCTGCTGGTACTGAGCGACGAGCCGCTGTTGTTCATCTATCTGTCGGCAATGGTCGCCTGGATACGCATGCTGCCGCCGCCGGACATGTATGAACTGGTGGGCGAGATTACCGGCGAGGTGCTGATCAATCTGTTTTTGATCTGGGCGACCCGGGGCATGGGGGTACAGGTTCGGATGGGTATGCAGGTGTTGGGGCATATCAAGTCGGGGCGGGTGCGTAAGTGGCTTGAGATGTTGGCCGATCAGTTGGCCGGGCCTCGGTTGGACGCGCATGTCGACGCGGCCAAGCCCATGTTGCTGGGTAGCTCGGCGACGCCGATTCGGACGATTCCGGATGTGCCGTTGAAGGCTGGGGATCAGGTGGTTGCCAACCCGGTGCCGGTGGTTCGGGACAAGGTTGGACAGCGGACAGTGTTGGTGCGCCAGGCGCCTGTCGACGATGTGCCTGCTTCTGCTCGAAACCCGGCTGGGGATGCGGCTGCGCCTTCGGACAAGACCGTCACCAACGGCTGCCCGGTGTCGATGGTCACGGGCGAGGAGCTGCTGACGCTCACCGATGGCACGCTGGACGGGATCTTGCCGTTTGAGTGGACGCGGCTGTATCGCACCAGTGCGGTGGAAGTGGACTGCGGGCTGGGGTTTGGCTGGAGTCACTCGCTGGCGCATCGGCTGAGTGTTTCCGGGGATTCGGTGGTGTGGACCGATCATGAGAATCGCACGACTACCCTGCCCTTGCCCACGGTTTCTCGGCCGGCGATTACCAATAGCCTGGCCGAAGCTGCGATTTATCTGGGCGCTTTACCCGATGAACTGATCCTGTCTCAAGGGTCACGTTTCTACCACTTTCGCGACGGTGTGCTGACGGCGATCAGCGATGCGTATGACAACCGATTGCGCATTTTCCGTAATTACCTGGGGCAGATTGAGCGGCTGGATAACGGCGTCGGGCGCTCGCTGTTTTTGCGCTATGCGTCGGGCCGCATTGTGGCGGTGGACTACCAGATTGAGCGGGCGGTGGATGACGGTCCGTTTGTCTGGGTGACGGAGCAGAGCGTTGTTTCCTACGCCTATGACGCGACGGGTCGGTTGGTTTGCGCGACCAATGCGGTAGGCGAAAGTGAGGTTTATCGGTACGACGAGCAGCACGTCATTCTTGAGCGTGGCTTAGCCGGTGGCGCGAGTTTTTTCTGGGAGTGGGAAAGGTCTGGTAAGGCGGCGCGATGTGTCCGGCATTGGGCCAGTTTCTCGCAGATGGACACGCGCTATGCCTGGGACGATAACGGCCAGGTCACGGTGTTTAACGCCGATGGCAGTCAGGAAGTCTATGTGCATGACCAGCGGGCGCGGCTGGTGCAGCGAGTGGATCCTGACGGCGCTGAGCACTTCAAATCCTACGATGAGAAAGGTCGGCTGACGGTTGAGCAGGATCCACTGGGCGCGATTACGGCGTATCAGTACGACGAAGCTGGACGCTTGGTGGCGTTGTTTCCGGGGGATGATGAGCCAACATCCTACGAGCATGACAATGGATTCGTACGGGTTGTAAGGCGGGGTCAGGCGGTTTGGAAGTATGAGCGTAATGATCAGGGTGACGTTACGCGTAAGACCGATCCTGACGGCAATTCGACTGAGTACAGCTACAACAAATTCGGGCAACTGACGCAGGTTTGGCTGCCGGATCACAGCTGTCATCGGCTGGTTTGGAATGAGCGTGGGCAGTTGCTTGAGGAGCAGTTGCCGACTGGAGGAATCAAGCGTTATCGCTATGACGATCGCGGACGAAAAATCAGCCAGGAAGATGAGCACGGCGCGCTCACGCAATTTGAATGGAACCACGTAGGACGATTAGTCCAAATCGTCTTGCCGAGCGGTGATACGCGTAAATATACCTACAACGCTTACGGAAAAATCACCTCCGAGCGGGATGAACTCGGCCACGTCACCCACTACGAATACGCCGACGGATTGCACCTGATCAGTCGCCGCCTCAACGCTGATGGCACGCAGGTCAAATACCGTTACGACAACACTCGTTTGCTGCTGACCGAGATCGAAAACGAGGTGGGCGAAACCTACCGGCTCCAGTATCACGCCAATGGCCTGATCCAACAGGAAACCGGGTTTGACGGTCAGCGCACGGCTTACGTCTACGACCTCAACGGCAACCTGCAGGAAAAGACCGAGCATGGTGATGACGGTAGTCAGTTGGTCACCCGCTACGAGCGCGACTATGCCGGTCGACTCGTAAGAAAAACCCTACCCGACGGCAACCTGGTCGATTACGCCTACGACCGCCAAGGCAATCTCTTAAGCGTCGAAGACGGCCACTGGGCCCTGGCCTACGAGTACGACAGCCAAAACCGTCTCACCGCCGAACACCAAGGCTGGGGCACCTTGCGCTACACCTACGACGCCTGCGGCCAGCTTCAAAACCTACGCCTGCCGGACAACAAACGGGTTGCGTTCAACCACATCAAAGGCGGCCAACTCGAGAGGATCGAGGTAAATGGCCAAGCGCTCACCGCTCATCTATTTGACGCAGGTCGAGAACACCAAAGAGGCCAAGGAAAGTTACTCAGCAGTTATCAGTACGACGCCCAGGGACGCCTGTTCAACCACGGCCTGTGCGATATCGAAGGGGCTATTTATCGGCGCCAGTACCACTACGACACATCCGGCAACCTCACCCGCCTGCTCGACACCCGCAAAGGTGAACACCACTACCACTACGATCCACTCGGCCGCCTGACCCGCGCCGACCACTCCCAAGACGTGCAGGAACGCTTCGGCCACGACCCGGCTGGCAACGTTCTCATGCAAGACCGCCCCGGTCCGGACATCGTGGCGGGCAATCGCCTGATGATCCAAGGCGACCACCACTACGACTACGACGCCTTCGGCAACCTCATCCGCGAACGACGCGGCAAAGACCACAAACTCGTCACCGAATACCGCTACGACTGCCAGCACCGCCTGATCGGCATTAAAAAACCCAACGGCCAGACTGCCAGCTATCGCTACGACCCGTTTGGGCGTCGCATCAGCAAAACCGTGGATGGCATGACCACCGAGTTCTTCTGGCAGGGCGACAAGCTCATCGCCGAACACCGCGCGGAGCACCACCGCAGCTACCTCTACGAACCCGATAGCTTCCGGCCGTTGGCGATGCTGGATGGCTTCGGCCCAAAAGAAATCAAGCCCTACCATTACCAATTAGACCACCTCGGCACCCCACAGGAACTCACCGCTTCCGATGGCCAAATCGTCTGGTCCGCCCACTACCGCGCCTACGGCGAAATCAGCCGCCTCGACATAGGAAAAATCGACAACCCGCTGCGTTTCCAAGGCCAATACTTCGACGATGAAAGCGGGCTGCACTACAACCGTCATCGCTACTACAATCCGGATATTGGTCGCTACCTGACGCCGGACCCGGTGAAATTGGCGGGCGGGATCAATGCGTACCAGTACGTGCCTAATCCAACGGGATGGATTGACCCACTCGGGTTGAATGCCAACTGCCCACCTAAAGGTACGAAAAGCCCAGAATGTGGCACGCCTAACGAGCCGTCAGCGCCGGAAGTATCAAGGAATGGAGCGTTCAAACAAGCGAAGGCGGATGCGGGCATACCGCGTGCACAACACCCAGATGCCGTGCTCGATCCCAGATTAGGGACGATGAGGCAATATTCACATGTATCAATGAGAGATCAGCAGAAAAACGAAATTCTGGATGCGCGAGGAAAGCCAGTGATGACTCGAGAGTACGAATTCACGCGGGCGGACGGCTCAAAGGTTCTAATCCAAGATCATGGAGCTGGTCACAAGTTTTCAGCACCCGACGGAAAGGGCGATCAAACGGCGCATTTCAATCTCCGACCGAAAAACAGGCCGAGGAATGGGAAATTAGATGGCGCCAGAGACCATTATTATTTTAAGGATAAAAAATGAAATATTGGAATGAGCTAGAAAACACGATTTTCTTCAACAAGGTATTCACTTACCCGGTGGAAATAGGCGAAATAACGCTTTTTTCTGTGACCATTGACAATGATCGACCCAATATCGGTTTAGGTTTCGACATTTCTGAAATTCCTGACGCCCCCCCGGAAAAGTGGATTAACGAGGGGTTTAACACATGCAGAATAGGCTTGGATTGTGGAGGTTTGAGCGATGTCAAAATCAACAACATTCCGACTAGAGAAACGTTAAAGGTCGTGATAACCAAACACGAAAACTATTATGAATTACAAGCCAAGTCCAAATCTTCGGCAATCGAATTAAAAGCCAAATATATTTCTCTCTGCGGTCCAGCCGTATACATCAACGATCCAGATTCAGCTTGTGGCTAAGCATGCCAAGGCTGTTAAACGGTTATAGCAAGATCATTTATCGAACCGGGGACACGGGCTCTATGACCCCCATAGCCAGCCCCAATTCGCCCCACCATCCAACCCCACCTAAACTCTCTCCATGCTATTTCAACGGACAGAGGATTCACCATCATGGGCAAACGTCACCCCAATCTCCCCGCCTGGCAATGGCGTAACTACCCGCAGAACCACCAACACCCGACCAACTTGGCGTTGCACCTGATTGCCGTACCGCTGTTCATCATCGGGTTTCTGTTGATCGTGTCCGGGGTTTTCAGCTTGAGCCTGGCCAGTTTTGCCGTGGGTGTGGTCGGGATCCTGGCAGGCTTGGCGTTGCAGCGTCATGGCCATAGCCTGGAAGCCGAGGCCAGCGAGCCGTTCAGTGACCGTAAAGATGCGGTGCAACGCTTGGTGGTCGAGCAGTTCGTGACTTTTCCGCGTTTTGTATTAAGCGGCGGCTGGTGGCGTGCCTGGCGGCAGCGCCACCGGCATTGAGGTCAGGCGAAGACCACCACGGTCTGGCGGCTGATGGCGATCAGCTCGCCGGTCGGGCTCCAGAGGGCGGCAGCGGCATGGCCGTAGCCGTCGCGGGCGTGTTCGATGTTGACGTAATACTGGCACCAGTCGAGGGTCGTCAGATCCTGCAAAGGCTGGATGAATTCGATGGTCCAGGTCAGGGTGCTGCCGGGTGCTGGTTTTTTCAGGTGCGGCAGCAAGGCCGGAGGCCAGGCGTCGACCAGGGCGAGGATATGCGCTTCAGTCAGTGGCTCTTCTTTGACATCTCCGCGTAAGCGAACCCAACCGCCCATGTCACGAGATTTATTGCCGGTGAAGGGTAAGCCGCCGACACTCCAACGCATCGCCAAGTGGCGCATGAATTCGGGGGTCACGCCCTTGATATAGGGCAGTTCCTGGCATTCATCCCAATGTTTGAACACAGGCGGCGCTTCGCTTTCAACCGCGATTTCCGACTCACGGGACGCACCGAAACTGGCCTGTACCAGTGTCGCCACTTCACCGTTCTGCACCACACGCCCAAGCAATTGGCTGACGGCCTTGCCTTCGCGCAACACTTCGACTTGATAACTGGCAGGAACGTCCGGCGCTACAGGGCCGACGAAGGTGATGGCCAGCGACCGCAGCGGGCGATCGGTTGGCACCTGGGCGCGTAGGGCTTCGTATTGCAAGGCAGCCACCAGGCCACCAAAGGTTGCGCGGCCCTGGGCCCATTCGGCGGGGATGGTGACATCCAGCGGGTTGCTGCGGGCGGCGTCGAGCAAATCACTAAAGCGCATGGCGGTCTCACATCAAAAGGAACAGATGAGGGATCTTAACCATCGGACCCGCCAGGTACAGCGCCTATTCCGGCCAAAAGCCGGACCGGTTCAGAAACAATCGGTGCTGAGTTTGTCCAGCACGCGATCCGCCCGCCCTTCAGCCTTGGCCATGGTGCGATGCCACACCGCAACACAAGGTTGCAGATCCGCCTGATGCTCGGCCTGGGCCAGCCATTGCCAGCAATCGTGCCAATCGCCTAACGCGCCTTGGGCTTTTTTCAGGCGCGACATCGCGTTGGCAGGCAGCTTATCCAGTTCGGGATAGGCTTCGGCGGCATAGCGCACCCGCTTGATCAACAACCGCAGGCGATGGCGATCATGGTCAGGGTCTTTCAAGGCTTCATCGAGTTTCTGCCATTGTTTGGCTAGACGTTTTTCAATGCGTGGGCGCAAGCCTTTAAGCAATTTCTGATGTTCAGAAGCACGAATAAAACGCGGAAAGGCATCCAGGATCAGCAGCAAATGCGCAAGCTCCGGGCTTTGCGCCACCTGGCGATAGGCCTCAGGTTGCAGACGCAGGCGACGGTTGGCGGCTTCGTGATAACCATGCTGATGCAAATACGCCGCCAGCACCTCGCGGTCGCGTAGCGGCGTCGTCAGTTGGCCGACAGTACTGGCGGCCAATTCAAGCTGTTCCACTCCCGGCAATCCACGCAAGGGGCGCAACAGGCTGCGCAGACGGCGCACGGTGGTGCGCAGGTCATGCAAGGCTTCATCGTCGGTGACGGCGGCGAGGCGAGCCTGGCAGCTCAGTAACCCTACTTCCAGGCCAATGACCTGAGCGACTAACTGATCGACCAAAGCTGACATCCTGCCCTCACTGTCTGATGAGAAATCCTACTCGCTGCTGCAGGTCAACGCCCGGCGCGAGACTCACGAATATAGAACCGCGCTTTCTCGGCCTTGTTGGAGCAGCCTTCAAACGCTTCAAATTGTTGCTGGGTCTTGGCGCCCGTCAGCAGCGACAACGCTTTAGAGTAGCTCACCGTGCCAGCAAAGCCTTCAGCCTTGGCCAGATCCAGCTCTTTCCAGGCAGCGTCCAACTGGCTGCCGCAGCTGTCGCGGTACGCGGTCTTCCCGGCACAACCGGCCAAGGCCAGCATGATCACAGGTACACACATCCAGGCTTTCATTGATGACACCTCAAAAAGAAAAAACAGTCGTACGTTGTAGACGTTGCCTACATGGAAAAGTGCCTGTCCTTAGCCTGAAATCGATAGTACCTACAGACCAGAGCATACCCGAGCACCGTGGCTATTCTGGAAAAATATCGCCGGCCGCCCGCGAAGATTGAAGCCGCCCCCTCAATGGGTGCATTGTGGGACCCTGCCTTGGGAAGGACATGGACCATGAAAAAACGTGTTGCCTTGGTGCTGGGCTCCGGCGGGGCCCGGGGTTATGCGCACATCGGAGTGATCGAAGAGATTGAACGGCGCGGTTATGACATCGCCTGTATCGCCGGGTGTTCCATGGGGGCCGTGGTAGGCGGGATCTACGCCGCCGGCAAGCTGGATGACTACCGCAACTGGATCGAAAGCCTCGATTACCTCGACGTATTGCGCCTGGTAGACGTGAGTTTTCGCCTGGGGGCGATTCGCGGCGAGAAAGTCTTCGGGCAGATCCGCAAGATCGTCGGCGAGATCAATATCGAGGAATTGCGCATCCCCTACACCGCCGTCGCCACCGACCTGACCAACCAGCAGGAAATCTGGTTCCAGGAAGGCTGCCTGCACCAGGCGATGCGCGCCTCGGCGGCGATTCCCAGCCTGTTCACCCCGGTGATGCAAGGCAACCGCATGCTGGTCGACGGCGGCCTGCTCAACCCGCTGCCCATCGTGCCGGTGGTGTCGAGCCATTGCGACTTGATCATCGCGGTCAACCTCAACGCCACTAACCAGAAGCACTACCAGTTGCCGGTGATCCAGCGCCCGCCCGCCTTCAAGAGCCGGTTCAACAACCTGGCCAAGTCACTTGGCTCGCATCTGCCGTTTCGCCGCAAGCAAGCCGAACAATTAATGAAGTTGGAGCAGGAAGCCTTGGAGGCTCAGGCAGCGGAGATCAACCCGTGGCTGGAGTCGGCCGAGCCCGAATCCCAACAACCTGCTGCCGCACCCGAAAAGCCGGGGGCACCGAAGTCTGCGACCGGCTCGTTCATCATCGATAACGTCGGCCCGGCGTCACTGCTGGATTTGATCAACCAGAGCTTCGAGGTGATGCAGACCTCGCTGGCGCAGTACAAGATTGCCGGTTACCCGCCGGATGTGCTGATAAACGTACCGAAGCGGGTGTGCCGGTTTTTCGAGTTCTACAAGGCGCCGGAGCTGATCGCGCTTGGGCGGGAAATCGCCAGTGATACGTTGGACCGGTATGAAAGCGAGCAGAGCTGAAAGAGCTGGTGTTGCTGATGGCCAGACACCTACACGCTAAGCACTCAACAACCGATACCCCACCCCCGCCTCGGTCACAATGAACCGTGGCTGGGTCGGATCATCCGCCAGTTTCTGCCGCAAATGACCCACGACAATGCGCAGGTAGTGGCTGTCCTCCGTATGAGTCGGCCCCCAGATATCCTTGAGCAATTGCTGCTGGGTAATCACCCGCCCCGGATGCCGCGCCAGTTGCGCCAACACCGCGTATTCCTTGCGGGTCAGCGCCACTTCAGCACCGTCCAAGAGCACCCGGCGATAGGCCAGGTCCACGGTCAACGGACCAAAACGCAACGCCGCTTCCTGGGCTTCGCCCGCCGGCGCCTGGCGCAACAACGCGCGCACCCGAGCGAGAAATTCCTGGATGCCGAAGGGTTTGGTCACATAGTCATTGGCGCCACCGTCGAGGGCTTCAACTTTCTGCCCTTCGCTGGCCCGCACCGACAGCACCAGCACCGGCACCGTCGACCACTCACGAAACTCACGCAGCACCTGCTGGCCGTCCATGTCCGGTAGGCCAAGGTCGAGTACCAGCAAATCCGGCTTGCTCAACGCCGCCTGGGCCAGGCCTTCGTTGCCGGTGCCGGCCTCGATCACTTTGTAACCCTGGGAGGCCAGGCTGATGCGCAGGAATTTGCGGATCTGCGGTTCGTCATCAATGACCAAAATCGTCGCGGTCTGGCTCATGGTGTTCCATCAAAATCCGTGAAGAAAACAGGGTAGCTCATGCCTCGCGCTCCAGGCCAGGCTGTGTCGGCAACGGCAGGAACAAGGTGATGCAGGTGCCCCGCCCGTCAATACCGTCGGCCACACTGATATGCCCGCCGTGAGCCCCGACCATCCCCTGGCAGATCGCCAGGCCCAGGCCCGTGCCCTGCCCGCCGCGATCGCCTCGGGCGGCGGTGTAGAACATGTCGAAAATCTTGGCGCGCTCGTCTTCCGGAATACCCGGGCCCTCATCAGCCACGGCGAAGAACAGCTGGTTGTCCGCAACGCCGGCGCTCAGCTGCAAACGACCTTGCGGCGGTGAAAAACGTGCGGCGTTTTCCAGCACATTGACCAACGCTTGCTCGATCAACGCGGCATGCACATACAACAACGGCAACTCGGGCGGCACATCGGTGCTCACCTGCAACGGCGCCAGCACTGCACGCAGACGGCCAAGGGCGCTGCCGACAATATCGCCCGGCGACACCCAATCCCGCGCCAGTTTCAACGCGCCATGGCCGAGGCGTGTCATGTCGAGTAAGTTCTGGATATAGCGGTCCAGGCGCTCCGCTTCATCGCGGGTGCCTTCCAGCAACTCGCGGCGATCCTCCAGCGGGATGGCTTCACCGAGCGCCAACAGGCTGTCGATGCTGCCGCGCATGGACGTCAGCGGCGTGCGCAAATCGTGGGACACCGAGGCCAGCAACGCGCTGCGCAACTGCTCGGTTTCGCCGTGCAATCGAGCGGACTCCAGCTCCTGGGCCAGTTGCGCCCGTGCCAACGCCTGGGCCAAGGGTTGGCTAAGGGCTGTGAGCAAACGCCGGCGTTGGCCGCTCAACTCCAGGCCGGGCTTGGGACTGACGCCGAGCAACCCCAGCGGGCCCTCCTCCCCTGACAATGGCCACCACCACCAACGCCCGAACGGCAAGGTGCCGGTGCCCATGCCCGCCGGCTGGTCGTGCTGCCAGGCCCAATCGGCCGCAGCGCGCTCGGCTTCGGTCAGTGTCAGCGGGCCGCCGGTCTCGATGGTCCAACCGCCCTGCCCATCGCGATTGACCAGGCACAGGTCCAGGTCGCTCCAGCCTTGCAAATGGTGTGCAGCGGCGCTGACTACGGCCTGGCGATCGGTGGCGGCGGTGAGTTTGCGCGACAAGTCGAGCAGTTCGCTGGTTTCCTCCTGGGTATCGCGCAATGCCTGCAACTGCCGGCGTTGACGCGCGGCCAGGTTGCCGGTCAACGCCGCCATCAACAGGAAGAACAACAGGGTCAGCACATCTTCTTCGCGCTGGATGGCGAAGGAAAAATTCGGCGGGATAAACAGAAAGTCATAGGTCAGGAACGACAACGCCGCGCACACCAGCGATGGCCCCAGGCTGCTGCGCACCGCCACCAGCAGCACGGCGGCGAGAAACACCAGCGAGATATTCGGCAGCGGCAAGACGCTGGACACCGCCCACGCCACCGCAGCCGCCACCACCGTCGCCACCACCGCCAGCGCATAGTCGAACCACACCAGCCCGCGCACATCCGGCAAACGCGGCGGTGCTGGGATGTCGTCGCTGTCGAGGACGTTGATTTCCAGGCCTCGCGCATTACGCAACAACCGCGCGGCCAGGCCACCGCCAAACAAGCGACGCCGCCAACGCATCCGCGACTGCCCCACCAGCAACAGGCTGGCGCGACGTTCAGCAGCATGCTGGATCAGTGTCTTGGCCACCTCCCCCGCCCGCAGCAACACCACCTCACCGCCCAGTCGCTCGGCCAATTGCTGAGCATTCTGCAAGCGCAGTCGCGACTGCTCATCCCGCGCACGGCCGTTATCGATATGCACCAGGCTCCACGGCAAATGCCGACGCTGGGCAACGCGACTGGCATGGCGCACCAGACGTTCGGCCTGTGCATCGCCATCCACGCCCACCAGCAAGCGACCGCGCACCGCCGGCGCGGCCTGGCCAAGCTGGCGGTAGCCCTGGGCCAAGTCGTCATCGACGTGGGCGGCGGCGGTTTGCATCGCCAGCTCGCGCAAGGCCATGAGGTTGGTCTGGGTGAAAAACGCATCGATGGCCGCGCGGGCCTGCTCCGGCACATAGACCTTGCCGTCACGCAGGCGCTCCAGCAGCTCGCGGGACGGCAGGTCGATCAGCAGCAGTTCGTCGGCCTCTTGCAGCACCCAATCGGGAAGGGTTTCGCGCACCTGCACGCCGGTGATACCGCGCACCTGGTCGTTGAGGCTTTCCAGGTGCTGGACGTTGACCGTGGTAAATACGTTGATGCCAGCGGCGAGCAATTCCTGGATGTCTTGCCAGCGCTTTTCATGGCGACTGCCGGGCGCGTTGCTATGGGCGAGCTCGTCCACCAACACCAGCTTGGGCTTGGCGGCGAGCAGGCCATCGAGGTCCATTTCTTCGAGCATCACCCCGCGGTATTCGCTGCGCAACAAAGGCTGTTGCGGCAGGCCACTGAGCAAGGCTTCGGTCTCGGCGCGGCCGTGGGTCTCGACCACACCGGCAATCAGCCGCACGCCTTGGCGCAACTGAGTGTGCGCAGCCTGAAGCATGGCGTAGGTCTTGCCCACACCCGGCGCGGCACCGAGGAAGACTTTGAGCCGGCCACGGCCGTCCCGGGGCAGATCGGCTAACAGGGCATCGGCGCGGCCGGAGTCGCTCATGCGGGCAGTGTCCTTCAGGTATTGATCGGGTTACAGCTTTTCCAGCGCCATGTTCAGCGCCAGCACATTCACCACCGGCGGCCCTACCAGCGGGCTTTCAATGTGCTCATCGAGCAAGCGCTGCAAGGTCGATACCGGTACATTCCGCGCCGCCGCCACTCGCGCCAGTTGATAGGCAATCGCCTGCGGTGGCAAGTGTGGATCAAGACCGCTGCCAGAGGTAGTCAGCGATGCCAAAGGTACGGGCCCCTGGCTGGGTACCAGTTGCTTGTTTGCGTCATCGAAGATGCGCGTCGCCAGCGCCGGGTTACTGGGGCCAAGGTTGCTGGCACTGCTGGAAACCGTCGCGAAAGCGCCCGCTGATGGGCGTGGGTGGAACCAGCTGTCACCGGTAAAGTCCTGGGCGATCAGGCTGGAGCCACGCACCTTGCCGCTGTCGTCACGCACCAGGCTGCCATTGGCCTGGTCCGGGAAGGCGACTTGGGCGACGCCGGTTACCACCAGTGGGTAAGCGACGCCGGTGATCAGGGTCATGAGCACCAGCAGGCTAAGGGCCGGGCGAATCATGTTGGACATTTCGGATTCCTCAATTCGGTCATTGCAACCTGTGGGCGCCCATCTGGCACCCACAGGATTCGGGTCAAACCAGGTGCAACGCAGTCAGCAGCATGTCGATCGCCTTGATGCCCACGAACGGCACCAGGATCCCGCCCAGCCCGTAGATCAGCAGGTTGCGCCGCAGCAACGCCGCCGCGCTCGCCGCTTGCACGCGCACACCGCGCAGCGCCAGCGGAATCAGCACCACGATGATCAACGCGTTGAACACGATGGCCGAGAGAATCGCGCTCTGCGGACTCTGCAAGTGCATCACGTTAAGCACGCCCAATTGCGGGTAGATCGAGGCGAACAGTGCCGGCAGGATCGCGAAGTACTTGGCCACGTCGTTGGCAATGGAGAAGGTGGTCAGTGCGCCACGGGTGACCAGCAATTCCTTGCCGATCTGCACCACGTCCAGCAGCTTGGTCGGGTCGCTGTCGAGGTCGACCATGTTGGCGGCTTCGCGGGCGGCCTGGGTGCCATCATTCATGGCCATACCGACGTCAGCCTGGGCCAGCGCCGGGGCGTCGTTGGCGCCGTCGCCACACATTGCCACCAAGCGGCCGTCGTTCTGTTCATGGCGAATGCGCGCAAGTTTTTTCTCTGGCGTGGCTTCGGCCAGCACGTCGTCCACGCCCGCTTCGGCAGCAATCGCTGCAGCGGTCAGCGGGTTGTCGCCAGTGACCATCACGGTGCGAATGCCCAGTTTGCGCAGCTCGGCGAAACGCTCACGGATGCCGGGCTTGACCACGTCCTTCAGGTGGATCGCACCGAGCAACTTGCCATCGGCACACACCAGCAACGGCGTACCGCCGCTTTGGGCGATCTTGTCGATTTCCCGCGACAATGCCGGTTGCAAGTCACGACGTTGCTGGCCGATAAAAGCGAGCAGCGAATCCACCGCGCCTTTGCGGAACACACGGTCCTGGTAGTCAACACCGGACAACCGCGTTTCCGCACTGAACGGCACGGCGGTCAGCTCATCCGCAGAGGGCTCGGCCTGCGGGTGCAAGGCGCGCAGGTATTCAACGATGGATTTACCTTCCGCCGTGTCATCCGCCAGGGAGGCAAACAACGCGCCCTCGGCGACTTCCTTGCCGCTGACGCCAGGCGCCGCGACCACCGCCGCACACCGACGGTTACCGAAGGTGATGGTGCCGGTCTTGTCCAGCAGCAACACGTGCACGTCACCCGCCGCTTCCACGGCACGGCCGGACTTGGCGATCACATTGAGGCGCACCAGGCGGTCCATGCCGGCGATGCCGATGGCCGACAACAAACCACCAATGGTTGTAGGAATCAGTGTCACCAGCAGTGCGACCAGGAACACCAGGGGCAAGCTGCCATTGGCGAAGTGCGCGAACGGTTGCAAGGTCACCACCACCAACAGGAAGATCAGGGTCAGGCCGATCAGCAGGATATCCAGCGCGACTTCGTTGGGGGTTTTCTGGCGTTTGGCGCCTTCGACCAGCGCGATCATGCGGTCGAGGGTGGACTCACCGGGGTTGGCAGTGATGCGGATCAGCAGCCAGTCCGACACCAGGCGGGTGTTGCCGGTGACGGCCGAACGGTCGCCGCCGGACTCGCGGATGACCGGTGCGGATTCGCCGGTGATCGCCGCTTCGTTGACCGCCGCGATCCCTTCGATGACTTCGCCGTCACCGGGGATCATTTCCCCGGCGGCCACGCGCACCACATCACCTTTGCGCAAGCTGGTGGCCGGCACGACCTTGAAGCTGCCATCGGCCTCCTTGCGACGAGCGCTCAAGCCTTCGCTGCCGGCCTTGAGGCTGTCGGCACGCGCCTTGCCACGCCCTTCGGCCAAGGCTTCTGCGAAGTTGGCGAACAACACGGTGAACCACAGCCAGACCGCAATTTGCACCGCGACATAGGTGGGCACCGCGGTGTCAGGTACGAAGCACAGCACGGTGGTAAGGATGGCGGTCAATTCGACCACCAGCATCACCGGCGAGCGTTGCAGTTGACGCGGATCCAGCTTGACGAACGCCTGGACCAGCGCCGGGCGCCACAGGGCGGAGATGGCGGTTTTGGCAGGCTCCTGGGTTTGCACCGGAGCCGCATTTTTTGCAGGCATATTCATTTTCATATCCCCTTAGAAGCCCATGCTCAAGTGTTCAGCAATGGGGCCTAACGCCAGCGTTGGCAGGAAAGTCAGGCCGCCCACTAGCAAAATGGTCACGGTCAACAGGGTCACGAACAGCGGGCCGTGGGTCGGGAAGCTGTTCTGGCCAATCGGTGCGGTCTTCTTCATCGCCAGGCTGCCGGCCAGGGCCAGTACCGGGAGGATGTAGCCGAAGCGACCGATCAACATGCCCAGGCCCAGCATCAGGTTGTGGAACGGCGTGTTGGCACTGAAGCCGCCAAACGCCGAGCCGTTGTTGGCACTGGCCGAGGTGTAGGCATAGAGCAATTGGCTGAAACCGTGGGGGCCAGGATTGCTGATGGCACCGGCCGGGCCAGGCAGGCTCGCGGCGATGGCACCGAGGACCAGCACGCCAACCGGCATCACCAGCAAGGTCACCACCAGTAATTGCACTTCCTTGGCCTGCAACTTCTTGCCCAGGTATTCAGGGGTGCGGCCGATCATCAGGCCGGCGAGGAACACCGCGATCAACACGTTGAGCAACATGCCGTACATACCGGCGCCGACGCCGCCGAAGATCACTTCGCCGACCATCATGTTGACCAGCGCAACCATGCCGCTGAGGGGGTTGAGGCTGTCCTGCATGCCGTTGACCGAACCGTTGGATGCCGCCGTCGTGGTCACCGACCACAACACCGTACCGGTGGTGCCAAAGCGCGCTTCCTTGCCTTCCAGCGGCGCGGTTTGTTCCACGGCCGGGTTGTTCAGGGTCGGGTTGGGCTGGTATTCGGCCCACAGCGAGGTCGCGCCGCCGATCAGGAACAGTGCCAGCATGCAGCCGAGGATCGCGCGGCTCTGGCGCAGGTCCTTCACGTAGTGGCCGAAGGTGAACACCAACGCCACCGGAATCAGGATGATCGCCGCCAGTTCAAACAGGTTGGCCCAGGCAGTCGGGTCTTCAAACGGATGCGCCGAGTTGACGCCGAAGAAGCCACCGCCGTTGGTACCCAATTGCTTGATCGCAATCTGGCTGGCCGCCGGGCCCAGGGGAATTACTTGATCCACCCCCTGCATCGTCACGGCATCTACATAGTGAGCGAAGGTTTGCGGCACGCCCTGCCACACCAGGAACAACGCCAGCACCAGGCACAACGGCAGCAGGCCGTAGAGGGTGGCGCGGGTCATATCGACCCAGAAGTTGCCCAAGGTCTTGGTGGATTTGCGACCGATCCCACGGCACAACGCGACCAGTACTGCCAGACCGGTGGCGGCACTGACGAAGTTCTGCACGGTCAAGCCCGCCATCTGGCTGAGGTAGCTCAGGGATGCCTCACCGCTGTAGGACTGCCAGTTGGTGTTGGTCATGAAACTGACCGCGGTGTTGAAGGCCAGGGTCCATTCCTGACCCGGCAATTTCTGCGGGTTCAGTGGGAGGTAGTCCTGGAACAGCAGGATCGCGAACAACAGCACGAAGCCTGCGAGGTTGAACGCAAGCAAGGCCAGCATGTACTTCTGCCAGCTTTGTTCTTGATGCTCGTCCACGCCCGACAAGCGATAACAGGCGCGTTCTACCGGGCCAAATACCGGCGTGAGCCAGGTGCGCTGCCCTTCCATCACCTTGTAATAGAACCGCCCCAGAAATGGGGCTGGCACCAACACCACCGCAAAGAAGGCAATGATCAGCCAATAGTCATAACTGTGCATGGCCCGCTCCTAGTTCCGATCCGCGCGTAACAGCGCAACCAGCAGATAAATGAACAGCGCCACGGCCAATAGCAGTGACACCCCGTCCAGAACGCTCATGGAAGTCTCTCCGTTTAGCGGCGAGTGCCGCGTGTGGGGCAATTGTCGACAGGAGTGGCGTAAAGGAACGAGAGCGAGGGAGCAGGCAGGGCGTAAAGACGGCGTAAAGAGTGGGTTTATGCGGGGTTTACAGGGGGATTTATGCGCACTTGCGGTAGGACTCGCCCTGATCTGGTGCAGGGTGATGCGGATTCAAACGCCAAACCGTTCCCGTGGCGACAGTTGCGCAGCTTTACGACAATGATTCCCCTCCTGGCATGGCCGCTGCAACACCTTGAATCAATCCAACCGGTTCAGGGAGAGCAACACAATGAACACACAACTTAAACCCACCTTGGGCACCCTGCACTTATGGGGCATCGCCGTCGGGCTGGTGATTTCCGGCGAATACTTCGGCTGGAGCTATGGCTGGGGTGTGGCCGGGACGCTGGGCTTCTTGGTGACCTCGTTGATGGTCGCCGCGATGTACACCTGTTTCATCTTCAGTTTCACCGAGCTGACCACGGCTATTCCACACGCGGGCGGGCCGTTTGCCTACAGCCGTCGCGCCTTCGGTGAGAAAGGTGGGCTGATCGCCGGGCTCGCGACCTTGATCGAATTTGTCTTCGCACCGCCTGCGATCGCATTGGCCATCGGCGCCTATCTGAATGTGCAGTTTCCCGCGCTGGACCCAAAACACGCAGCCGTCGGGGCCTATATCGTGTTCATGGGCCTGAACATCCTCGGCGTAAAACTCGCCGCCACCTTTGAACTGGTGGTGTGTGTGCTCGCCGTCGCCGAGCTTTTGGTGTTCATGGGCGTAGTGGCGCCCGCCTTCAGCTTCAGCAACTTTGCCCTGAACGGCTGGGCCGGTTCCGACACCTTTGGCGCGCCAGCGATTGCCGGCATGTTTGCCGCGATTCCTTTCGCTATCTGGTTCTTCCTCGCCATCGAAGGCGCGGCCATGGCTGCCGAAGAAGCGAAAGATCCGAAGCGCACCATTCCAAAGGCCTACATCAGCGGCATCCTGACGCTGGTGATCCTGGCCATGGGCGTGATGTTCTTTGCCGGCGGCGTGGGCGACTGGCGCACTCTGTCCAATATCAACGACCCCTTGCCACAAGCCATGAAAACCGTGGTGGGTGACAGCTCCGGCTGGCTGCACATGCTGGTGTGGATCGGCCTGTTTGGCCTGGTAGCCAGTTTCCACGGCATTATTCTTGGCTACTCGCGCCAGTTCTTTGCCCTGGCCCGCGCCGGCTACCTGCCGTCTTTCCTCGCCAAACTGTCGCGGTTTCAGACACCGCACCGGGCAATTATTGCCGGGGGCGTGGTGGGCATCGCGGCAATCTATAGCGACGGCCTGATCAACCTGGGCGGCATGACGCTGACCGCCGCAATGATCACCATCGCGGTCTTTGGCGCCATCGTGATGTACATCATGAGCATGCTCAGCCTGTTCAAACTGCGTAAGAGCGAACCGCTGCTGGAACGCACGTTCCGTGCACCGGGTTACCCCGTCGTGCCAGGCATTGCGCTGGTACTGGCGGTGGTGTGCCTGGTGGCCATGGCCTGGTTCAACGCACTGATCGGGCTGATCTTCCTGGGCTTCATGGCAGTGGGGTTTGCCTACTTCCAGATGACGGCGCAAGACCGGGCCGATGCGCCGGCAGATGCGATGTTGACCGGGCTCTGATCTACTGAGAGGCAGAACGGGCCTACACTGAACTAGTAAGAAAGCCCGTCACTCAAAGCAGTTATTCCCGTGGGAAAGTTCTCCCACGGCAATCTGCCTCAAGGAGAGCCTTATGCCGTGGTATGCGTGGTTGATTATGGTAGTTGCGATCGGGTCGATCGTCGGTGGGCTGATGATGCTGCGTGACAGCGCCAACAAGGTGGAACTCACCGACGAACAACGTAAGCGCGTGGCCGAGCGCAACGCCCAGGCGGATGCCAAGGATGCGCAGGATCGCTGAAACTTGGGCTACTCCCAAGCCGCCTTGGCAATATGCAACCCGTGCTGCCCCTTGTAAGCAGCACGTTCCGGCTGGCTCCAGCCGTTCAGCAATTCGTCCTCCAGCTTGTAGATCTCGACTCCCAGCGGACGACACACCGTCAGCGGGTCCTGTGCCTCTGGCCCCCACATCGGCAAAGACAAATCCCCACCGGGGCACGTCGACAGCGCGCACAGCAAATCAATCTCGGCAAAAAACTCCAGGTAATCGCCCTTCTGCGCCGGGCAAGCCTTCATGAAATACATGTCGTCATGATTGAGGCCGGTGCACTGGAAAATATTCAGCACGTCATGCACGTCGAATTCCGTCAGACCATGGGGCAACACCGCACGGGTCAAGTTCGAATGGCAATGGTGGTGGAAGTCTTCGCCAGTGAGCATGCGGTTCACGTAGGGATCGCAACGTGTACCCAGCAAGTCGTGCAAGCGCCCGCCATGTTCGTCTATACCGTAGCTGGCCAAACTGTCGTCAGTGATCGTCACCAGAGGCCGTAGGAATGGGAGGTTCGACCATAACCGGTCATGAGTACTGACATGCGCCCCCTGCAACTGGCGCGTACGGGCCGCCCACAAGCGCTCGCGAGGGTCGTTGGCGTTCCACACGTTGAAGTCTCCAACCTGCGGGCCGACCGGCGTGGTCACACGGAACACATGCCCGGCCGGCACCTTCCACGCCCGGCCCGTGCGAATCGGCACCTCAAACTGCTCAACCAGCCTGCGCTGATCTTTTCGGTCACGAATGCGCTCGTAAAACGCCGTGTCGACCTGCAACGCCGAACCTTTACTGACCTGGTAAGCGGCCGGATAGTCTTTGTACATGATGCAGATCCTCGATCAGGGGTGGTTAAACAAGGCCAATGACAGGTGCTCCGAATCATCCAGGTACAAGCTCATCGCCTCCCCTGCTGCCGGTCTGTCCTGCTGGACCAATAAGGTGAAAATCTCACGATCGCGCTCCAACCACGGCGATTGAAAACGCTGCTCATCAGGCGCGGCGCAAAACACCAGACGCAGCTGGGCGATGACCTGGGCAAAAAAACCGTCGAATAAGGGGCTGCGCATCAGCGCGACAATCTGTTGGTGAAACACCAGGCTATGGGTGGCCACAGCGCGCCAATCTTCGCGCTCACGGGCCAGGGTGGTCGCGTCGATAGCGTTTTGCATACGCTCGGACTGAGCCTCTGTCAGGGGACCACTTTGGGCGATGGCCTGCAGTTCCAGGGTGCGACGGACCACAAACAAATCACGCACCTCGTTTCGTTCCAGACGTCGGACCATTACGCCTTTGTTGCGCACATAGCGCGTCAGCCCTTCCTGGCCCAGGCGATGCAACGCTTCACGGATGGTATTGCGCGAGGCGCAGTAAGCCTTCACCAGTTCTACCTCGACCAACGGCATCCCAGGCAACAGCCGCCCACCGATGATATCGGCGCGAAGCTCAAGGGCGATCTGGTCGGCTAAAGACAAACTGAGCGTCATGAACACCTCATGATTGTTGAACAATCTTCCACCTAGAGGTAATCACGTTTCATGCCAACGTGCATGCGTGTAAAAAAGCTCAAGTTGGTTAAAATGCCAGCCTGTAACCGAGGCCGTCCTATGCGTTATTCACCCGACCACAAAGCCCAGACCCACCAACGCATCATCAAGGAAGCCTCTGTACGCTTTCGCCGCGATGGCATCGGCGCTACGGGCCTACAGCCATTGATGAAAGCGCTGAACCTCACGCATGGCGGGTTTTACGCGCACTTCAAGTCGAAGGACGAACTGGTAGAGAAGGCGCTGCAGGCTGCTGCGGCAGAGCTGGATGTTCATTGCGAGATGCTGTTCAGCCAGGAGCGGCCACTGGAAGCGTTTATTGACAGCTACCTGTCGGAGTGGCATCTGACCTCCCCCGATCAAGGCTGCCCGCTGCCAACCATGTCTTCTGAACTGGGACTTAGAGGCCAGCACAGTGCAACGACGGATGTGGTGCTTGGTGCACGGGTCAAGCAGATTGAAGCGGCTCTGTTGAATGGTGGAAAAGGCGGTGCCGACGCCCTGGTGATAATGTCAACACTGGTAGGCGCATTGGTGCTGGCGCGGAGTGTGGAGGATTCGACATTAGCAGCAAGGATCATGGATGTAGCGCGAGAGCGGTTGAAAACACAGGTAGCGGAAAAACAGAAGGCCAGTCAATGACCGGCCCCTGCGGCTAGTTTGAAGACCTATTCGGTTACCAATCTATCGCGATTTTTCTCCAGCAGCGCCTTGCCGATCCCCTTCACCTCCAACAGTTGATCTACGGCAGTGAAAGGCCCGTTGCTGTCACGAAAAGCAACAATCGCCTTTGCTTTGGCTGCGCCAATGCCAAAAAGATCGCGACGCAGAGTCTCAAGATCAGCGGAATTTATATTCACCTTACCGGTGTCTTCAACCAATTTGGAAGTGCTGACTGTGGACGGAGTAACCTCGGACCTGGCAGAGGGTGCGGCAGAAATTGAGAGTGAAAGGCAGGTAAGAACAGCAAAAATCAAGGAAGAAAAACACGCTTTACGATACATAGATGACTCTCCATAAATTCGAAGGAAAACAGCTTTCCGAAGCTGCTACCTAAACCTAGATGAAAGCTACTCAGTGTCAAAATGGAAGAAGTTACATGCTATGTATACGCGACCTGAACCGAAACCACGGGAAGAGGCCGTGCCCATGCAATTTGACGGCCACATGGGTTTTGCGGTAAAAACATGAAAAAATTTGATAGGACGGATCAAATTTCAAGCACAATAAACCCGGTCAACGCCGTAACAACAACACAAAAACTTTGACTGTCGTATAAAAAGCTCAACAAGCGTTTTGAACACAGCACACTTAGATCAGACTAACAGCAGCTCAAACAAACTCAAACCTTATCAAAAAGAACACCAATGGAACTTTAAGTTGAAAGCCAAGGATTTAATAAAAAACAGCAATGACTCAATAAAAACCTGGCTATTATTGCTATCAGGAACGAGTACCTTCTGCCTACTGGCAAACCTATTTTATTATTGCTTTCGGGGCTTCGATTTTACCGACGAAGGTTTTTACCTTACATGGATTTCAAACCCGTTCATCTACAAATGGTCACTGACCCAATTCGGATTCATCTATCACCCGCTTTATCTTTTACTACAGGGTGACATTCCCATGCTGCGGCAAGCAAACGTATTGATTACGTTGGTTTTGGCGTGGATATTTACCGACACGCTTTTAAGACTCACAACTGAAAATCACGCTATCAAACGATGGGAACGTTTGGTTACATCTGCTGGGCTGGCTACCCTATCATCATCAATTCTATTCACATGGCTGCCAACACCAAACTACAATAGCCTTACATTACAAGCCTTGCTGATCTGCGGAACCGGAATCCTCCTTGCTGGTTCTACAACGACCCCAAAAAGCATCATAGGCTGGGTAGTCATCGGCATAGGCGGATGGCTGACTTTTATGGCCAAGCCAAGCTCAGCAGCGGTACTCTCCATAATCACTCTCTTATATTTTATTGCATCAAAAAAAATCAACATTAAGCTTGCTCTACTATCGTCCGGCACTGCAGCATTACTGTTGATCATCAGCACCGCAACAATAGATGGTAGTCCAGCATTATTTTTAAAACGCATCCAAACCGCCCTGACGTTTTATGCTGAACTCGGCGGTGGGCATACGCTATCGGAAGCATTCAGAGTCGACCGGTTACTTCTGAACAAACGAGAAATGCTCATTTACGCTTGCACTACTATATACCTGCTGTACGCCACGCACCCTAGGCAACTGACACACCTGAAAGAAAAACTCGTTAGCGCAACACTATTGGCTCTACCCGCGCTCTTCGCCGTCACACTTGCGCTAACATCTCAGCGCCTGACTATTGGGCTCGGTGATTTCAAAGCATTGCTCATTACCTCTGTGCCTCTAGCAGCTGTATTACAGGGCCTTTACCATCAGCGACAAGAGCCGCGCACAAATAGAGAACAGAGTCGCTGGCCACTTGCATTACTGCTAGCAGCACTACCATATGCATTCGCATTTGGCACGGATGGTAACTATTGGATTGCTGCTAGTTCAGCAAGCTTATTTTGGGTCTTGAGCGGACTCACATGGAGTCTGAAATCATGGCCTTCCAAGCAACCGTTATTTTTGATATTACCCATGTCGTTGACTGCGCAAGCACTTCTAGCGCTTTTAATGCATTTGTCGCAACAAGCGCCTTACCGTCAACCTGAGCCATTATGGGAAAATAAATCAGAAATAATTGTAGGAACGGAACATGGCAGGCTTTTGCTTTCCGAAAAATACCACTCCTATATAAAGCATGCAAAAACTGCTGCGACTGAAGCTCAATTTCAACCTGGTACACCCATGATTGATCTGAGCGGACACTCTCCAGGCATGCTTTACGCCTTGAGTGCTACATCAATTGGGCAGCCTTGGACGGTTGGCGGCTATCCAGGAAGCCTAAATCTTGCAAAGGAAGCATTAGGGCTTGTCACGTGTTCCGACATCGCGCAGGCATGGATACTGACGGAGCCAGGAGCTCCCACGCAGATCCCGGATGAACTATTGGAGAGCCTCGGTGGAGACCTGGACAGGGACTATGAGCTCGTGGCCACATGGAACTCCGAAAATTATGTTGCTGCCAGCCGTGTGCAAATGTTGTGGAAACCCTTAAGATCGATAATTGAAGCTTCTGACGCCTGCGGAAAAGCAAGATCCGTAGGCCTCCGATAAGGTGAAGTGTTAACGCGGGCAAGTAACATTATATATTCACTTTATAGATACGCATCGACCGAGAATGGCGGAACACATGGACACTGCTTTTCAAGAGCTGCTGACAAATACGAAATTACGCTTATTAAAAATGCATCGCGAAGCGAACGCAGGGCATTTAGGTGGTAATTTTTCATGTATCGACGCCCTGATGACATTGCATCACAAAGTCATGGCAGAACATGATCGCTTTATATTATCAAAAGGGCATTCTGCAGGAGCCCTATACGCAACGCTTTGGAGCCAAGGAAAACTGAGCGACACTGATTTGGCGACTTTCAGCAAAGACAACTCCCTCCTCCCCGGCCATCCGAGTGGTAGAGGTATCCCAGGCCTTCTTTTTTCAACAGGGTCACTCGGACATGGCCCCTCTCTGGCAGCAGGTGTTGCTGTCGCCCTCAAACAGAAAAAGTCAGATCAACGTGTTTTCTGCTTGTGTTCCGACGGAGAGTGGCAGGAAGGGAGTTGCTGGGAAGCGCTTACTTTTTCAACTCATAATCGACTCGACAATTTAACAATCCTTATCGATCAAAATGGATTGCAAGGTTATGGGTATACGAAAGACGTCGTAAGTTATGATGACCTAACCTCCAGACTGCTGGCATTTGGCGCACAGGTCCAAACAGTCAATGGCCATAACACCCAAGAAATTGAGAACGCATTAAAAACCGCCTCACAAAACCAACCAAACATTGTCGTCTTGAATACAGTAAAAGGTCGCGACCTTCATTATGAAGGAAAGATGGAATCACACTATTTGCCGCTTACCGAAGAGCAATACCTGTTGGCCTGCTCGAAAATAAAGGGACGTAAGCCATTATGAGAAAAGCCTTTTCGTCCAGCGTAGTGTCAAAAAAGGATCTTGATTCCTACTTTTTTTTGACCGGGGATCTTGGTTACATGGCCCTGGAGGATGTAGAAAAAAAAATGGCGGAGAGATTCATCAATGCCGGTGTAGCGGAACAAAACATGATAGGGGTAGCCGGGGGCCTTGCCCGTGAAGGATTCAAGGTTATCGTCTACAGCATCGCGCCCTTTTGTTACGCCCGCCCCTTCGAGCAAATAAGAAACGATCTGTGTTTGTCACAACTACCAGTCTGCTTGGTGGGCAATGGTGGTGGTTACGCATATGGACACATGGGGCCGACACACCATGCACTGGAGGATTGTGCTGCGATGAAAGCGCTAGGAGTCAGGGTACTTGTTCCTGCTTTCGATGCAGACATTGAACCGATGCTTGAAGTGCTTGAATCGCCGACATATCTACGCCTTGGATACGACGCACGTCCCAGCGAGCAGACACTACCCAAATACGCGCCGTGGCGTGAAGTCTTGCATGGCAAAGCTGGTGCAATTGCAGCACTGGGCCCGTTGGCAGGCGTTGCGTGGGGGGCACTACTGAATATTCCTGCGGATGAAAGGCCCGCAGTGTGGGCAGTAACAGAGTTTAATAGCGATAAAATTCCAGACTTATTTTGGAACCAAGTTGAAAATAATAGAATGTTCGTTATAGAGGAACACGTCGCTGAAGGCGGACTAGGAGCGGAGTTGGCTTATGCGATGATAAAGAAAAGAGTTAGCCCCGCACATTTCACTCACCGATACGCGCTTAGGTATCCAAGCGGTCGCTTTGGCTCCCAAGACTTTCATCGCCGTGAATGCGGAATTGATGCTGCCGGCATAACAACTATGCTTGAAGAGACAAACAATGAGCAAAAATAAGAATATATTAGATCTTGAAGGTCCAATTCTTATTATTGGAGCAAGCGGATTTATTGGTGCAAATCTCCTCCGCGCATGCCTTGAAAAGAGAGACGACGTTCTCGGAACAGTTTTTTCAGGAGATTCTTGGCGACTCGATGGTATCGCAGCGCCCCATATAGCTTTCTTAAACCTGGAAGATCAGACAAGTGTAAAATCACTGTTTAATCGGTTCACACCAAAGACGGTTTTTGACTGTTCGTCCTTCGGCGCCTATTCGTTTGAGGACGATTACGAACGAATACACACAACAAATTACGTGAGCTTCATCCGATTGATGGAGCTAGTCAGTGAACTCGATCTGGCTGCTTATATTCATGCCGGTAGCTCCTCCGAATACGGGTTGAACTCGGACGCCCCCTCAGAGGGCACACCACTGATTCCAAACAGCCATTACTCTGTAAGCAAAGCCGCAACAAGCCACGCAATAGCTTATTACGGGAAAGTAAGAAAAATACCTGTAGTAAACCTACGTTTATATTCTGTATATGGCCCGTATGAAGACAGTTCCCGCCTAATCCCCGTACTGTGCGAACATAGCCTTAGAGGGACACTCCCGACGTTCGCCAGAGCCCAAGTAACAAGGGACTTCATACATGTAGATGACGTATGCGCGTCGTTTGTAGAAGCGGCTATACAAATGAGTGAACGAGTCGCAGGAGAGTCGTTCAATATAGGTACGGGCATTCAGACATCTTTGGTCGAACTCGCCGGGATCAGCAGAAAAATATTCAACATTAATGTGGATCCAGATTTCAATCCAGAGGCGGGCAGAGCGTGGGACGTCGAGCATTGGTGTGCAAATATTAACAAGGCAAAAGAAGTACTGAACTGGTCTCCCCAGATATCCCTTGAGAATGGGTTAGCATTAACTCAAAGATGGTGGAAAGAACAGCTTGCATCTTTTGACTTTTCAAAGCTAACTAAAAAAAATACCACACGAAAAGAAAAAAATTCAGTTTCAGCCATCATTGCTTGTTACAAAGATGAACAGGCAATTCCAATCATGCATGAACAATTGGTCAGCGTATTTAACCGCCTGGGACTCGATTACGAAATCATCTTCGTAAACGATTGCTCACCCGATAATAGCGCGGAAGTAATCAGAGAAATCAGCGCACGCGACCCTCATGTCATGGGGATCACACACTCGAGAAATTTTGGGTCGCAATCGGCATTCCGAAGCGGAATGGAGTTAGCCAGCAAAGAGGCATGCGTTCTCTTGGATGGCGATCTACAAGATCCTCCGGCCCTGATCGAGGACTTTGTCCGTGAGTGGCGAGTTGGCGCTGATGTAGTCTATGGCACACGCGTTAAACGTGAGATGCCATTCATGCTGGAGGCGTGCTATCGCGCGTTTTATAAAATCTTCTCCGCAATGAGTGAAGTTCCAATTCCGAAAAATGCCGGAGACTTTTCACTTATAGATAGCAATGTCGTGTATTGGCTACTTCAATGCCAAGAGAGGGATGCCTTTTTACGAGGCCTACGTGCGTACGTAGGTTTTAAGCAGGTCGGTGTCGACTACTCACGTCCTGAAAGAATGTTTGGGCGTAGCACAAACAACTGGGTCAAAAATATTGGATGGGCAAAAAAAGGAATTTTTTCATTTTCCCGAATACCGTTGCACATGCTTACTGCCCTCGGCGGCATAGCATGTATAGGCACTGTTATCTTAGCTACAGTTAGCGTTCTAGAGCGTTTTATAGTACCTGACAGTGTGCCCAAAGGTTTGACTTTTATTTCATTACTGGTGATGTTTTTCGGTTCATTCTCAATTCTGGGAATTGGACTGCTTGGCGAATACATTGGTAAAATATTCGAAGAAACAAAAGCTCGGCCCGCGTTCATCAGAAACTCGCTGATCACACGTGGTGAAATCAGGCAAGCGCAACGCAACAAACGACGTCAGTGAAAGGTGATATGGAAAACATAACTATAGAACGTAGTTGCCCGGTTTGTGCAAGTCGCACTCACAAGCCTTTCGCTGATGAACGTATTGAGCAAGATAAGCTCAACGATTTCAGCTACGCCTCTCGAAAGCAACCTGAATTTATGTGCCTGAGACTCGTCCAGTGCCTCAATTGTGATGTCATCTACGCACCCTCTCCACCAGAGAAAGAGTTTCTTTCAAATGCCTATTCAGAAGCTGCGTATGATTCCGGCCCAGAGGCCAAAGCGGCCGCAATAAGCTATGCGAAAGCACTCAAACCACACCTTAGACAAATAACAAATCGCGAAGCTGCGGTCGATGTAGGAGCCGGTAGCGGCCCATTACTTCCCTGGCTATCAGAGCAGGGTTTCCATCCCGTTATGGGGATAGAGCCTTCGCGTGCCGCGATTGAAGCAGCTCCTCCCAACGTACAAGCGATGTTAAGGGAGGGTATGTTTTCGCAGGAGTTACTCGCCGGTATCAGGCCGTCCTTAATATGCTCTTTTATGACTTTAGAGCACATATCAGATCCAAGTGAACTGGCCAATACCGCATTTGAAGTCCTCGAAAAAAACGGAATGTTGGCAGTGGTTGTACATAACTGGCGAGCCCCGTTAAATCGTGCATTGGGTCTGCGCTCGCCGATTATTGATGTAGAGCACTTACAGCTTTTCAGTGAAAAATCACTCCGCGTACTCTTATCAAAAGCAGGGTTTGAAAAAATAAAAGTTAACACAATCAGCAACAGCTACCCCTTGCGTTACTGGTTGAGACTTACCCCCCTCCCTCAGCGTTTGAAGAAAACTATCACCCGCGCCCTTGAGTTTATAAAAATTGCGGATTTGAAAATCCCGATTCGCGTGGGAAACATGATTGCCGTTGGCGTAAAAATTAAGGAGCAAAAATAATGTCCGATACAAAAGTTTCAACCACAAAGAAGAACGTCAGCCAATTTGAAGAAGATGTCCGAAACACCGGTTCATATGCCTACACAGCCGAAGTGCTCTCTTCTCGTTACGCAAACGCACGGATCAGTAAATCGATACACGAAGCCTATAACTTTTCGGGCAAAAAGGTACTAGACCTAGGGTGCGGTGATGGAACATATACCGTGGAATTCATATCCTTAGGTGTTAAAGAAATTATTGGCGTCGATCCTGCAAGTGCGGCGGTAGATGCAGCGAAGGAAAAAGCAGCGAAGCTTGGCATTGAAAACAAAGCAAAGTTCGAAACAGGCAACATCTATGAACTTGATGAGCTCTTACAGCAGCATGATTTTGATTGCATCGTGATTCGTGGCGTATTGCACCATCTTCCAGATCCCGCCAAAGCCATTGCAGGACTCTCTAATTTTAGTGGCGCGATAGTGATTCTTGAGCCAAATGGAAATAATCCAGTACTAAAACTACTTGAACGGTTCTCGAAGTATCACATCGATCACGAAGAACGATCATTTTTCCCATCGCTGATCAGATCCTGGTTAGTCGATGCAAACTTCAAAGTTCGCTCAACCAAATTTTTGAATTTAGTTCCAATGTTTTGCCCTGACTGGATGGCAAATCTGCTAGAGCGTTGCACACCTATCGCCGAAAAACTCCCAGCACTTCGAAACTTCGCTTGCGGACAAATCGTAATTGTAGCGGAAAAATGATTAAATCAAGGGTAGGTCTTTTATTTACTTTCGGAATGGTGTTGTGCACTGCGACGGCACAGGTTTTTATGAAGCTTGCCGGCCAGGAATCCTTGAAAAGCTCAGGCTTTGCAGGACAATTTATAACTAATCCATGGCTATGGATGAGTCTATTATTCTCCGGTTGCGGGCTTCTATTCTGGGTGATTGCACTTCGTACCATACCACTTTCAAAAGCCTACCCTTGGACAGCCTTAATCTACGTTTTAACACCCATCGCAAGTATGGTTTTATTCAACGATCTGTTAATGACAAAACAACTCATTGGTTTAAGCTGTATTGTATTAGGTGTCTTGTTGACAAACTGGGGCGTTAAAAATGACCACCCCTGAGTTAATGCTATGCCTCTCGTCTGTTTTGTGTAGCAGCCTGTCCCAGATATTGATAAAAACATCCTCATTTATAAAAGACATTACACGTGCATTGACGATACTTTTCATCGGCGCAAGCCTACAACTATCCGCTATATTATTGGCCACTGTAGCACTTCGCACACTACAACTTTCTCAAATCATACCCTTTGCAGCGCTAGCCTATTTTTTGGTCCCCCTTACCAGCTCTATACTCTTTAAGGAACGGCTTAGCACTGGCTTCTGGGCGGGTACTTCATTGATAGCTGTCGGTGTTGTTATTGCGAACCTTTAAACCAAAGGCTATGCCTCCCTATTACAAAGCAAAAAAACAAGCCAGATCGATGTATCGACCTGGCTATCGCTAAGTAAAATGGCCACGTCTAAGGTTTTTCTCGCTGCTGAAGCATTTGTTGCTGATGAACCCAGTCTACTATTTCATCACCTGGCGTATACCCTGCTACTGTATCACGAAGCACTTTTCTCACTAATGTGTAGTCATCATGCTGAATAGCGCCTAGTAACTCAGAGATATTTGACTTCAGCACATCCCACGACAAAGCGTCTTCATTGGCCCTCATGATCATTGGGTGTTGAGTGGCAACTACGTTGTGGCCCGATCAGGAGCTCTTCATACAGCTTCTCACCAGGCCGCAAGCCGGTGAAGTCGATAGCAATGTCACCATTAGGATTGCGATCCGATCGAATACTCAGACCAGACAAATGAATCATTTTCTCGGCAAGCTCAACGATCCTGACGGGTTCCCCCATATCCAAAACAAAAACATCCCCTCCCATCCCCATAGACCCCGCCTGAATAACGAGTTGGGCAGCTTCGGGAATAGTCATAAAGTAACGGGTTATATTTGGATGGGTTACGGTTAAAGGTCCACCCGCCTTTATCTGCTTATGAAACAGAGGAATAACTGAGCCGGAGGAGCCTAGGACATTTCCGAAGCGCACCATAGTAAATCGTGTCGCATTGAGCTTGGGTTCGCTCGAAGCGCTATCATAAAGAACCGGAGAAGCCTCTCGGCTGAGCGCCTGCAATATCATCTCTGAAAGCCGCTTCGTACTGCCCATTACATTGGTAGGACGCACAGCTTTATCGGTTGAAATCAAGACAAAGTTTTCTACCGATGCCTGCAGCGCAGCTTGCGCAGCATTTAATGTACCAATAACATTATTCAGCACGCCTTCAGCAATATTGTGCTCCACCATAGGGACATGCTTATAAGCCGCAGCGTGGTATACAGTATTCACTTTCCAAGCTGACATCACGTCAAGTAATTTACCAGCATTTCTTACAGAGCCGAGAATAGGTAAAAGTTTGACCTTCAACGAATCTCTAGAGATACGCTGCTCTAGTTCGGACAAAATGCTGTATAAATTAAACTCACTATGCTCAAACAGTAGAAGAGCTGAAGGTCCTGAACTTAGTATTTGACGGCAAAGCTCAGAACCGATAGAGCCGCCAGCACCGGTTACCAAAACTACTTTCCCTTTGATGCAGCGCTCCAGCAAGGCGTCCTGTGCAGGAACCGGGTCACGTCCAAGCAGGTCCGCAATATCCACCTCCTGGATATCATCTACTTTGACTCTACCACTGGCTAAATCCATAAATCCAGGAATACTGCGAACGTGCAAAGCGTAGCCTTCAAGATATCCTAATATCTCCCTACGACGCCCGCGCGTAGATGACGGAATCGCCAAAAGAATCTCTTGCGCGCCCGTGTCCTCTATCATCTTATGAATATGCCTTGGCTTGTATACATGCAGCCCTGAGATGATACGATCCGCAATACTGCTATCATCATCAATAAAGGCAACAGGGCGCATTACCTTACCCATTCTCAACGCAGCAACTAATTGATTTCCCGCGGAGCCCGCCCCGTATATGGCAACTTTCAGGACGCCATCGTCGACATTGGCAAATGGCACATATTGAGCAGCAGTAAACCAATCTCCCATAAAATACTGACGCATACCGAGACGCAGACCGCCAATCATTACCAAACTAAGCCACCAGTAGTTGAAAACAATCGATCTGGGCACTACGGTCTGGTGATTACTGTACAAATAGACAACTAATGCCAGAAGCAGAGCGGATAGGCTGACCGCTTTTATAATAGCTATTAATGCATCATTTCCAAAATAGCGCATCACCGCTCTATACATGCCAAAATGTATAAACAGCGGGATTGCTACGAAGGGCGCGCTTATGAATAACCATGAGTGTAAAAGAATTGGATTATCAAGCTCGCTAAAACCAAGCCTAACAACAAAGGCAAGCCAAAGTGCGAACCATACTAAACAGATGTCAACAATCACCTGTAAAACGCGCTTCTGACCACGCGGTAACGCAAGCAAACGGACGCGTATTTTATGCATATGACTTTATACCCCATCCATCAGCTAGATCGCGAAGCTTACATTTAAATAAAACATCTAATCCTCTAAGGACAGACGCGGGAATACTATTCAAAACTTTCTGTCTTCCCAGCCCGAAATTTTAAGGCAAGCAGAGTTAAAGGAAAATAAGCCACTAACATAGCTGACACACCATCAATTTTCTGTAATGCCACGAAGCAAGCGATAGGAAACAACCAAAGTAAATTAATACACAACACAGAAAGAGTGACCGACGAGTGACTCCCGAACATTCGGGAAGCATATTGATAGGCGTGAGTACGATGAGCCTCATAAACTTTTTGCCCAGTTAAGAGCCTTCTGAGTAACGTGAATGTAGCGTCGACTATAAAAACACCCAAGAGAATAATCCAACTCCAAAATAGTTGAGGACTCGTCCAGGCAGCTTGTATAGATAAAATTGCCAGTATCACACCCAGAAAACCGCTACCCGCATCTCCCATAAAAATTCGGGCCACAGGAAAATTCCAGAACAAAAATCCGACAACTGCAAAAGATACAGCCAAGGGCACCCAAATCATTTCTTCATGCTGAGTGACTAAATATAGTACGGTACCTGCAACGCAAACAAAAATGGCCTCGGTGCTGGCAATACCGTTTATACCATCCATGAAATTGTAGAGGTTCAACAACCAAACCAAATAAACAATCGCTAATACATCGCCAAACAATCCAAGATCAAGGGTATAGCTGAAAACATGAATACTTGGAAGGCCACCAAGCCAAAAAACCGCCCAAGATGCAGAAGCAAAATGTCCCAATAGCCGCCATCGTGCTGCGATATGCCCATGATCATCCATAAATCCAATAGTCGCTACGCATACGCCTGAACCGACAAGCGCAACGGCACTGGTCCATCCTGTGAGACCAAACCAATACAGCATAGGGATAAAAAGCATAAGCGATAGCACAATCGCCACACCCCCTCCCCTAGGCGTCGGGAGTTGATGAGAACTCCGAGCGTTAGGGATATCGAGCATGCTTTGAGACAAAGCATAACGTCGCAGCGCTGCGGTCAATCCGAACGAGAGCAGCATCAAGACAAACAAGCCTGTATAAATCATGACCACCTGTTTAACCAGAATATTTATATCAAACGCACCGCACAACCAACCGCATACTAAAGCTTGACCACTTCACGCGAGTCTCTTTTAGATTGGGCCAACCGTTTCAATGCCTCATAAGTATCTGTGTCCGGGCGCCAGCTTAGCAATGCGCAAGCCTTACCGTTATTGATAACAATCGACTCACAAAGCTGGCTATAAATAGATTCCTTACGAGCCAATCTAGCAAACCATCTAAGGAGCCGCGGAGATACTTTCAGTAAAAAACAACGCTTGCCTAAACCTTCTGCAAGTGCACGAACTATATCCGGGGTCGATATTGGATGACCATCACAAACTAAAAAAACGTGATTAGCCGCTTTTTTGTGGTGAATGCAAAGCACAATGAAATCTACGAGATTGCGCAACGAAATCAAGCTACGACCATTAGTAATACTTCCAAATGGGAGCACTGGGACAACAGAAACAAGCTTAACCAGACGCGCAAAATTTCCAGGAGCATTGATACCATATACAAGGGGCGGACGAATAATTACCAACTCTGTTTCGGAATTTTCAAGTAACTCCCTCAATCCGTTTTCAGCTTCTAGTTTAGACAAAGCATAGTCAGTTGCAGGTGCAGGGCTTGCTTTCTCATCAAAACCATGGCCATTGGTTACCGCTCCATTTACACCTATCGAGCTAATGAACAGAAAGCGAGCAACACCTGCCTCTTTCGCACTGGCAGCGAGCGACAGCGAAAGGTCTCTATTTATGCTTCGGTATTCCGCGAGAGGATTAGTCGCCCCATCACTGAGTACATGTGCACGCCCTGCCAGATGCACGACACATTCAATATTTTTAAGAGCAGCCTCCACACATGTCCCGTCCGCAAGATCGCCAACGAAGTACTGAATGCCATCAATAGGGTTAGAGACCGACCGCACCAGTGCACATACGCGATGTCCAAGACCGACTAAAACCCGGCACAGTTCCATGCCGATATACCCATTTCCGCCAGTGACGAGAACGTTCATTCAATATAAACCTGTCAGCGCTTTATACGAGGAACATAGGCGTTCAACATACTAATAACGGTCGAAACCTGTTGATCACTCATTGTAGAATCTATTGGCAGGCTTAAGACCTCTCTGTGTATTTTTTCCGTCAATGGAAGAATCAATGAGGAAAGTTCAGGATATGCCAATTGCTTATGCGGTGGTGTTGGATAGTGAATAAGTGTTTCAATTCCATTTTCAGAGAGAAACAATTGCAACGTGTCACGCGTTTCACAACGGACAACAAATAGGTGCCATACATGCTGCTCCGACAAAGTCGACACAGGCAGTTTTATCAGCGGATTAGTTATCTCAGAAATATACCTTGCGGCAATTTCTCGACGCCTTGATATCTGCGAATCCAGATAGCGCAGTTTGACACTTAAAATAGCAGCCTGGATCTCATCAAGTCGGCTATTGACCCCCTTATAATCGTGCACATATTTTTCTTTAGAGCCGTAATTTCGCAGCGCAAGAAGAATAGTATAAAGCGCTTCATCCGAGGTTGTTATAGCGCCAGCATCCCCTAATGCCCCAAGATTTTTACCAGGGTAAAAACTGAAGCCTGCGGCGTTGCCCCAGCTCCCGGCTTTACGCCCCCCGATGCTTGCACCATGCGCTTGCGCCGCATCTTCTAGCACCAAGAGATTATTAACCTCAGCGAATGAAAGAATAGAGGACATGTCGGCTAAGCGGCCGTAAAGGTGAACAGCCAAAATCACTTTAGTCTTGGGAGAAACTGCTCGCTGCAAATTAGTATGGGAAATATTAAATGTAGCTTCATCAGGCTCGACCAATACAGGAACAAGACCGTTCTCAGTAATTGCCATAATGCTTGCTATATACGTATTGGCCGGAACAATCACTTCATCGCCATCGGAAATCAACCCCATTTCCTTCCAGGCACGAAGCACTAATACCAAAGCGTCTAATCCATTCGCGACACCGACACAATAAGGTACGCCACAGTAAGCGGAAAACTCTTTTTCGAACGCTTTCAGGGCTTGTCCACAGATGTACCAACCCGAATCTATCACCGCAGTGCATGCGGCTACCAACTCGTCGCGCATCGTTTGGTTTAGAAGCTTTAAATCCATAAACTTAATCATTGCCCAACATCCTGATTACCTTCGCCGGATTCCCGACAACAACAGCATAAGCTTCAACATCTTTAGTGACAACAGCGCCGGCACCAACCATAGAAAATTCACCAATTTCTAAGCCTGCCAGGATCGTTGCGTTAGCCCCAATGCTGGCGCCACGTCTAATTATCGTCGTGTCAAACTGTGCGGGATACACCTTCGACCGCGGCATCAAGTCGTTGGTAAACGTTGCATTCGGACCAATGAAGACGTCGTCTTCAATGCGTAATCCGTCCCAAAGATAGACACCGGACTTAACAGTGACATTATTGCCAATCTGTACATCCCCCTCAATCAAAACATGGGCACATATGTTACAGTTCGCGCCAATTTTAGCACCCGCCAAAATTACAACGTACTGCCATATACGAGTATCAGCACCTATGTCATGGCTTGCGACATCTGACAGTGGGTGTACCTTAGGCATGTTGAGCTACCTTTTTAAACTCGACATAATCTCTAATATAATCTGACTCGTCATAATACTCACTGGCAATGACTAATAACACACAATCATGACTGAAGTCATGCATCTCACGCCAAGTCATTTGCTCAATCAATAGTCCTTTGGATGGAGAGTCTAGCCAAATTTCCTGACGAGTATTTCCATCATCTAAAATAAATCTGCAGTGCCCGGAAACACAGACCGCAACCTGACGCAAGTTCTTATGCGCATGAAACCCCCTTGGCACCGAAGGTTTCATATTGGTCATATAATAAACCCTTTTGATAGAAAACGGAATTTCCCGCTGTTCTTCAAGGGAGACTAACTGTCCACGCCCATCACCGTTTGACTCAAAAGAAATCAGCTTTATCAGTTTCATTTCAAGTGCCCTCACCATACAAATTCTTATGAACCTAAATCATTATCAACTCTTTAACTTACTCATAACCGGACGTAGAAGCACGTCCAAAATAAAATGAAGGCACTTCGAAAAAAATTTTAAGCAGGGGTTAAGTAGAGAGCTGTTCTTCTTCAAAACCTTCATTTTCTCAGAATAAAGATATCCCCCTTTACGCATTTTCGCGATGGCGCTTTCTCCGTGTTGACGATAGAGAAGCAGTTCATCGTCCAAATAACAGAATTTAGTTTTTGAAGACGCTCTCAACAAAAAATCCCAGTCTTCAAGCAACAAACCATTTTGATCAAAGCCACCAACGGTGTCATACAAGCCTTTAGAAAAAATGATTGTTCCTGCCGGAATAAAATTATAAAGCGTAAGTATATTTTTCACACGCCCAGAAAACAAATATTTGGAAGCTTTCTTCTCTCTGACGTCAACACCGAAAACTTTCGCATTGCTATAGCAGAGCTCGGATTCTGGATTGTTTTCAAGGTGTTCGATCTGTTTGGTTATTTTATCTGCACACCACAGATCATCGGACGCAATAATAGCAATATACTCACCGGTAGCGTAGTTATTGATGGCACGATTCAATGTTTTGCATAGGCCTTCGTTGCTTTTTAGAACGAGTTCGAACGGAACGACACTCGAACCGTGCAGGGCCTTTAGAATATCAACACTGTTATCCGTTGAACCATCATCAATGACGATAACTTCCAAGTCATAGTTACTTCCCACTTGGCCAAGTACGCTGCTCAGCGCTTCACCGATATAACACCCATGATTATAGCTGGGAATTATCACGCTCACCTTGCAGACACCACCTGACATATTAAACTACCCTCTCCAACAATATAAAAACCACAAACAATCAAATTTTTCTTAGCAATCGCGCCGGGTTACCGGCATAAACGCTGCCGGCATCTACGTCCTTTGTTACAACTGCACCGATCCCCACTAAGGCGCCCTCTCCGATTTGAACTTTCTGAATGATGGAGGCGTTTGGGCCGACCCAAGCATTTTTTCCAACTGTCACACCGCCACTGATTTCAGCGCACGCGATGATCAACGCGCCTTCCCGTATTTCGCAGTTGTGAGCGATGTGCACCAAGTTATCTGTTTTTACATGATTTCCGATAGTTGTATCACTTAATGTGCCTCGTACAATCGCATTAAAGGCACCAATTTCTACATGCTCACCGATGACAACTCCACCCAAATGCACAAACCGAATGGGGGTTCCGTCCGCAAGCCTCTCAAAGCCAAAACCGTCACCGCCTATCAAACTGCCGACTCGGATTCTAGAGTTTTTACCGATACGCGATCCCTTCTCGATAACTACATTATGCTCAATGACGACTCCTTCCTCAATAATACAGCCCTGTTCGTCAATGACTACATTGCGCCCTATAGAGGCAGAGGGGTGGATAATCGAGTCAAACGAATACGTCTGGAAGCCTATGTTACGATCCAGGTAATCCAAAGCTCGTATAAAATCCAAACGCGGATTGCTTGAATAGAGATAACATCCCTCAGTCGGTCCTTCCTTGCCCTTGGCCGACTCAGGAACGATCACTATTCGTCCCTGCGCCTCAGGAGCGTTTTTCGAGAACGACAGGGAGCCCTCTGTTTGACTCGAATAGGGAGCGATATTCAGAATTGCACTGTCCTGCCCCTCCATCTCAAGCGATAAGTACTTAGAAAGCTCGTACGACGAAACCGCATGATTTAACTGATAACCCATCTCACCACCTCAAAGCTCTCTGCGTACTCAGAGCCAATTTGAACACCACGTGTTTTTGCCAACGAAAAAATAAAGTCTCTTGACACATAATCACGGCCGGCTTGGGACTTATATTCAGCCAATGCCTCTGCTTTCGCCGCAATGTGTCTCGACTCTAGCTTTACGAAACTGGAAGTGCTGAATTCCAAGTTATTCCAGATTAGCTCATACCCCAGAATCGTAGTGTTTTTAAAAGCACGCAGCCCCTCATGAGCGATGGTTGAATGGTCCTGGTGAATATCCTTTAACGAAGGCATCAATACCAAATCCGGAAAAATGTTTCGTCTAAAGGCGATCAAGTCCTCCAAAATCTCCTGCCTTGCATAGTTCAGTTTTCTTACTTCATAGTCATATATCAACACGTTAGCTTCGGGTATTCCTAGTTTGCGCGTCGCATGGATGACTTCTGTTTTTAATATATTTGATGGAAAATTCGAGGGCACCGATTTTTCTGCAGTAGAGAACGCAAAATAATATACATTTGCGCCAAGCTCAATTAGTTTGGCTATTGTGCCGCCCGCACCCAATTCACCATCATCGGTATGGGGAGCTAAGACGAAAACTGTTTTAAATTTACTGAGCACTCAGTAGCTCCTTATAAAGACTAATCAACTTATCTTCCGCAACAGCCCAATTATATTTTTCACGAACAGCCACATAACCGTTCTGTCCCATGTCCAAATGTACGGACGCATTATCTCGAATAAAATCCAATGCCTTGACCACTGATTGCTGATTATCTACTTCGACGTTTAGACCGCAATTATTCTCCTGATTGAAGCCAACCCACTCTCCAAAATCAGGCATCAACACAGGCATACCAAAGGACATATACTCAAATAACTTTATCGCGTAAGAAAGATTATACTGATCTACGTTGTTATACAGAATAACCCCCAGATTAGAAATACTATAATACTTGGAAACTTCCTCAACAGGGATGACACCAAGGTATGTAATTTTTTCCCATCCCGGGTGCTGTTCGGCTTGAGCAAGAAGACCAGGTTCTATTTTTCCGGCCAGATAAAATTTGTCGTCTTTGCGAAGCTGCTCTGCAAGGGACAGCATATTGAACAGCCCACGATCCACAGTGATCGCACCACCATGAAATATGCAAATATTGTCAAGATTCAGTTTGACAGGCTGATCTAGGTTTACAAATGAGAAATTTTCAATCAATACCGTGCCAGCGATTTTTTCATAGTTCACAACCATCGTTGGCTGCGGAACTATTAACGCGTCAAACCGAGAGCATGCAAAGCGCTGATATGTTTTAAATAATGCCGATAATATCGGACGCAATGGTTTATATATGTATTTTTTATGAAGCAACTGTGTGGGCACATCTTCATGAATATCATATATTACTTTTTTCCCAAGCTTCTTTAGCCTTACGCCAACCGGGATTAATTCTGGGTCATGGAAGTGGTACAAATCTGAATCCAGAGCAACGGCTTTCTGGTAAATCAAATTTGTTGACTTAAGCATTCGTCCTACTCTTCCAGCTGGAGCTCCGACATCATGAATTTCGACTCCATGGACAGTCGCAAACCCCAGACCATCGGCCACGATCAACGAGACATCGTACCCGGCGCTCTTCAGAGAGATGCACTCTTTGTGAAAAATTCTTATATCAGAGCGATTATGAACTGACGTTAGGTGTGTCACCTTGAACATACATAAGGTCCTAGTCTAGGTTACGAAATGCGACTCAAAATTTGATCTCAGTCACAACGAACTAACAGTTATAAATTGTTCTGATTATACCAGCGCACGTAATTCACCCAACGCCAAACTTGCCAACTAAATGGAGCCCTACCTGCGACAACATTATCAAAACTAGAGATTAATTCCTTGCTATTTATAAATGGAATTTTCTCAGAGCCCTGCAGCCATTCTCTTATTACGGGAGCCATTCCCAAAAGCCACGTTTTCTCAGGCGTAGCAAAGCCTATCTTGTCTCTACGGGATAGAATCTCATCAGGAACAATCCCACGCATTGCTTCGCGAAAAACACTTTTTGTTTCTCCCGTGGCGGATATAAGGTAACTTTCGTCCACTGACAAGAGCAAGTTAGCCATCGGAACCGTAAGGAAAGGAACTCGGCTCTCCACCGAAAACTTCATAGAGTTTCTATCGCCATGACGAAGAAGCTCTTGTAATCCCCTGCTCTGAAGTGATTTTCCTAACTGCTCTATAACACGCCGACCTTTAAAATCAGGACTGAAAACAGCTCTCTGCTCGTTCAAATGAATACCACTTGACGCCAGCATGTCTGCGTTCAACCAATCGGGTGCGAAATCTCTGCCCAGGAATTTTCGTGCGGTGCGGAATGCATTGTCAGGTAGGAGTTCTTTAGCTAAGTACATCAAAGCCCGTGAGTAGCTTCTACCGGGCCATTTTGACCAATTTCTAGCGAACTGGTGCATCTGCAGATATTTTTTATCTTCCAAGAGACTCATGAGTCTGTGACCAGGATACCCGGAATAGCCCGCAAGTAACTCGTCCGCGCCTTGACCGTCCAACGTCACAGTGACACCAGAGGCCTTCGCAAGTTGAAAAACCCTATACTGCGCATAAATGCTCGTACTACCGAATGGCTCTCCTTGGACACGAATCATCGCGTCCAGATCATCCATTAATTGCTCACCAGTAGCCGTTATCTTATGAGCCTTGGCACCCACGTATGCGTTAACCTTATCCACCCAATATTCTTCTGAAACTGCAGAACCCTCTGCAATGTAACTAAAAGTATTAATAGGTAAATCCGGCTCGATATAACGCATGCCGCACACGACTGCAGAAGAATCGATACCTCCAGAAAGTGCAGCACCAATTGCAACATCACTACGGAGGTGCAGACGAAGATTTGTCAAAAACTGTTCGCGAAGTGCCTCCGCAGCTTGAGAAAATGTCAGCCTTGACGATTGTATTAAGGACGGCTCCCACCAACGAGTTACTGAGCCTACCTCACTCCGGTCGGTATAGAGCGTAAGCATGTGACCCGGCAGAAGATGATTTATGCCCGCAAAAAATGTTTGTTCATTGCTGTCATAATCACCATGAACAAGATAATCATAACTACGTTGCAGATTGGGTCTCGCTTTTTCACATTTAAGTGCTAACAATGCTGCTTGCTCGGACGCAAAGATAAATCGCCCTTCATTGAGCTCATAAAAAAGCGGTTTTATTCCAAACCCATCTCTAACAGCCGTCACGCACTGTTGAAAACTATCATAGACTACAAATGAAAACATCCCTTCCAATCGGGGTAAACATGCAGCGCCCCATTCAGCCCAGGCGTTCAGCAGCACTTCAGTATCTGAGTCTGAATGAAATACATATCCACAGTCGACCAGGTTTCTCCTCAACTCCTGGTAGTTGTATATCTCGCCGTTGAACACCATGGAATAACGTGAGTTGCTCGATGTCATTGGCTGGTGGCCAGCGGAAGAAAGATCGATAATCGAAAGGCGCGCATGCGCAAGGGCTACAACACCACTATCGCCATGCAGCAATTGGACGCCGTGATCATCAGGACCTCTATGAGCCATCATCGAAAGAGACAAGTTTAACCTTTGACGTAAATCGCCCCCTTCAACCCTCCAAAAACCACCCGAGATACCACACATACCAGCCCCTAAATTATTTAGCTTCTCTTCAATACATGTGCATTTTTTGCCACATGATTCAAGACAACAAAAATCGCAATGAAATAACCCACTGCACTGACAATCGAAAATCCGACAATTGTTATGTAGGGGTCGCCGAGACTATTACCGACCGCTAAAACCCCCATCTTGGAGGTGAGCATCACAACGTGAATCATCAAATTGACTTTCTGACCATCAGTCGCAAGTAAAGTCATGGAGAGTGGCGAGTATACAAACTGAAAGGCCACTCCCACAATCATCCAGCTAGCGTAATCGCCTGCGAGCGTCCAGGTATCTCCGAATACTACTGAGAAAATTGGACTTGCATAAAAGAAAAATATGATGGTAGGGAAAACGGCCAGCCCACCGAGAAGCATGACGGCCCGGAGAGTTGTGCTATAAAATTTCCCCTCGCTTTTCTGGGCGTTCACCGTTCCAAACAGAACTTGTCCAAACGCTTGGCCGACCAAATTCGCGGGCATTGAGAGGGCTCGCTCTGCAAGCATATAAGAGCCGGCGACAACAGGACCAAACAATGTGGCCAATACTAAATTAGGTAGCTGAGTGCTCAATGTATCAATAAATGCCGCAGGCGCATCATATAGCGGGAAGCGTCGGTAGCGCTTTAAGAGTAAAAGCAGCCTTAAATACCGTACTTTGCTAATTGCATAATCATAAACACTTGTGCTTTTCGCAAGCTGGAATGTTCCTGCTGCCTGCCCTAGCATTTGACCAATCAACAAGCCTGAAGGCCCCTGACTTATTAATCCACCAAAAACCTGGACAACAACACTCGAAAAGCTTTGGATAACTTTGGTTTTAGCAATCCGTTGATAATTTTGTTGCCTGACAGAAAGGTAGTTATACGCCTTGTAAGCACCAGAGAAGAGCACCGTTAACGGAATCAACCATGCAAAGCTTGAAAAGCTATCAACTCCAACTAAAGTCGAAATCCCACTTGAAAATAATGCTACGATCAGGAAACACGTGAGGAAAAATACGAAATTTATTAATAAACTTCCGAACAACAATAGCCGTGCATCTCTCTCCAGGACAGGCAACGGGATCGAAAATTCATAGCGACCACTGGAAACAACTAAAATCATGGAAGTAATGGCCACAAAGACAGCCATTACCCCAAAATCGCTTGGTGTATACAGTCGGGTTAGCAACGGAGTAATACTTAGTACCAAAACCTGACCAATGGCAGTAGCAAACACAAGGGTGCCTACTGAAGCCAAAAAACCTCCTTTCAGGCCAACCATTTTATTCAAATAGTATTTCAAAGCGCTTCTCGGATTGCATTCACAACAGCTTCAACATCATCTTCACTCATGTAGGGGTGCATGGGTACGCTAAGGACTCTCTGGGCAAGCAAATCCCCAACTGGTAATATCGAGCCATCCTTTACTGCTGGCTGTTTATTCAACGGAAGAGGATAGTGAACCGCTGTTGGAACTCCACTATTCTGCAAACAATTTCTTATGTCGTCTCGATGGTCAAACGTTAGCGTATACTGTGCATAAGAGCTTTTATTGTGGCTCTCAACATAAGGAAAAGAAACGCCATCAATGCAAGATAACGCGGAATTGTAAAGAGCGGCTACATGCTGACGACGAACCATCTCATCGGGAAATATTTCCAGCTTAGGTAGCAAGATCGCAGCTTGCAGTGTATCCAAGCGACTGTTCACACCCACACGAATATGGTGATAGCGACGGTCCTGACCATGACGTGCAATTTGTCGAATAACGATTGCAAGCTCTTCATCATCTGTAAAGATGGCACCACCGTCCCCATATCCACCGAGCGGCTTACTCGGAAAGAAACTTGTGCATGCTATTCTGGTCAGTCCACAAGATTGACGACCTTTATATAGAGCACCAAAACTTTGTGCTGCATCTTCAATAACGGTGAGACCATGTTTTTCCGCAATTGCATTGATCGAATCATAATCAGCACATTGACCAAACAAAGACACAGGAATAATTGCCTTTGTTTTTGACGTAATAGCGGCCTCGACCAAGGCGGCATCCAGGTTGTACGTTTTTGGGTCGACATCAACGAATATTGGCTTTGCGCCCAGCAACGCAACCGTCTCGGCAGTCGCAATATAGGTGAATCCGGGTGTGATTACTTCGTCACCCGGACCAACGTTAAGGCTCATCAGTGCTATTTGTAGAGCATCGGTACCATTAGCACAAGTAATGCAATACTTAACCCCCACATAGTCTGCCAACTTTTCTTCAAGCTCATCAACTTCCGGACCAAGTATATACTTTCCATGCTCCAAGACGCGTTGAATATTTTTGTCAATCTTCTCTTTAATAAGGGCCTGCTGTGATTTCAGATCGATAAACTCGAGCATTATCGCTCCTCCTTAATTATTTTATTATCAATCAAAACATATAGACTATTCGTATGCTCACACCGCGCCTGACCTGTACCGCTCAATGGAAGGTTCAATTGTTCACCAAATTCGCTCATCCAACCGATCTGCCGGGCGGGAACCCCCACGACCAAAGCATACGCAGGAACATCGCGATTGATAACGGCACCAGCACCAACAAATGCAAACTCTCCGATGGTGACACCACAGATGATCGTACAATTAGCGCCTAATGTTGCCCCCCGCTTTACCAAAGTGTCCCTGTATTCACTCTTGCGCTCAATCATCGACCGGGGATTATAAACATTGGTGAATACCATACTTGGCCCGCAAAAAACGCCATCTTCTATTGTGACATTATCGTAAATTGAGACATTATTTTGTACTTTGACATCATCGCCGATGGAGACTTTGTTTCCTACGAACACATTTTGTCCGAGTGAACAACCAGCACCAATTCTTGCACCTGAGCAAATATGGACAAAGTGCCAAATCCGCGACCCTTCGCCAATAGTCGCCCCAGGGTCAATGATTGAAGACGGATGAGCTGTATAATTCATAATTCGCTCACCGCTTTGAAGACACGATAAATGGGTGGCCTTCTTCGTCGCGGGGTAAAACAGGGCTCAAATTGCGGATTGTATCGACAGTCTCAACACAGTGTCTTGCGTCCTCTATACCATAACCCCGCCCGGACAAAATCTCCTTATAACTTACGGTATGGAGATCAGTAAAACCTTCTGAAAACTCTAGTTCTTCTCTATCAATAGTGATAGAGCGATAAGTCGATTTTTTTCCTTTTACGCTATCGGGCAAGTCATTTGTATCGATAGAAAGGAACCATTTTACCCTGGCCTTCTCGTACTCCAGATAACCAGCTGCTTTATGGGCAGAGTTGTAATGAACAACATTTTTCTTTAATGAACCAAAAATAAAGTGCAGCATGTCAAAAAAATGCACTCCAATATTAGTGGCGACACCAAATGACTTACGAGGATCGCCCTTCCAACTTTCCATGTACCACTTCCCTCGAGAAGTAATATAGGTCAATTCGACGTCATATACCTTATCGCCACCCGCCTCGACCTTCCGCTTCAACCCCAGGATCGCATCGTGATGACGCAGCTGGAGAATATTGAAAACTTTCTTTCCTGTCTCCGCCTCCAATATTGCCAACTCGTCCAGATTCTGCGGCGTAGGCACCAACGGCTTTTCACAGATCGCATTGCACCCCAAGCGCAATGCAGCCGCGATATGGGATTGATGAAGATAATTAGGCGAGCAAATTGAAATGTAATCCAAAGCTTTGTTTGTGTCGCGTTTCAGGCTGTAGGCGTGGTCCAAATAACGCTCAAACTCCGTAAAAAAATCGCTATCAGGAGAAATACTATCAATGATGCCTACTGAATCATTTATATCATAAGCAGACACTAGAATATTTCCAGTATCTTTGATAGCTTTCATATGACGAGGGGCAATGTAACCAGCGGCACCAATCAATGAAAAACGCATAATATCGAATAACTCCCTACTAAGCTTTAATGATATGAGTCTGTGCTTCTCTATATCTACCACGGCTATCAACAATAAGTTTTGCATTATTGCAAATTAGCTCATAGTCAAAGCTATCGTGATCTGTCGCAACGATTACCGCATCATATGATGAAATCGTTTCTGCCGTGAGAACTGTACTTGCCAAATCAAAATGATGCTCTCGCATTTTTGGGAAAACCGGCACATGCGGGTCACTATAAGAAACCTGAGCCCCCTTGTTTCGAACCAATTCCATGATCTCAACGGACGGAGATTCGCGCATATCATCGACATTTTTTTTGTATGCGATGCCCAACAAAAGAATTCTGCTTCCCTTTAGCGCCTTACCCGACTCGTTCAAGCCGTCCATCAGCTTGCCCATAACATATTCGGGCATTGCTTTATTTACCTCCCCAGAGAGCTCAATAAACCTTGTGTGCAAGCCATATTCACGCGCCTTCCATGTAAGGTAAAAGGGATCTATGGGAATACAGTGCCCACCGAGGCCGGGCCCTGGATAATACGGAGTAAATCCGAATGGTTTAGTCGCGGCGGCATCGACAACTTCAAATATATCAATGCCCATTTTATCCGCAACAATCTTCATCTCATTCACGAGACCAATATTCACGGCGCGATGAATATTTTCCAAGAGCTTAGTCATTTCCGCCGCTTTTGTAGAGCTAACTGAAACAACCCTATCGATAGCCTGCTCATAAAGGGCAACGCCAACCTCTAGGCATGACGACGTGTGCCCGCCGATCACTTTTGGAATTGTGCGTGTCTCAAAGTCAGGGTTACCAGGGTCTTCGCGCTCGGGCGAATAAACTAAAAATATATTTTCGCCGACTATTAGTCCTGTCTCCTGAATTCTCGGCAACAGTTCTTCTTCTGTGGTTCCCGGATAGGTAGTGCTCTCCAAAGATACTACCTGACCAACCCGTACGTGTCCCTTGATGGCATCGGCGGTATTGATCACATAACTCATATCGGGTTCCCGATATTTATTCAATGGCGTTGGAACGCATAGGATTATTGCATCACACTCTTTTATTCTTGAAAAATCCGATGTCGCTTCAAATCCGTTGGTCAAAGCCTCGGCTATTTTAGCCTCTGATATATGTTCAATATAGCTTTGCCCGGCATTCAACTTTTTGACTTTTATGTCATCTATATCTATGCCAACAACACGAAATCCAATAGAACTGTAACGCAGCATCAGGGGCAATCCCACATACCCAAGGCCGACAATCCCTATGACGGCTTCTTTACTTGAATACTTCGCGATGCTATTTTGCTTAACATCTACCATCAGCTCAAACTCCCTAATTTTTAAACGAAGCGATAAATTGATTTCAGCCGACTTTGTAACGCAGATTTACCCCTGTGGGTAAAGGTCGATAAATCCTACACATGCTCAGCCTCAACCTAGACGCTCCTTCAAGGGTTTCATTCTAATATATACAGAATGAGAACCCCATCAAAATTCAAAAAATGACCTAAACATGACCCGTTCTACCGCCCATCCCTCTGGACGTGTGCAACACATCAAGGTGCCGCCATCAAACGAGAAGCCACTCGTAAAGGCGGGGCTGAAACCAAAGAGATAGTTCACGACGAGACGCGGGAGCCCTACAGCTGAGGCAGAGGCAGAGGCAGAGGGGAGAATGGATTGGTCGCTCACAGACTCATAGCGACTACAAGATTGAATAGCCCGTCGATGCATACTTGACCGCTTTGCGCTTGTGCTTGAAGCCCACAAGACTGATAGCTCGACTCTAATTGGCCCAACACATCGGCCCAAGAAACGGTCATGCTTAGATAGAACGCCGTGATTGCAGGACCTTATAGCCTGAGAACAGGCCTAATGCCGCCGCTATCATATTATAAGAAAAATACTTGCTTGTTAGCACCAACAATATCGCCACTGCGAGCATTGAGAGTATCAACGCAACTCTCCGCTCGCCTCCCCAGTAAAATAACGCTGCACAGGCGGACTTATAGAATGCCGAGATAATCATGCCCAAATATATAACCAGACCTATCAACCCCAAGTCTACCCAAACGGAAATTATATTATGAGCATACTCACCGACTTTATAATCCCCATAATTCCCAAACAGCGGTGAGTCTGCGACGATATCCAGTGCATTAACTGCCATATCGGTTCTCATCCTGATCGATCCATCACTCGCCGGGGCCGCCAAATAAAGCACTCTATTCTTTGGCATGTAATCACCAAAAAAATAAATCCCGATAACAACAGCAGCGCATGCTAGACCAACCCAGAATAGCACCCTCCATTTATGCTTAGCCAAAACAATCTCATAGAGCATAACGAACAAAATCAACGCAATAAGCTCACTTCTGGATCCATTTAGATATAAGCTAGGAACTGCTATGATGTAGATCGCCAGCCTTGTCCAACCACGCCTAAGACACGCGACCAGAAGCATCACCGAAAGCATGTATGCATTTGCAAACTCTTGATATGTCGAGACATACGAACTATTAAGACTATGCCCCTTCAAATAAAAAAAACCATTTTCCGAAAAATAAAATACACTAGAACTCATTAATATGACCGCGACAAACAGCGCTCGCTTCAGCATCAACGAGTCCACATCTAACGATCGAAAGACCATAAACACTGTCAACAACTGGAGGACTTGCCCTAGATGCCATGTAAAATACTGGCTTTCGCTTTCTAGCAACTCATTTATACATACCACAGAAAAAAAATAACCGACAAATAGAATAAAATTTAGATCCGCCCAAACTATTCTATTTTTCTTCGCATTACTCGCGATAAAAAACAATGAAGCAATGAAAACCGCCGCCACGGCATACCGGAAGTACCCACCTAAAACAGGAGGGATATAACCTTTTGCGATTGACACTTGATAGAAGAAAAAAAACGGATAAAGCAAAAAAAAACCAACGGTGCCAAATAGCGAAAAACTAGGGATCGTAGCTCTCATCGCATAATCCTTTATTTAATAAAGCCAAAATGCGAATGGCCCACTGAAACTTCATTCATACAGATACATTTTCATCATATGCATAAGCAGTGATTTTATTTCACACCCTATCTGACAGAACCAAGAACGCCTGAACATATAAAATTTCAATCATTCAACGACTGACTTTCGCCCCATAGCTCTATAAACCAACCTAACCCCTCTGGCGATTTAACCCTCGATATCTTCGTCTTCATTCACTCGATCCCTCAACTCTTTTCCCGGTTTGAAATGAGGCACGAACTTCCCGTCCAGACTCACCGACTGCCCAGTTTTAGGATTTCGACCAACCCTGGGCGCACGATAGTGCAGCGAAAAACTCCCAAATCCACGAATTTCAATCCGATCACCAGTGGCCAGGCATTGGGACATTTGCTCAAGCATCGTCTTGATAGCCAACTCCACATCCTTGGATGAGAGCAGCCCTTGATGAGTGACAATTCGTTCAATCAACTCCGACTTCGTCATATTTTTCCCTTCTTTTTCAAGCAGCTAGGAAAAGCGCTTCGAAGGTTTTAGCATGACTTGATGAATTTGAACAGCCCATGCATAAACTTATCTGCTGGCGGAATAAACACCCGTATCGAACGCGCTATGCGCTCAATTGCAGATCACCAGCATCGTCCGTGTTACTGCACCGGCAGGGTTCCAGCCGAACAGGTAGTCGCCCTCTTCGTCCTTGGCGTCACTGGACTTGGTGATAACCTTGTAGCCTTGCATCTTGCACTCTCGGGCGGCGCGCTTTTCGCACTTCTGCCAGTTGTTGCCCAGCCCTGAGCAGTCGATCTCGATGCCGCTCACGCCGCGTTTGGCATGGGTCTTGGCGCTGGTGGTGGAGCAGCCTGCAAGCACCACCACGGCGAGTATTACGATAAGCCTGTTCATTCAAATCCTTACTGAAGCTAAAACACTAGAACGCTTTTTTCTTAAGACTATAGCCAGTTCTGACACTGAGCTGTACGCCTTGGTTCTCGGTTGTTGATTCAACGAATTTCAGGCACAAAAAAGGGCGACCGAAGTCGCCCTTTTTCTATGGTCTGACAGAACTTAGTTCTGTTTTTCCATTTGTGCACGCAACAGGTCACCCAGAGTGGTAGGACCAGCAGCGATGCTATCCGAAGGCTTGTCTTTCAAGCTTTGGATGGCTTCTTTCTCTTCAGCATCGTCTTTCGACTTGATGGAGAGCTGGATTACACGGCTCTTGCGGTCAACGCTGATGATCTTGGCTTCTACTTCCTGGCCTTCTTTCAGAACGTTGCGCGCGTCTTCAACGCGGTCACGGCTGATTTCGGAGGCTTTCAGAGTCGCTTCGATATCGTCGGCCAGAGTGATGATGGCGCCTTTAGCGTCAACTTCTTTCACGATGCCTTTAACGATTGCGCCTTTGTCGTTGTCCTGAACGTATTCAGAGAACGGGTCGCTTTCCAGTTGCTTGATACCCAGGGAGATGCGCTCGCGCTCTGGGTCAACCGACAGGATAACGGTGTCCAGTTCGTCGCCCTTCTTGAAACGACGAACAGCTTCTTCGCCCACTTCGTTCCAGGAGATGTCGGACAGGTGAACCAGGCCGTCGATGCCGCCGTCCAGACCAATGAAGATACCGAAATCGGTGATCGACTTGATGGTGCCGGAGATTTTATCGCCCTTGTTGAACTGGCCAGAGAAATCTTCCCATGGGTTAGATTTGCACTGCTTGATGCCCAGGGAGATACGACGACGCTCTTCGTCGATGTCCAGAACCATAACTTCCACTTCGTCGCCGACTTGTACGACTTTCGAAGGGTGAATGTTTTTGTTGGTCCAGTCCATTTCGGAAACGTGTACCAGGCCTTCCACGCCTTCTTCCAGCTCAGCGAAGCAGCCGTAGTCGGTCAGGTTGGTAACACGCGCGGTAACGCGAGTGCTTTCTGGGTAACGGGCTTTGATAGCAACCCATGGATCTTCACCCAGTTGCTTCAGGCCCAGGGAAACACGGTTGCGCTCGCGATCGTATTTCAGAACCTTGACATCGATCTCGTCGCCAACGTTGACGATTTCGGAAGGATGCTTGATACGCTTCCAAGCCATGTCGGTAATGTGCAGCAGGCCATCCACGCCACCCAGATCGACGAATGCGCCGTAATCGGTGAGGTTTTTGACGATACCTTTGACTTGTTGGCCTTCCTGCAGGGATTCCAGCAGAGCTTCACGCTCGGCGGAGTTCTCTGCTTCCAGGACGCTGCGACGGGAAACGACAACGTTGTTGCGCTTCTGGTCGAGTTTGATGACCTTGAATTCGAGTTCTTTGCCTTCCAGGTGCGTAGTGTCGCGCACAGGACGAACGTCGACCAAAGAACCTGGCAGGAACGCACGGATGCCGTTAACGTCGACAGTGAAGCCGCCTTTAACCTTACCGTTGATAACGCCCTTGACCACTTCTTCAGCTGCGAAGGCTGCTTCGAGAACAATCCAGCATTCAGCGCGCTTGGCTTTTTCACGGGACAGCTTGGTTTCACCGAAACCGTCTTCAACCGAGTCCAGAGCAACGTGAACTTCGTCACCGACATTGATTGTCAGATCACCAGCATCGTTGTAGAACTGTTCCAGCGGGATCAGAGCTTCAGACTTCAGACCAGCGTGAACGGTTACCCAGCGAGCTTGGTAATCGATATCAACGATAACACCGGTGATGATGGAGCCTGCCTGAAGGTTCAGGGTTTTTAGGCTTTCTTCAAAGAGTTCCGCAAAGCTTTCGCTCATTTTAATTCCTGTTGATAAGGGCGAAGAATACGCCCATCTCCACACCCCAGACGGTGTGGGTCAGTTTCAGTTAAAAGAAGCCACCGCAGGACTATGACTGGTCCCCTGCGGCCTTCTTGATCACCCGGCGATATCGCGAATGGCGATTTCACTCAAGATGCGTTCCAGCACCTGCTCGATGGACAACTCCGTGGAATCCAGCTGTATAGCATCAGCCGCCGGCTTGAGCGGGGCTACTGCGCGCTGGGTATCACGCTCATCGCGTGCACGGATCTCATCTAGCAGACTCGACAGACTAACACCATCGACTTTGCCCTTCAACTGCAAGTAGCGGCGGCGAGCCCGCTCCTCGGCGCTGGCGGTCAGGAAAATCTTCAAGGGCGCCTCGGGAAACACCACGGTACCCATATCACGACCATCGGCCACCAGGCCCGGCGGCTCCTGAAAAGCCCGCTGACGCTGCAGCAGCGCATCACGCACGGCCGGCAGCGCGGCAACCTGGGAAGCCCAGGAGCCGACCTGTTCGTTGCGCAGGTCATCCGTCACATCGTCCCCTTCGAGGATGATGCGCTGGGGATGACCTTCCGTCGCGCCGACAAACTGCACATCAAGGTGCGCGGCCAGCAGCTTCAGGGATTCTTCGTTGGTCAGGTCGACGCCATGGTTGCGTGCGGCGAATGCCAGCAGGCGGTACAGCGCGCCGGAATCCAGCAGGCACCAGCCCAGGCGCTTGGCCAGGATGCCGGCGATCGTGCCTTTGCCCGAGCCGCTTGGCCCGTCGATGGTAATCACCGGTGCTTTGATATTCACAATTGAGCCTCTTGGGCAACACGGATGCCGACGTGGGCACACAGTGTAAGAAAATTCGGAAAAGACGTAGCAACATTGGCGCAGTCACGGATACGAATCGGCGCCGCCGCCCGTAGGGAAGCCACGCTGAACGCCATGGCAATCCGGTGATCACCATGGGCATGCACCTCGCCACCGCCCATCGGGCCACCCTCAATGATAATCCCATCAGGGGTCGGTTCACACTTCACGCCCAACGCCAGCAGACCATCGGCCATGACCTGGATACGATCGGACTCCTTCACGCGCAGCTCTGAAGCGCCACGCAACACCGTTCGTCCCTCGGCACAAGCCGCCGCGACGAACAACACCGGAAACTCATCGATCGCCAACGGCACCAGCGCTTCAGGAATCTCGATCCCTTTCAACGCTACCGCTCTTACGCGCAGATCCGCGACAGGCTCACCACCCACCTCACGCTGGTTCTCCAGGGTGATATCCGCGCCCATCAGCCGCAGGATATCGATCACGCCGGTGCGCGTGGGATTAACGCCCACATGCTCCAGCAGCAACTCAGAACCCTCGGCAATCGAAGCTGCCACCAAAAAGAACGCTGAAGAAGAAATATCCCCCGGCACTTCTATATGGGCAGCCGTCAGCGCATGACCGGACTCCACCGACGCCGTCGCGCCCTCCACCGCCACCGGATAACCAAAGCCACGCAACATGCGCTCGGTGTGGTCACGGGTCGGCGCAGGCTCGGTCACCGCGGTTTTACCTTCAGCGTACAACCCAGCCAACAACAGGCAGGACTTGACCTGGGCACTGGCCATCGGCATTGCATAAGCCAGGCCTTTCAACGACTGGCCACCCCGAATGGTCAGCGGCGGACGCCCTTCCGGTCCCGTCTCGATCACCGCGCCCATTTCCCGCAGCGGCTTGGCTACACGACTCATCGGGCGCTTGGACAAGGACGCATCGCCGGTCAGCACACTGTCAAAGCTCTGCGCTGCCAGCAAACCGGACAGCAAACGCATGGAAGTACCGGAGTTACCCAGGTAAATCGGCCCCGGCGCCGGCTTCAGGCCATGCAGCCCCACGCCATGAATGGTCACGCGCCCATGGTGCGGGCCTTCAATCACCACGCCCATGTCGCGAAACGCCTGCAAGGTCGCCAGGGCATCTTCGCCTTCAAGGAAACCTTCGACCTCAGTCACACCCTCAGCCAACGAACCCAGCATGATCGAACGATGGGAGATCGACTTATCGCCCGGCACCCGAATACTTCCGCTCAAGCGGCCACCCGGTTCGGCGAGGAAGGTCAACTCATCAGCGTTCACAGCGGTTTCCATGTAGGCCCGGCGCGCCAGGATCTTGCTGAAATGCTCACGCGCCACCCGCGCACGGGTGAACACGCCCAATAATTGATGGCCATCTCCAGCATCAACTGCGTCGCGCAAGGCGTCGAGGTCGCTGCGGAAGGTGTCCAGGGTGCGCAACACCGCTTCGCGATTGGCGAGGAAGATGTCGTGCCACATCACCGGGTCGCTGCCGGCAATCCGCGTGAAATCACGGAAGCCACCGGCGGCGTAGCGGAAAATCTCGAGGTTCTCGTTGCGCTTGGCCAGGGAGTCCACCAGGCCAAATGCGAGCAAGTGCGGCAGATGACTGGTCGCGGCCAGCACTTCGTCATGGCGCTCGACCTGCATATGTTCGACATCCGCGCCCAGCTCACGCCACAAACGATCCACCACCGCCAACGCAGCCGGATCGGTTTGCGCAAGCGGCGTCAGGATGACTTTATGGCGACGGAACAGCTGCGCATTGGACGCCTCTACCCCACTCTGCTCGGAGCCGGCAATCGGATGGCCCGGTACGAAGCGCGCCGGCATACCACCAAAGGCCAGTTGCGCCGCGCGCACCACATTGCCTTTGGCACTGCCGACGTCTGTCAGGATCGCCTGGCCCAGGTCCATGCCCGCCAGCACGGCGAGCAATTTCTCCATGGCCAGGATCGGCACGGCCAGTTGGATCACGTCTGCGCCTTGGCACGCGAGCGCCAGGTCCGCCTCACAACGATCGACCACGCCCAACTCAACCGCCAGCTTGCGCGATTGCGGGTCCAGGTCCACACCGACCACTTCGCCACACAGCCCGCTTTCACGCAGGCCTTTGGCGAAGGAGCCGCCGATCAACCCCAGACCGACCACCACCAGGCGACCGATCATAGGCACAGCAGGTTGCAATGCAGTGACATCAACCACGGGCCAGAACCTTGGCCAGCGCCTCCAGGAAGCGGGCGTTTTCTGCTGGCAGGCCGATGGTGATGCGCAGGTGGTTCGGCATGCCGTAGTTGGCAGTCGGACGCACGATCACGCCTTCGCGCAACAGGCCCTGGAACACCGGCGCAGCCACTTGGCCGAGGTCGACACAAATGAAGTTGCCCTTGGACGGGATCCAGCCCAGGCCCAGCTCACGGAAGCCTTCCTGCAGTTGCAGCATGCCGCTTTCGTTGATACGACGACCTTCTTCCAGGTACTCGGCATCCTTCACCGCCGCACAGGCCGCCGCCAAGGCGAGGCTGTTGACGTTGAACGGTTGGCGCACACGGTTCAGCACATCGGCCACCACGGCGGTGGACAGGCCATAGCCGACCCGCAGCGACGCCAGGCCATACGCCTTGGAGAACGTGCGCGAAACCAGCAGGTTCGGGTACGCCGCCAGGAAATCCAGGCCGTTCGGCAAATCACTGCCTTCAGCGTATTCGATGTAGGCCTCGTCCAGCACGACCAGCACATGTTCCGGCACATCTTGCAGGAAGTCGTTCAGCGCTTGCGCGTCGAACCAGGTGCCGGTCGGGTTGTTCGGGTTGGCGATAAACACCACGCGGGTCTGGGCGTCGATGGCCGCCAGCATGGCCGGCAAGTCGTGACCCCAATCCTTCGCAGGAACAACGCGCGCATCAGCGCCGACCGCCTGGGTCACGATCGGATAGACCGCAAACGCGTGCTCGCTGAACACCGCATTCAAGCCCGGCGCCAGATACGCACGGCCAACCAGCTCAAGAATGTCGTTGGAGCCGTTGCCCAGGGTGACCTGGTTCAGCTCGACCCGACATTTTTCCGCCAGCAGTGACTTCAGGGCAAAGCCGTTGCCGTCGGGGTAGCGGGTCAGTTCAGCCAGTTCTTCACGAATCGCCGCCAACACTTTTGGGCTCGGGCCCAGCGGGTTTTCGTTACTCGCCAGCTTGACGATGTTCGCCGGATCCAGGTTCAACTCACGCGCCAACTCGTCCACAGGCTTGCCCGGAACGTAAGGCGACAGTTGTTGCACGCCCGGCTGCGCCAGGGCGAGGAAGTTGCCACTCATGTTAAAGCCTCACAGAACCGCTTTCGGGTAAGAGCCCAGCACCTTGAGTGCCACGGCTTCTTGACTGATTTTCTCCAGCACACCTTTGACCAGTGGGTCGCGGTGGTGGCCGATGAAGTCGATAAAGAACACGTAAGTCCATTTACCGCTGCGCGAAGGACGAGTCTCGATGCGCGTCAGGTCAATCCCGTTATCGTGGAACGGCACCAGCAGCTCATGCAGCGCGCCGGGCTTGTTGCTCATGGAGACGATGATGGACGTCTTGTCGTCGCCCGTTGGCGGCACTTCCTGGCTGCCGATCATCAGGAAGCGCGTGGAGTTGTCCGGGCGGTCCTCGATTTTCTCAGCCAGACGCGTCAGGCCATACAGGCCCGCCGCCATATCACCGGCGATGGCCGCCGAGTTCCACTCACCCTTGACGCGCTTGGCCGCCTCGGCGTTGCTGGAGACCGCCACGCGCTCGACATTCGGGTAGTGCGCGTCCAGCCACTTGCGGCACTGGGCCAGGGACTGGGCGTGGGAGTAGATACGGCTGATGCTGTCGGTCTTGGTGTTCTCGCCCACTAGCAGGTGGTGGTGGATGCGCAACTCGACTTCGCCGCAGATCACCATGTCGTGCTCAAGGAAGCTGTCCAGCGTGTGGTTGACCGCGCCTTCGGTGGAGTTTTCCACCGGCACCACGCCAAAATTCACCGCACCGGCCGCCACTTCGCGGAACACTTCGTCGATCGCCGCCATTGGCTTGCTGATCACCGCGTGGCCGAAGTGCTTCATGGCCGCCGCCTGGGTGAAGGTACCTTCGGGGCCGAGGTAAGCCACTTTCAGCGGCTGCTCCAGTGCTAGGCAAGAAGACATGATTTCACGGAACAACCGCGCCATCTCTTCATTACCCAGTGGGCCTTTGTTGCGCTCCATCACGCGCTTGAGCACCTGGGCTTCGCGCTCGGGCCGGTAGAACACCGGCACTTCGCCTTCGGCCAGGGACGCCATCTTCACCCGTGCCACTTCCTGGGCACACCGCGCACGCTCACTGATCAGCTCCAGGACTTTCTCGTCCAGGCTGTCAATGCGTACGCGCAGGGCCTTGAGTTCTTGCTCAGACATTAGCCGTGTTCCTTTTCGAACTCTGCCATGTAGGCAACCAACGCGTTGATCGCGTGGATGTCGACGGCGTTGTAGATGGAGGCGCGCATGCCACCCACCGAGCGGTGGCCCTTGAGGTTGAGCAGGCCGCGCTCGTCGGCACCGGCCAGGAATGGCTTGTCCAGACGATCGTCAGCCAGGCGGAACGGCACGTTCATCCACGAGCGGTCAGTCAGGTTGATCGGGTTGCTGTACAAGCCGCTGGCGTCGATGAAGTCGTACAGGGTGCGCTTCTTCACTTCGTTGAGCTTGCCCATGGCGGCCACACCGCCCTGCTCTTTCAGCCACTCGAACACCAGGCCGGAGAGGTACCAGGCAAACGCCGGCGGCGTGTTGTACATCGAGCCGTTATCGGCCGCGACCTTGTAGTTGAGCATGGTCGGGCACAGCGAACGGGCGCGACCGAGCAGGTCTTCGCGGATGATGTTGACCAGGATGCCGCTCGGGCCGATGTTCTTCTGCGCGCCGGCGTAGATCATGCCGTACTTGGAGACATCGATAGGACGCGAAAGGATGTCCGAGGACATGTCGCACACCAGCGGCACGTCACCGACCTCCGGCACCCAATCAAACTCCAGGCCGCCGATGGTTTCGTTCGCAACGTAGTGCACGTAGGCAGCGTCCTTCGACAGCTTCCACTCGTTCTGACCGGGAATGGCGAAGTAGTCGTACGGCTTGGCGGTGCCTGCGACATTGACGTGACCGTAACGAGAGGCCTCTTCAATGGCCTTCTGGCCCCAGATGCCCGTGTCGATATAGTCAGCCGTGCCGTCTTCCGGCAACAGGTTCAGCGGAATTTGCGCGAACTGCTGGCTGGCGCCGCCCTGCAGGAACAGCACTTTGTAGTTGGATGGAATGTCCAGCAAGTCGCGCAGGTCCTGCTCGGCCTTGGTGGCGATGGACACGAACTCATCGCTGCGATGGCTCATTTCCATCACGGAGAGGCCTTTTCCATGCCAGTCGAGGAGTTCACCCTGCGCACGCTGCAGGACTGCTTCAGGAAGCGCCGCGGGACCGGCACAGAAGTTATAGGCTCTCTTGCTCACATCCAATCTCACTCTGATCTGGTGGGGTGGTGCAATAAACAGGTGTTTCAATACTTTCAGAAGGGACAAACAACAAGGGGGCGAATCTTCATCCGCCCCCTGTGTGTCCGCTTATTCCTGCGGTTCTTCTTCATCTGCGGCAGCGTCGAGGGTCGGCTCGTCGACGTTGTCATCGCCGGCTGCGATCACCTCGCCGTCAAACTCTTCACCTTCCAGCTCTTCGCCTTCGACTTCCGAAGGCTCCTGGACACGCTCAAGGCCAACCAGTTTTTCGTCCTTGGCCAGCTTGATCAGGGTCACGCCCTGGGTGTTACGGCCCAGGCTCGACACTTCAGCCACACGGGTACGTACCAGGGTGCCCTGGTCGGAAATCAGCATGATTTCCTCGCCGTCGAGCACCTGCACCGCGCCGACCAGACGGCCGTTGCGGTCGTTGCTGACCATGGCGATCACGCCCTGGCCGCCACGCTTGTACTCCGGGAACTCGCTGATGGCCGTACGCTTGCCATAACCACGCTCGGAAGCGGTGAGGATCTGGCTGCCTTCTTCCGGGATCAGCATCGAAATCAGCTTCTGCCCTTCCGGCAGACGCATGCCACGTACACCTCGGGCGGTACGGCCCATGGCGCGAACGTCGGATTCCTTGAAGCGCGTGACCTTGCCGCCGTCGGAGAACAGCATGACTTCACGCTCGCCATCGGTGATGGCCGCGGAGATCAGTACATCGCCTTCGTCCAGCTCCAGGGCGATCAGGCCCACGCTGCGCTGACGGCTGAAGGATTCCAGCGGGGTCTTCTTCACGGTGCCTTTGGCGGTGGCCATGAAGATGAAGTGACCTTCGGTGTATTCCTCGACCGGCAGCATGGTGGTGATGTATTCATCACTGTCCAGCGGCAGCAGGTTGACCAGCGGACGACCACGGGCGGCACGGGACGCTTCCGGGATTTCGTAGGTTTTCAGCCAGTACACCTTGCCTTTGCTGGAGAACAGCAGCAGCGTGGTATGGCTGTTGGCGACCAGCAGGTGAGCGATGTAGTCCTCATCCTTCACGCCGGTAGCCGATTTACCTTTACCGCCACGACGCTGGGCCTGGTACGCCGCCAATGGCTGGGTCTTGGCATAACCACCGTGGGAGATGGTCACCACGCGCTCTTCTTCCGGGATCATGTCACCCAGGGTCAGGTCGAGGCGCGCATCGAGGATCTCGGTGCGGCGCACGTCGCCGTATTCGGCGCGGATCACTTCCAGTTCTTCGCGGATCACTTCCATCAGGCGCACAGCGCTGCTGAGGATGCGGATCAACTCGCCGATCTGGTTGAGGATCTCCTGGTACTCGGCCAGCAGCTTTTCGTGCTCCAGGCCGGTCAGGCGGTGCAGGCGCAGTTCCAGGATGGCCTGGGCCTGTTCCGGGGAAAGGAAGTACTTGCCTTCGCGCAGGCCGTATTGTGGGTCCAGGGTCTCTGGACGGCACGAATCAGCACCGGCACGCTCAACCATGGCCACCACGGCACTGGATTCCCAAGGGGTGCTGATCAGCGCTTCCTTGGCTTCCGACGGGGTTGGCGAAGCCTTGATCAGTGCGATCACCGGGTCGATGTTCGACAGCGCAACCGCCTGGCCTTCCAGGATGTGGCCGCGTTCGCGGGCCTTGCGCAGTTCGAACACGGTACGGCGGGTCACCACTTCACGACGGTGACGCACGAAGGCTTCCAGCAGATCCTTGAGGTTCAGGATGCGCGGTCGGCCGTCGATCAGTGCAACCACGTTGATACCAAACACGCTTTGCAGCTGGGTCTGGGCGTAGAGGTTGTTGAGGATCACCTCAGGCACTTCGCCACGACGCAGCTCGATCACCACGCGCATACCGTCTTTGTCGGACTCGTCGCGCAGCTCGGTAATGCCTTCGAGCTTCTTCTCTTTAACCAGCTCGGCGATCTTCTCGATCAGACGCGCTTTGTTCAGCTGGTATGGGAGTTCGGTGATGACGATCTGCTGGCGGCCACCGACCTTGTCGATGTCTTCGATCATCGAGCGAGCGCGCATGTAAATGCGCCCGCGACCCGTGCGGTAGGCTTCAATGATGCCGGCACGACCGTTGATGATCGCGGCGGTCGGGAAGTCCGGACCGGGGATGTATTGCATCAGCTCATCGACGGTCAGCTCAGGGTTGTCGATGAGGGCCAGGCAACCGTCGATGACTTCACCGAGGTTGTGCGGCGGGATATTGGTCGCCATGCCCACGGCGATACCGCTGGAACCGTTGACCAGCAGGTTGGGGATCTTGGTTGGCATGACGGCCGGGATCATTTCGGTGCCGTCGTAGTTCGGCACCCAGTCCACGGTTTCTTTATGCAGGTCGGCCAGCAGCTCGTGCGCCAGCTTGGTCATGCGCACTTCGGTGTATCGCATGGCCGCGGCGTTGTCGCCGTCGACCGAACCGAAGTTGCCCTGGCCGTCTACCAGCAGGTAGCGCAGGGAAAACGGCTGGGCCATCCGAACGATGGTGTCGTACACCGCAGTGTCGCCGTGGGGGTGATACTTACCGATCACGTCACCGACAACACGGGCAGATTTCTTGTACGGCTTGTTCCAGTCGTTACCCAGCTCGCTCATCGCGAACAGCACACGCCGGTGCACGGGCTTCAAGCCATCGCGCGCATCAGGCAGTGCCCGACCGACAATTACGCTCATCGCGTAGTCGAGGTAGGACTGTTTCAGCTCGTCTTCGATATTGACCGGGAGGATTTCTTTGGCCAGTTCGCCCATGAGAAGCCTGATTCCTTTTTCGGGTGAAACCTCGTCACATCCATATGGGACGAACGAAGCTCGCCGCTGCCGGCAGAGTGCCTGACAACGACTTACGACAAATCAACGAGTTATGACACGGATCTGCACGTTATAGGCCACCCCTCGGGGCAACCCTGGAAACCGCCGGATGTTATCACAATCGCCGCCACGCACCTATCCCCCTGATGCGCATGGAGCATAGTAAGTTGACGGATGACAGGCTTGAGGGCGACGAGAGGGGCTCAGAGCTGGATCCAAGCCCAATTTTGATGACGAATTGGCTTAATGCAGGCGCTTACGGCACATCAACTTGGCCAGCTTGGCGGTGTCCGGCCGCTCGACCACGCCTTTTTCGGTCACGATCACGTCGATCAGGTCGGCCGGGGTCACGTCGAACACCGGGTTGTAGGCGCTCACATCCGCAGCAAAACGCTGGCCGGCGACTTCCAGCAACTCGCCGGTATCGCGCTCTTCCAGGGCGACGTCATCACCCGTGGCCATCATCAGGTCCAGGGTCGAACTCGGCGCCACCACCATGAAACGTACACCGTGGTGCATCGCACACACCGCCAATTGGTAGGTGCCGATCTTGCTGATCACATCGCCATTGGCGGCAATGCAATCGGCGCCGACGATCACCCAGGTCACGCCTTTGGTCTTGAGGATGTGCGCGCCGGCCGAATCGGCATTCACCGTCACCGGGATGCCCTCGCCCGCCAACTCCCAGGCGGTCAGCCGCGAACCTTGCAGCCAAGGCCGGGTTTCATTGGCGTAGACCTGCTCGACCATGCCCTCAAGATAAGCCGCACGAATCACCCCGAGCGCCGTCCCCACGCCGCCGGTCGCCAGGGCGCCTGCGTTACCGTGGGTAAGAATGGCCTGGGCATTGCCCTGGTGCTTGCGGATCAGCTCGACGCCCAGTTGGGCCATGGTGAGGTTGGCTTCGCGATCACTTTCATGGATGGCGATGGCTTCTGCTTCCAGCACCGCCAGCGGATCGGCGTGCTTTTTGACACGATCCAGGCGGTCGCGCATGCGTTTCAACGCCCAGAACAGATTCGACGCGGTGGGTCGGGCATCGGCCAGCAGTGCGTAGTCTTCTTCCCACGCGGGCCTGCCAGTCACCACCCTCGGCGATGCGCTCACGGGCCGCCAGCACCAGGCCATACGCGGCGCTGATGCCAATAGCCGGCGCACCGCGCACCACCATCGAACGAATGGCGGCCGCCACTTCATCGACCGTCACGCAGGCCACCCAGCTTTCCCGGGACGGCAAGGCACGCTGATCGAGCAGGTACAGCGCGCCATCACGCCAATCGATGGCCTTCACTTTCTCCGCTGCCAACAGTCGATCGCGCATCCCTTACTCCGCACTCATAAACAAAGCCGCCGATTATAGCGATCCGCCAGCCAGGACGCTCGGGTATACTTCGCCCTTCTTTTATAGCTGCCTGGGAAGAAGCCTGCGATGACCGCCACTGCCGCCCCGCTCGACTTATTGTTGCTGCCAACCTGGCTGGTACCCGTCGAACCCGCTGGCGTGGTGCTCAAGGAACACGGGCTGGGCATCCGCGACGGGCGCATCGCGTTCATCGGCCCACGGGCCGCAGCGTTGAAGCTTTCGGCCAACGAAGTACGCGAACTGCCCGGCATGCTGCTCAGCCCCGGCCTGATCAACGCCCACGGGCATGCGGCGATGAGCCTGTTTCGCGGCCTGGCCGACGACCTGCCGCTGATGACCTGGCTGGAAAAACATATCTGGCCCGCCGAGGCCAAGTGGGTCGATGAAGCCTTCGTGCGCGACGGCACCGACCTGGCCATCGCCGAACAGCTCAAGGGCGGCATCACCTGCTTCTCCGACATGTACTTCTACCCCAAGGTCGCCAGTGACTGTGTGCACAACAGTGGCATGCGCGCGCAGATTGCGATCCCGATCCTGGACTTCCCGATCCCCGGTGCCAGCACCGCCGATGAGGCGATTCGCCAGGGCGTCGAGCTGTTCGGCGACCTCAAGCACCACCCACGCATCAAGATCACCTTCGGCCCGCACGCGCCCTACACCGTGTGCGACGACAACCTGGAGAAAATCCGCGTAATCGCCGAAGAGCTGGACGCTGCTATCCACATGCACGTTCACGAAACCGCCTTTGAAGTGCAGCAAGCCGTCGAGCAGACTGGCGAACGGCCATTAGCTCGCCTGAGTCGCCTCGGGCTGTTGGGCCCGCGCTTCCAGGCCGTTCATATGACCCAAATCAGCGAGGATGACCTGGCTTTGCTGGTAGAAAGCAACACCAGCATCATTCACTGCCCGGAATCCAACCTGAAACTGGCCAGCGGCTTTTGCCCGGTGGAGCGGCTGTGGCAGGCTGGTGTGAACGTGGCCATCGGCACCGACGGCGCCGCCAGCAACAATGACCTCGACCTGCTGGGTGAAACCCGCACCGCAGCGATGCTCGCCAAGGCTGTCGCCGGTTCGGCCACCGCGCTGGATGCCCATCGCGCTCTGCGCATGGCCACCCTCAACGGTGCACGGGCCATGGGCCTGGAAAGCGAAATTGGCTCGCTGGAAGTTGGCAAGGCGGCAGATATCGTCGCCTTCGATCTGTCGGGGCTGGCGCAACAACCGATCTATGATCCGGTCTCACAGCTTATATATGCCACCGGACGCGATTGCGTGAAACACCTTTGGGTCGCCGGCAAGCAGTTGCTCGACGACCGGCAATTGACCCGCATGGATGAACAACAGTTGACCGCCACGGCCATTGCCTGGGGCCAACGCATCAGCGGGCACCACGAATAACGAAGGTTTTGAACCCCTGTGTTCAAGACTGACTCAACGATTTATCAGATTTAGAGGATTCACCATGAGCAACGTCGACCACGCCGAAATCGCCAAGTTCGAAGCCCTGGCCCACCGCTGGTGGGACCGCGAGAGCGAGTTCAAGCCGCTGCACGACATCAACCCGCTGCGGGTCAACTGGATTGACGAACGCGTCAACCTGGCTGGCAAGAAGGTGCTGGACGTGGGCTGCGGCGGCGGCATCCTCAGCGAAGCCATGGCCCAGCGCGGCGCCACCGTGATGGGCATCGACATGGGCGAAGCCCCACTGGCCGTGGCCCAGCTGCATCAGCTGGAATCCGGCGTGAGCGTGGAATACCGCCAGATCACCGCCGAGGCCCTGGCCGAAGAAATGCCCGAGCAGTTCGACGTGGTCACCTGCCTGGAAATGCTCGAACACGTGCCGGACCCGTCCTCGGTGATCCGCGCCTGCTACCGCATGGTCAAGCCGGGTGGCCAGGTGTTCTTCTCCACTATCAACCGCAACCCCAAGGCCTACCTGTTCGCGATCATCGGCGCCGAATACATCATGAAGCTGCTGCCGCGTGGCACCCATGACTTCAAGAAATTCATCCGCCCGTCCGAGCTGGGCGCCTGGAGCCGCCAGGCCGGGCTGACCGTCAAGGACATCATCGGCCTGACCTACAACCCGCTGACCAAGCATTACAAGCTGGCCAACGACGTTGACGTCAACTACATGATCCAGACCCTGCGCGAGGAGTGAGCCTGTGAAGTTGCGAGCGGTTCTCTTCGACATGGACGGTACCCTGCTGGATACCGCGCCGGACTTTATCGCCATCTGCCAGGCCATGCGTGCCGACCGCGACCTGGCGCCGATCAACCCGCAGCACATCCGCGATGAAATTTCCGGCGGAGCGAAGGCGATGGTGGCCGTGACCTTTTCCATGGACCCGGAATCCCCAGGCTTTGAGGAGCTGCGCCAGGAATTCCTCGAGCGCTACCTCAAAGGCTGCGCGGTCCACAGCAAACTGTTCGACGGCATGGCCGAGCTGCTGGAAGACATCGAGAAGTCCAAGCTGGTCTGGGGCGTAGTCACCAACAAACCCCTGCGTTTTGCCGAACCGATCATGCAGCAGTTGGGCCTGGCCGAGCGCTCGGCGCTGCTGATCTGCCCGGATCACGTGAAGAACAGCAAGCCGGACCCGGAGCCGATGATCCTGGCGTGCAAGATGCTCGACCTGGACCCGGCCAGCGTACTGTTCGTGGGCGATGACCTGCGCGATATCGAGTCCGGCCGCGACGCCGGCACCCGCACCGCAGCGGTCACCTACGGCTATATCCACCCGGACGACAACCCGCGCCACTGGGGCGCCGATGTGGTGGTGGATCACCCGCTGGAACTGCGCAAGGTGCTGGATAACGCGCTGTGCAGTTGCTGATGGGCGAAATGGATCTTCTGTGAATTCTGTCGAGGTTGTTTATGTTTGATTACTCTGCACGTCCAGAACTGCTCAAAGGCCGGGTGATCCTGGTGACCGGCGCCGGTCGCGGGATTGGCGCGGCGGCGGCAAAAACCTACGCCGCCCACGGCGCCACCGTGCTGTTGCTGGGCAAGACCGAAGCCAACCTGGCCCAGGTGTATGACGAAATCGAAGCCGCAGGCCAGCCGCAACCGGTGGTGATCCCGTTCAACCTGGAGACCGCCCTGCCCCATCAATACGATGAGCTGGCCGCGATGATCGAAAAGGAGTTCGGCCACCTCGACGGCCTGCTGCACAACGCCTCGATCATCGGCCCACGTACGCCGATCGAGCAGTTGTCCGGTGAGAATTTCATGCGGGTGATGCACGTGAACGTCAACGCGATGTTCATGCTGACCAGCACTTTGTTGCCGCTGCTCAAGCTGTCCCAGGATGCGTCGGTGGTGTTCACCTCCAGCAGCGTTGGGCGCAAGGGTCGGGCTTACTGGGGCGCCTATGGCGTGTCGAAGTTTGCGACTGAGGGCTTGATGCAAACCCTGGCCGATGAGCTTGAGGATGTGGCCGCGGTACGCTCCAACAGTATCAACCCCGGTGGCACGCGCACCAGCATGCGCGCCCAGGCGTATCCAGGGGAAAACCCGATGGAGCGGCCTGCTCCGGAAGAGATCATGCCGGTGTACCTGTACCTGATGGGGCCGGACAGTGCCGGCATCAATGGCCAGGCGTTCGACGCGCAATAACAGGTACGCAAGAGAACTAAAATGTGGGAGCGGGCTTGCCCGCTCCCACATTTGTATGCAGTGCTCTCTGGATCTTAGTTTTTCACCACTTCCTCAAGGGTGAAACGCCCCAGTGGGTTTTGCAGGAAATTGCTCACGTTCTTGCGTGAGATGTTGATGTACGGGCTGTAGTACAAGTCGATCCAGTTCACGTCCTGTTTCGCCAGTTTCTGTAACTCGACATACATCTGCTCGCGCTTGGCCGGGTCCGCCTCGATGCGCGCCTGTGCCACCAGCGCCTTGACCTTGTCGTTCTTGTAGCGGGTCATGTAGTTCTGGTTAGTGTCGTGGCCCAGCACGAAGGTGGTCTTCTGGTCCGGGTCAAGGATGTCGTTGGTCCAGTACATCACCGAAATGTCGTACTCACCGTCCACCAGCATCTGCCAGCTCTGGGTCGGGTCGACCTTTTGCAGGTTGGCCGTCACACCGACCTTGGCCAGTTGGTCCTTGATGATCACCGCAATCTGCTCGTCGGCTTCGTTGCCGGCGTTGACCACGTAGTTGAGCTTCAAGTCCTTGGCACCGGCCTGCTCCAGCAGCTTCTTGGCGGCGGTGGGGTCGTACGGGCGTTGCAGGTTGTTGGCGTAGTGGTACAGCGAGCCCTTTGGAATGTAGGAATAAGCCACGGTGCCCTGACCGTAAGTGGCGGTCTTCACCAGCGATTGTTTGTCGATGGCCATGTCCAGCGCCTGACGCACTTCCGGCTTGGCCAGCAGGCCGTGGTCGTGGTTGATCAGCAGGTGATCTTCACGGGTGGATGGGTCGGCGTGGATCACCACGTTCTTGTCTTTCTTCAGCTCCTCGACCCGCGAGAAGGGTACGAAGATCGCCGTGTCCAGCTCGTTGTTCTGCACCATGCGCATGCGCGTGTTGTCGTCGGTCACGGAGACCCACTCCACGCCATCCAGGCTGACGTTCTTGGCCTGCCAGAAGTTCGGGTTCTTCTTGAGGATCACCCGATCCCCCTTGCGCCACTCGTCCACGGTAAACGCGCCGGAAGTCACCGGATTTTCCGAGTAGGCGTCTTCGCCCATTTTGGTCATGGCTTTTTCCGACAGGATCGACACCGTTGGCGACGCCAATTGCGAGAGGAAGGCTACCGCCGGGGTCTTCAGGGTGACCACCAGGGTTTTCGGATCAGCCGCCTTGGCCGTGTTGATCAAGTTGAACGGATCGGCCCACAGCGAGGCCTTGTTGTCGCGGATGCGCAGCAGGCTGAACGCGGCGTCGTCAGCGGTGATCGCCGAGCCGTCGGAGAACTTCGCATCACGCAGTTTGAAGGTGTAGGTCAGGCCATCCTTGGAAATGTCCCAGCTTTCGGCCAGGCCCGGTTCCATCTTGGTGCCCAGGTTGTCGACACGTACCAGGGTGTCGTAGACGTTGGCGAAAACCCAGGTGTCGCGGTTTTGCGCGCTTTTGATCGGGTCGAACGTGGTGCTGTCTTCACGGCAGCCGATGGTCAGCACGCCGGCGGCGTGGGCCAGCCCGGCAGTGAGGGACCATGCGGTCAATGTAGCGGCGGCGAGCAACTTCAAGTGGCGCGATTGCATGTCATAACTCCTTGTTCATGAATGGCAGGGAAGGGTCAAAGCAAAGGTTCTTCAAGCACGCAACTGTACCGATGCTCGTGCAGGAAATGCGTCGGCGGCAACACCACGGAACACAAGGCTCGGGCATGCCGGCAACGCGGGTGGAAGGCGCAGCCTGTAGGCAAATTCAGCGGGCTCGGTGGTTCACCCGGCAAGGGTTCGGCAGGCAATGGCCGATGGGGATCGATCTCGGGAATCGCCTGGATCAACGCCGCCGTGTACGGGTGACGTGGGGCGGTAAAGACCGCCTCCACTGGACCTTCCTCGACGATCTTGCCCAGGTACATCACCGCCACGCGGTCGCACAAACGGCGGACGATGGCCAGGTCATGGGCGATGAACAGGATCGCCAGGTTCATGCGCTGTTGCAGTTCCAGCAACAGGTTGATGATCTGGCCCTGAATCGACACATCCAGCGCCGCCACACACTCATCAGCGATGATCAGCCGTGGCTCCACCGCCAGTGCCCGGGCAATGCCGACCCGCTGGCATTGCCCGCCGCTGAGGGAGCCGGGTTTGCGGTTGGCCAGTTCGGGGCGCAGGCCGACCAGGTCAAGCAGTTCATTCACGCGCGCCGGAACCTGCTCCGGCGTGACCTTGCGCTGCACCCGCAACACTTCGGCAATCGTCTCGCCGATGGTGTGGCGCGGATTCAGCGCGGCATACGGGTCCTGGAAGATCATTGCGGTTTCATGGCGCAGCCGAGTGATGTCGATGGCACTACCGTGAGCCATGTCGATGCCATCAAACAACACCTGCCCGGCGCTGATCGGGTTGAGGTGCAGGATGGCGCGACCCAGGGTGCTTTTGCCGCTGCCGGACTCACCGACCAACCCCAGGGTTTCACCCGCCGCCAGGTTCAGCGATACGCCGTTCACCGCCCTCACCCACTGTTTGTTCAAGCCGAACAAACCGGTGCCGGATGCGGCAAACTTCACCTCAAGGTCCTTGATCTGCAGCAGGCTCATGGGCGCACTCCCAACGGGTAATGACAGGCGACTCGCGCGCCTTCCGGCAGCGCCTCGGTGCACAAGGTGCCGACCTGTGGGCAACGCGGGTTGAAGCGGCAGCCGGCGGGCAATGCGTCCAGCAACGGCGGCTGTCCAGCAATTGTGCGCAGCAAGGCGTGTCCGCTGCTGTGGGCAGGTTGGCATTCAATCAAGCCTGCGGTGTAAGGATGCTGCGGATGCGCCAGCAAATCATATTTGCTGCCGTGCTCACACAGGCGCCCGGCGTACATCACGGCGATGGCGTCGCAGGTTTGCGCGACCACGCCGAGGTCGTGGGTGATCATGATGATCGACAGGCCGCGCCGGTCACGCAGTTCCAGCAGCAGCCGCAGGATTTGCGCTTGCACCGTCACATCCAGGGCGGTGGTGGGTTCGTCGGCGATTAGCACTTTCGGGTTGCAGGCCAGGGCCACGGCGATCATCGCGCGCTGGCGCATGCCGCCGGAAAACTCGTGGGGGTAGTTGTCGACCCGCGCCTGGGGATCAGGGATGCCCACTTGGCGCAGCACGTCGATAGCTTGCAGCCGCGCATCTTTTTTCGAGGCGCCTTGGTGCAGGCGAATACCCTCGGCAATCTGCTCACCGATGCGCATCAAGGGGTCGAGGTGGCTGCTGGGGTTCTGGAAGATCATGCCCAACTGACCGCCGCGCACGGCACGCATGCCGGCGTCATCCAGTGACAATAGATCCTGGCCGGCCAGCCTTACGGCACCGCCTTGCACCCGCAGATTGGGGGAAGGCAACAAGCGCATCAGGCCGCGACAGGCCATGGTCTTGCCCGAACCGCTTTCCCCGACCAGGCCGAGGATCTCGCCCTCGGCCAGATCGAAGGACACGCGATCAACCAGGGTCACATCCCGCCCGGCGTTATTGGCGATCACACTGAGGTCGCGCACCTGCAACAGGCTCATGAACGATCCCCCAGCACTTGCGCCACGCCATCAGCGAGCAGGCTGAAGCCCATGGCCAAGGTCACGATGGCCAGCCCCGGAAAGGTGCAGATCCACCAGGCGGTGGTGATGAAGGCCTGCCCTTCGGCCACCATCGTGCCCCATTCGGCGGTCGGCGGTTGCACGCCCAGGCCCAGGTAACTCACGGCGGCGCCATTGAGCAACACCAATACCGCGTCCGACATGGAAAACACGATGGAGCCGAACATCGCATTGGGCAACAGGTGCCGGAACAGAATCCGCCCATGGCCAAAGCCCAGGCTCTTGGCGGCCAGGGCAAAGTCGCTTTCCTTGAGCACCAGGATCTGTGAGCGGATCAGCCGGGCGTAGGACACCCAGCCCACCAGCGCCATGGCGATATAGAAACTCTTCAAGCCTGGACCGAGGATGGCCATGATCGCCAGCATCAGCACCAGGAACGGGAATGCCAGGATCACATCGATCACACGCATGCAGACACTGTCAAAACGCCCGCCGATGTATCCGGAGACCGCGCCAATGAAGGTGCCGATCATGAACGGGAAAATCACCCCGACGATGGCCAGTTGCAGGTCAATGCGTGCGCCCCAGATCACCCTCGAAAGGATGTCCCGACCATAGTTATCCGTACCGAACGGATGAGCCAGGCTGGGTCCGAGCAAACTGAAATCCGTGTTCTGCGCAATCGGGTCGTAGGGCGCGATCCACGGTGCAAACAGCGCAAGCACCAGCCACGCCAGCAGAATCAGCAAGCCCCACGCCGCCGTCAGCCGGCCATTGCGAAAGCCGAAGCGCAGGCGCAAGCGCCAAGGAGCAATCAACGGGCGGCTGCTCATTGCATCTTCACCCGTGGGTCAAGGGCCACCGTCGCTACGTCAGCGATGAAGTTGACGATCACCGTCGCGCAGGCCAGCACCATGGCCACGCCCTGCACCACCATGTAATCGCGGGTAAAGATCCCGCGCACCAGCAATTGGCCGATGCCGGGGATGGCGAACAGGCTTTCGATCACCACCGTGCCGCTGATCAGCCAGCCGATATTGACCGCCAGCAGGTTGACCGCCGGCACCAGGGAATTGGGCAACACATGGCGACGAAACACCTCGGCTTCCGACAATCCACGTGCCCGGGCGGCGGTCACATGGTCGGCCTGCAATTCCATCAACATGCTCGCCCGCAGGTTGCGCACCAGCACCGCCGACAGCGCCAGGGCAATCGTCAGGCAGGGCAAAACCATGTGGTGCGCCTTGTCCAGCCAGGTGCGGCCATAGCCCGACACCGGAAACAAACCCCACTGCACACTCAGCAACAGGATCAACATCAACCCCAGCCAGAACGCCGGCATGCCCAGGCCGACGGTGGTGAAGACACGAATCAGGTTATCCGCCCAGCCGCCCTTGTTGCGCGCGGCCAAGGTCGCCAACGGCACCGCGATCAACAGCGCCAGCAGCACACTGCCGAGTACCAGCACCAGCGTGGGTTCAATGCGCGTGACGATCAGCTTGAGCGCATCGACCTTGTACAGCAGCGATTGGCCGAGGTCGCCCTTGAGCAGGTTCTTCAGAAAGTAGAAATATTGCAGCCACAACGGCTGGTCGAGGCCGTACTGGGCACGGATCTTCAGCAAGGCGTCCGGTGTGCTGCGCGAGCCCAGCAGCGCACGCGCCGGGTCGCCGGGAATCGAGCGCACCAATACAAAGGTGATCAGGCTGATGCCAAACAGCACCGGCAGCAATTGCAGCGGCCGGGACAGCACAAAACGGTAGCGCGCCAGGTTCATCCGTCAGCCTCGGTGACGAGCGAGGAAGTTCAGCAGCACCGGGAAGTACGCCTGGGGTTCTTCATAAAACGGCATATGGCTGCTGTTGGGGAAAACGTGCAGTTCGGCGTGCCGGGCCGCCATTTTCATGCGCATGGCGCAGGCCGGGGTGAGTTCGTCATGCTGGCCGGTGGTGATCAGGATCGGCATCTTGAACTCGGCCATCTCGGGGATGCGGTTCCAGTCCTTGAGGTTGCCGATGTAGAGGAATTCGTTGGGACCTTGCATGGTTTCGTAGGGACCCATGTTCCAGTCGTCGAGCGAGCGTTTGACCGGCGCGGGCCACTCATCCAGGCGGCACACGTGGCGATAGTTGAGCAAGGTAATCGCCGCCTGGTACTGCGGGTGGTCCAGGGTGCCCATGGCTTCGTGGCGCTGCATCATCGCCACAGTTTCGCTGCCGAGGGCGCCGCGCAGGCGCTCCAGTTCCTGGGACAGGTGCGGAATGTCGCCCACGGTGTTTTCCAGGATCAGGCTTTTCAGCGCGTCGGGGTAATGGATAGCGTATTCGATACCGAGCCAGCCGCCCCAGGAATGCCCGAGCAGGTGCACGCGGCCCAGATCCAGGGCCTGACGCACGGTTTCGACTTCTTCGACATAACGGCGGATTTCCCACAGCGAAACGTCGGTGGGTCTGGCTGATGCGCCCGTGCCAAGCTGGTCGAATGCAACCACTCGCAGGTTATGCTCTTTGAGCCAGCCATGGGCGTCGCGCAAGTAGTCACACGGCAGGGCCTGGCCCGCCGTTGAGGCACAACAGCGCCTCATCGCCTTCACCAAAGCTGTAGACCACGAGGTTATGGCCGTCGACTTGCACGTTGTACTGCTGGTCGGGGGCAATTTCACGCCACATGCATACATTCCTTGTGTTGTATCGGCCTGGCAGGTAGCGGCCGTTTATCAGGCCAACACTACCGAGGATGCCGTGCGTCCATAACCTAGTATTTCTTATAGGTTTGGCCTGGCAGTCCTTCGCCGGGGCGTGGCATTCTACTTGCCGCAAGTCGAGATTCAAATGAATTCGGGAGCCGAACGGATGCTGGCCAAGCTGACTGCGTTAAATCACCGCCTGATGCCGGGCAGGAGCCTGGACGAGCAGATGGACAATACCTTCATCCTCGCCCAACAACTGGGCTTCGATGCATTGGTGTATGACTACACCCCGGTGCCGATGGACCAGGACGGCGCATTGATCACTCCGTCGGTGCTCGCTCTGCGCAATACCCCGCCTGACTGGCATGCCCTGTGGTGCAGCGAAGGGTTCTACCAGATCGACCCGGTGCAACATCTGGCCCTGAGCACGGTGTCACCGTTCGTGTGGTCCTACGACGTCAAGGCCGATACCCCACTGCAAAAGATCATCGATCCCTGCCATGCGCCGGTTTCTTCCTACTTGCACGACCAGCAATTGACCTGCGGCGTCAGCGTGCCGATCCACCTGCCCCGTGGCGGCTTCGCCTCGCTGACTGGCCTGCGCACGGGCAAAGCGCACACAGTGTTGCAGGATGCACAGCAGACCCTGTCGGATTTCAGCCTGATTTCCCATGCCTTGCAGGAAGCGGCCTACCCGCTGTTCAGCAAGGAGCTGCGCACTTATCCGCATATTCACCTGACCAAACGCGAGCGCGAGTGCCTCAAATGGGCCGCCGACGGGCTGACCGCTGCCGAAATCGCCACGCAATTGAGCCGCTCGCTGGCGGTGGTTACCTTGCACCTGGCCTCGGCGATGCACAAGCTGGGGGCCAAGAATCGCGTGCAGGCGGTGGTGCGCGCCACCCATTACCGCCTGCTCGAAGACTGACCGGTGGGCAAAACCTAGCTGTTTTGCTAGTTACTTAAACTTCGCCCACGCATTATCGTGTCCCTGATCCTTTTTTCAGAGCAGGGTACGAAATGGAATTCATCGAAAAAATCCGCGAAGGGTATGCGGCGTTTGGCGCTTACCAAACCTGGTACCGCGTCACCGGTGACTTGTCGAGCGGCCGCACTCCCCTGGTGGTTATCCACGGCGGCCCCGGATGCACCCACGATTATGTCGACGCCTTCAAGGACGTCGCCGCCAGCGGCCATGCCGTGATCCACTACGATCAGCTGGGCAACGGCCGCTCCACTCATCTCCCCGAAAAAGACCCGTCATTCTGGACCGTGGGCCTGTTCCTCGAAGAACTCAACAACCTGCTGGACCACCTGCAGATCAGCGATAACTACGCGATCCTCGGCCAATCCTGGGGCGGCATGCTCGGCAGTGAACACGCAATCCTGCAGCCCAAGGGCCTGCGCGCCTTTATCCCCGCCAACTCGCCGACGTGCATGCGCACCTGGGTCAGCGAAGCCAACCGACTGCGCAAATTGTTGCCGGAAGGTGTGCATGAAACCCTGCTCAAACACGAAGCCGCCGGCACTTACCAGGACCCGGAATACCTCGCTGCATCACGGGTGTTTTATGACCAGCACGTGTGCCGAGTCATCCCGTGGCCGGAGGAAGTAGCGCGCACATTTGCCGCAGTCGATGCAGACCCGACGGTGTACCACGCCATGAGCGGCCCGACCGAATTCCATGTGATCGGCAGCTTGAAAGACTGGAAGTCCACGGGCCGTCTGTCGGCGATCAATGTGCCGACGCTGGTGATCTCCGGCCGACACGACGAGGCCACGCCGCTGGTGGTCAAGCCGTTCCTGGATGAAATCGCCGATGTGCGATGGGCGCTGTTTGAAGACTCCAGCCACATGCCCCATGTGGAAGAACGCCAGGCGTGCATGGGGACTGTGGTGAAGTTTTTGGATGAGGTGTGTTCAGCGAAGTACAACGTACTCAAGGCTGGCTGAATCAGTATGGGGGCTGGCAGGTCAGCCCCCCTTACTTACTTCAGACCTCGGTAGCCTCAGCTTTGGTTGCCCTTTTCGGGGCATCCGGCACCAGCGGAATCTCCCGCCCTTCGGCATCAAACAACTTGCCGCCTTTGAAGTAATCCCCATCGCGCAGTTCCGACACATCACGGAAGCACAGGCTACGCTCGGTCCCCGCCACAAACACCGACTGCTGGTCTGAGTTACCGGCGGTGAAGTGGTTGAATGCCAGGTTCAGCAGGATCGCCATGATCGCCGACGAACTGATGCCCGAATGGAAAATGGTCGCGAACCAGGTCGGGAAGTGATCATAGAAGCTCGGTGCCGCAATCGGAATCATGCCAAAACCGATGGAAGTGGCCACGATGATCAGGTTCATGTTGTTGCGGTAATCCACCTTCGACAGCGTGCGGATGCCACTGGCCGCCACGGTACCGAACAGCACAATCCCGGCCCCGCCCAACACGGAAGTCGGCACCGCCGCGATCACCCTGCCCATGAAGGGCAACAAGCCGAGAATTACCAGGAACAGCCCGCCCGTGGCTACCACAAAGCGGCTCTTGACCCCGGTCACCGCCACCAGGCCGACGTTCTGGGCGAAGGCGCTTTGGGTAAATGAGCCGAAGATCGGCGCAAACATGCTCGACAGCATATCGGCGCGCAGGCCGTTGCCCAGGCGTTTCGAATCGACCTTGGTGTCGATGATCTCGCCCACCGCCAGGATGTCCGCCGAGGTTTCGACCAGGGTCACCATCACCACGATGCACATGGAAATGATCGCGGCGACATGGAAGGTTGGCATGCCGAAATGGAATGGCGTAGGGAAACCGAACATCGGACCCTGGGTCACGCCGGAGAAGTCGGCCATGCCAAGGAATACCGCAATCACCGTGCCGATGACCATCGCCAGCAAAATCGACAGACGCGAGATGGTCGCGCTGCCGATCTTGCTCAGCAGCAACACCAGCACCAGGGTCAGCGCCGCCAGGCCGATGTTGGACATGCTGCCAAAATCCGCCGCGCGACTGTTGCCGCCCATGGCCCAGCGCGCCGCAACGGGCATCAGGGTCAGGCCGATGGTCGTGATCACGATGCCCGTCACCAGCGGCGGGAAGAACTTAGTGATCCGTGAAAACACCGGGGTTATCAGCAACCCGATAAACGACGCGGCCATCACCGCCCCGAGAATCGCCGGCACCCCGCCGGCGCCATCACTGCCGACAATCGCCACCATGGTTGCCACACCGGCAAACGACACGCCCTGCACCAGCGGCAACTGACAGCCAAAAAACGGCAGACCCAAGGTCTGTAACAACGTGGCCAAGCCACCGGCAAACAGCGACGCGGCGATCAGCAGGCCGATATCCGCCGGGGACAACCCGGCCGCCTGGCCGACAATCAGGGGCACCGCAACAATGCCGCCATACATCGTGAGCACATGTTGCAGGCCGTAAGCCATGTTGGCGGCGACGCCGAGATTCTCATCTTCTGGCCGCTGCGGTGACGCCTTCGGGATAGTCATGGTGAGGGGTTCTCTGTTTTTGTTGTGCGGCCACTGTATGCAATGTTTGGACTGGATGTCCATAGAGTTGTATACAATCAATCGAACAAGTTACCCTCCATCGGCGTTACAAAAACAATCCGGCCGTGATGAGCCAGAACGCCAAAGGACCCAGAACAATGAAAAAGGCACTACAGGGCGCAACCGTCGCAATCACCCTGCTCGGCGGCGGGGAGGCCGTCGCAGTGGAATGGATGAACAACAGCGTAGGATTTCGCTACGGCCAGCAGTTCACCAATCCGAATAACCCCGACGAATTCAGCAAGCGCATCTACAGCTTCACCCACGCCAGCGGCTACCAGTACGGCAGCAATTTCCTCAACCTCGATGTGTTCCTGTCCGACAGCCGTGACCCGCGCAAGGGGACTGATCATGGCGGGAGTGAGGTGTACGCGGTGTACCGCCACCAACTGTATGCGTCGCGGGTGTTCGATGTGCCGTTGGGCACCGGCCTGGTCAAGGATTACGCGCTGACCCTGGGTTTTGACGCCAACCGTAACAACAACTTCGCCTCAGCCAAGAAACGCGCACTGGTGATTGGCCCGACACTGAAGTTCAACACCGTCGGCGTTCTCGACCTGAGCCTGATGTACTACAAGGAAAGGAACCACACCGGCATCCCCGGCGCGAAGGAGTCGAACCACACGTTTGACGACACCTACATGCTCAACCTGACGTGGATGCGCCCCTTCGAAATCGCCAACCATGCGGCGAAATTCCAGGGTTTCATCAATTACGTCGGGGAAAAAGGCGAGGACTACCACGGGCGCGATACCGCGCCCGAGGCCCTGATGCGCACCGCGCTGATGGTGGCGGTGCGACCGGGCAAAAGCGTCAAGCCAAACCTCTACCTGGGGGTGGGCTACGAGTATTGGCATAACAAGTTCGGCGTGGATGGCGGCCGGGGTAGCCGCACATCGACGCCGACGGTGAACCTGGAAGTGACGTTCTAGGCGGTCGCCAGTTCCGAATCACCGGCTTTCGGCCGCGCCAGCCAGTAACCCAACACCGCCAGTGGCGCGGTCGCCAGCATCACGATCACGGTGATCAGCAGCGGTTGCTCGATCATCGACGACACCAGCAGGCTGCTGAGGAAACACAGGCCCAGTTGCAGGGTGTTTTGCAATGCCGCCGCCTTGCCGGAATTTTCCGCAAACGGCATCAGCGCATTCGCCACGACGATGGGGTAACTGGCACCGTTGACCAGCGCCATCAGGCAGAATGGAATCAGCAACGTGGTGAGGGTCGGCACCGTCAGCGTGGCAACCAAGTACAACGCCAGCATGCTGATGCAATATGCCAGCAACAACCAGGGCAACAGCGTCTTGCCCTGGAAGTGCTGCAAGGCGCTGCGGCAACTGTAGCCACCGACCAGGAAGGCCAATGTCGGCAATACGTAGCTCAGGCCAATATCATTCGGGCTGTAGCCCATGTCGCCCAGGATGAAGGGCGAAGCCGTCAGCCAGGCGAAGAAACTGGCCGAGCAGGCGGCGAAGATCATGACGTTGCCGGTAAACACGCGAGACGTCAGTAACTGCCCATAACCGAGGTGCGAACGCTCACCCGCCTCTGCCGGACGTTTCGCCGTGGTGCGCAGAGACAATGTCGGTAGCAGCAACAGCAATGAGACGCCCAGCAATACGCCAAAGATCGCCTGCCAACCCAAGTGATTCAGCACCATCGCGCCCAGCAAAGGCGCCAACGCTGGCGACAACGACATCAGCGGCATAATGCTGGCGAACACACGATGAGCCTTGTCGGCCCGGGTAGCGGTCGATCACCAACGCCTGCCAACTGACGGCGGCGGAACACACGCCAATCGCCTGGACAAAACGCAGCGCCAGCAACTGCGGGGCGGTCTCGACCCAGAACATCCCCGCGCAGCCCAGTACAAACAGGCTCAAACCGGCGAGCAGGACGGGCTTGCGCCCCAGGCGGTCGGACAATGGCCCCCACAACAACTGCCCCACCGCAAAGCCGGCGAGGAAAATACTCAAGCTGGCGCCTACCGCGCCTGCGCCTATCTGCAACTGTTCGCCCATGGCGCCGAATGCCGGCAAGTACATGTCCATGGCGAGGTAACCGAGCATGCTCAGCCCGGCCAGATACCAAGTGAAACCGAAAGAATTTTTCATTGAAGCCTTGTTAATCCTGCCATCAAACTATTTGCTGACTGGCGCCCATTATGAAGCTGACAGTTTCTGTGTGAAGCGATAATAATTGGACACTCTTATCAATAAATTTGAAGGCAGCTACCATGTGGTCAGAATATTCCCTGGATGTGGTCGATGCCGTGGCGCGCCATGGCAGTTTCAGCGCCGCCGCTCAGGAACTGCATCGCGTGCCGTCAGCCGTCAGCTATACCGTGCGCCAGCTGGAAGAATGGTTGGCAGTGCCGCTATTTGTGCGGCGCCACCGGGATGTGGAACTGACGCCCGCTGGCCGCCTGTTTATCGACGAAGCCCGTGGCGTGATGAAAAAAATGCTCGGCACCCGACGCCTATGCCAGCAGGTCGCCAACGGCTGGAGCGGCCAGTTGAAGGTGGCCGTGGATTCCATCGTCAAACCTCAGCGCTGTCGGCAGTTGGTGCTGGACTTCTATCGACAATTTCCTGAGGTCGAGCTGTTGCTGGAGTACGAGGTGTACAACGGCGTATGGGATGCCCTGGCCGATGAACGCACCGACATCGTGATCGGCGCGACCAGCGCCGTGCCGGTGGCCAGTCACTTCACTTTCCGCGACATGGGCTTGTTGAACTGGCTGTGCGTGGTCAGCGCGCGACACCCGCTGGCCAGCGTCGAAGGGTTACTGAGTGACGATCAACTGCGCCCTTTCGCCTCGCTGTGCATGACCGACACCTCGCGCAACCTGCCCAAGCGCGACACGTGGACATTGGATAACCAGCGACGCCTGGTGGTGCCCAATTGGGCGTCTGCCATCGATTGCCTGCGCGACGGCCTGTGCGTCGGCATGGCGCCGGCGCATCAAGTGTTGCCGTGGGTCGAGCGCGGTGAGTTGGTGGCACTGCAATTGAGCCGGCCGTTTCCGGCCAGCCCGTCGTGTGTGGCCTGGGCGCAGAACAAGCTGTCCCCGGCCATGGCCTGGCTGTTGGAATACCTGGGCGATACCGAGACCCTGAACCAGGAATGGCTCAACGGCCCTACGCCAGCAACCGAGTAATGGCCCGCACGATCATCTCGACCTCCTTGGCATCCAAGGTCAGCGGCGGCAGCAAGCGAATGATTTTGCCCCGCGTGACGTTGATCAGCAGCCCGTGTTCCTGAGCGGCGCGCTGAGCCAGGTCCCGATAAGGGCTGGCCAACTCAATACCAATCATCAGCCCCTGGCCACGAATCGCCAGGACCTGCGGATGTTCACTCAACTCCACGCGCAACCGCGCCAGCAGGCGCTCGCCCTGTTGCGCGGCGTTCTGTAGCAAACCTTGCTCCTCGATGATGTCCAGCACGGTGCACCCCACACGACACGCCAACGGGTTGCCACCAAAGGTGCTGCCATGACTGCCCGGCGTGAACAGTTGGGCCACCGCGGACCGAGCCAGGCACGCGCCGATCGGCACACCATTGCCCAGGCCTTTGGCCAGGGTCATCACGTCCGGGACGATGCCTTCATGCTGGAAGGCGAACCAGGTGCCAGTGCGGCCGATGCCGGTCTGGATTTCGTCCAGCATCATCAGCCAGCCATGGCCTGTGCAGTGGTCGCGCAGGGCTCGCAGGTAACCCGGTGGTGCAGGCAGTACGCCACTTTCCCCCTGGATCGGCTCCAGCAGCACCGCTGCAATGCGCGGGCCAAATGCCTTTGTGATCGCTTCCAATGCCGCCAGATCACCAAAGCGCACCTTGAGAAAATCCCCCGGCAACCGCTGGAAGCCCAGCCGCACCGAGGGGCCATCGCTCGCGGCCATGGTGCCGAGGGTACGGCCATGAAAGGCGTTCTCCATCACCACCACCAACGGCTCTTCGATGCCCTTTTTCCAGCCATGCAGGCGCGCCAGCTTGAGCGCTGTCTCATTGGCTTCAGCACCGGAATTATTGAAGAAGGCGCGGTCCAGGCCTGACAACTGAGAGAGGCGCTGGGCCAGCCGTTGTTGCCAGTCGATGCTGTAGAGGTTGGAGGTGTGCAGCAAGAGCCCAGCCTGCTCGCTGATCGCCGTCACCAGCCGGGGGTGCGAATGGCCGACATTGGTCACTGCCACGCCGGCGACCGCGTCCAGGTATTCGCGGCCCTGCTGGTCCCAGAGTCGCGTGCCCAGGCCGCGCGTGAAGCTCAGTGCCAAGGGTTGATAAGTGGTCATCAGGCAGGCGGCGGTCATGGTGCGGGCTCCAGTGCATCGTAGTGATGGCTGCAGTATCGTTAGCCACCTCGGCTGGATAAACTGCACATTCCTGCAATGACTTTAAATCAAGGCTTGATAATGGATCTATTCCAGGCAATGTCGGTGTACGTGAAGGTGGTCGAGACCGGCAGCATGACGGCCGCAGCCCAGGCCTGTGGGATGTCCACCACCATGGTCGGCAACCATCTGCGTGCCTTGGAGCAGCGCCTGGGCGTGAGCCTGCTCAAACGCACCACGCGCAAACAAAGCCTCACGGAATTCGGCGGGCAGTATTACCAGCGCTGTCTGGAAGTGCTGGGGTTGGTGGCCGACTCCGAACAGCTCGCCGAGCAAGCCCACAGCGATATCCCCAAAGGCAATCTGCGCATCACTGCGCCCCCCGTGTTCGGCACCGAACGCCTGACACCGGCCTTGAGCGAATTTTCCCGGCGCTACCCACTGATCAACCTGTACGTGGTGCTGAGCAATGAGCGGATGGACTTGGTCGACAGCGGCTTCGACGTGGCGATCCGTCTTGGTGAACTGGAAACCTCCAGCCTGATCGCCCGGCCAATGCAGGACTACACCCTCACACTCTGCGCGTCACCTGAATACCTGGCACGACGGGGCACGCCGCAAACGCCCGATGAGCTGCAGCACCACGACTGCCTGGCGTTTGCCTACCCGGCAAGTGACAACTGGCGCGACGCCGACAAACTGTGGCGAATGACCGGCCAGGGCGGCGAGGTGGAGGTCCCGGTGTCCGGCTCATTGACCATCAACAGCTCGCAAGGCTTACGCCAGGCGGCCGTCAACGGCATGGGCATCATCATGCTGGCCGACGCCCTGGTACAACCGGACCTGGAAAGCGGCAAGCTGGTGGCCTTGCTCACTGCCTATCGACTCCCCAGCCGCCCCATGCACCTACTCTACGGCCAGGACCGTTATCGCCTGCCCAAACTGCGCGCCTTCGTGGATTTCGCCATGGAAAAGTGGGCGCGCTAGAAGCTCACGCCCAACGCTCGCAATTGCGCGGCGGTACCTTCGGCCGACACGTGGTGGATCCCCTGCCAGCCGAGGGCGATGGCCGCCTCGATATTGCCGGCAACATCATCGATAAATACCACTTCAGAGGGCTGGATGTCCGGCAGGTGGCCGCGTACCTGACTGAGACTGGCGTCGTAGATTGCCGCATCAGGCTTGATCAGTTTCAGCTCGCCAGACACCACGATATCGCGAAAGCACTGCAGGAAAGGGTAGTTGGCCCGCGCATAAGGAAAGGTTTCCGCCGACCAGTTGGTGAGCCCAAACAACGGCATATCGGCTTGGTGCAGCGCCTTGAGGATCGCCACGCCTTCCGTCAATGGGCCACGCAGCATTTCGTGCCAACGGTCGTAATAGGCCTGGATCAGTCGTTCATGATCTGGGTGCTGCTCGATCAGGCTGCGGGTACCTTCGGCCAAGGAGCGACCAGCGTCCTGCTCGGTGTTCCAGGCCTGGGTGCAGATATTCTCGAGAAACCATTGCCGCTCGTGATCATCGGCAATCAGCTTGCGGTACAGGTGCTGCGGGCTCCAGTCGAACAGGACACCGCCGAAGTCAAAAACCACTGCACGAATTGTCATACGCTCCTCCCATTCATTTGCGCGACAGTTTCCCATGCTGATCGCACCCAGCCGCGAGTCAACACGCGTAGGATCGCTCTGATAATTTCACCGCTCAAACGCAACAAACACCTAGGCAGCATCACGTTTGCGCACCGGAACGACCCACCTCCCATTACGCTTCATACAAGCCGTCATACTTTTTCCTCCCCGCCGAAGAATGGCTTCTTTAATGTCTCCCGTGCAATCGAAGGAATACTGGGGTCTGGAAGGGATCATCCAACATGCCAATAAAACATGATTTGGAGATGCACCATGATAGGCGTACTGAGTTCAGCCCAGATATCGCGTCAGCTTGGCTTGAATGCTTTGCAAGGCTCTCCACCGCGTCAGTCGACGGCCACTGCACCAGAGGCAAACGACTCGGTAAGGATCGCATTCGAGCGCACCAGGAAACAAACGGGAATAGTCCCGAGCCACCTTGTCCCTTTGCAGGAAATTGCGGCGCAGACCAACTCCATCATCGGCGTGCGTCCAGTCGAAACCGTCGCCATCGGGTTGATAGAAGCCGGCCACCCCACCAAGAACTTTCATATCAAGGGAAAAAGTGCCAACTGGGGACCGCAGGCCGGCCTGATCTGCACGGATCAAGCCTTCAGCAAGCTTGAGAAATTCAAGCACGAAGCCCCCGAGAAACTGAACCGCGCCAATGAGCAAGTCGCGGACTGCATCCGCAAAAACGATGCAGTCGCCATCCCTCTGGAAATCTCACAAAATCGCCTCGGTGAATTGATGAGACTCGGCCACATCGTTGAACTGGCACCCACAGAGAAGGACGGCATACTGAGTTTCAGCTCCAAGGGGCCTAGCCAGCAGGTGTATGCATTCGAAGGCAAACGCACGTCGCCCTCAGCAGATAACTACTTGATCAGCCATGAGGGCAAGCCTCTTGAAGTGCTAGCGGAGCACACGGGGGGCAAGGCATTGACGGCCGACTATGACCTGCACATGGTGGCGCCCCACCTCAGCGACTACGGCGCTGAAGACAAGCTGCCGGTGCCCGATGTCGCGCACAGCGTTTTGACGCAAAGGGTTGATAGCTACAGACAGCATCATTCAGACCCCAAGGCTTACCAAGTACCGATGGCGTTGAGTGCAGACTATGAAAGCCCCCTTCACTTCTATGAAAAGGAAGACAAACATCTGGGCAACGCCTCACCGCGAATAAAGCAAATGATTGATTTGATTAATCATCGGTTGGTCGGCAATGGCGAGAAGGTGGTCCACCACAACGCGGACTCCGGCAGCCCGGCAACAGATGTCGCCGCCAACTACCCGGCAACGTTCTTCCTACCGACCAAGCTGGGGCGGTTCGATGAAATCTGCATGATCCACGACAGCAAAGAAATGGCGGAATTGGTCAAGACAGCCAAAGACAGCGGCTATCACGTGCCCCTGAATCCGCTGTGGGAGAAAGAGGTGGTGAGTATCAAGCGCACTGGTTTTAGCAAGGCCCTTCGAGTGTTCAACCAAGGCTGAACGCGCGTTGGGGAAGAACAAAACAGCAGCCTCATAATCGAGACTGCTGTCTATTCCATCACTTAAGCCGAGATGAGACCGTTGATCTTCACGGTCGGATTCACGTCAGCCTCGTAGTCCACACCGTCGATTTCAAAGCCGAACAAACGCAGGAATTCAGCCTTGTAGCCGGCAAAATCGCTGATCTCGTTGACGTTGTCGTCGGTGACCTGATTCCACAGTGCCGCCACGGCGTCCTGGACCTTCGGCTCCAGCTCGGCCAGGTCAGCACGCAAGCGGCCATCGGCGTCGAGTTTCGGCTGGCTGCCGTACAGGCTGTCCTTGAACAGGCCGTAGACCTGTTCGATGCAACCTTCGTGGGTGCCCTGCTCTTTCATCACTTTGAACAGCAGCGACAGGTACAGCGGCATGATTGGAATGGCCGAGCTGGCCTGGGTGACCACGGCCTTGAGCACCGACACACGGGCGTCGCCCTTGAGTGCCGCGAGGTTGTCGCGCAGGGTCAGGACTTTCTTGTCCAAGTCTTTCTTGGCTTCGCCGATGGAGCCGTTCCAGTAGATGTCCTGGGTCAGCTTCTCGCCAAGATAGGTGAAGGCGGTGGTTTTCGCGCCTTCGGCCAAAACGTCGGCGTCACGCAGGGCGTCGATCCACAGCTGCCAGTCTTCGCCGCCCATCACTTTGACGGTGCCGTCGATTTCTTCCTGGGTTGCAGGCTCAAGCGTGGTGTCGACCACAACGCCCTTGTCGGTATTGATACCGCGCAGGGTCACAGCCTTGCCGATCGGCTTGAGGGTGGAGTTGTGCACCACGCCTTGCGGGTCGGTACGGCGTGGCGCGGCCAGGCTGTAGACCACCAGATCGATCTTGCCCAGGTCTTTCTTGATGGTTTCGATGGTCAGGCGCTTGATCTCGTCGGAGAACGCGTCGCCGTTGATGCTCTTGGCGTACAGGCCTTTCTCGACGGCAAACTTCTCGAACGCAGCGCTGTTGTACCAGCCGGCGGAGCTCAGCTTGCCTTCTTCGCCTTCTTTCTCAAAAAACACGCCCAGGGTGTCGGCGCCGCAGCCAAAGGCAGCACTGATGCGCGCGGCCAGGCCGTAGCCGGTGGAAGCGCCGAGGACTAGCACCTTTTTCGGGCCGCCTTCGATGACGCCGTGTTGAGTCACGTAGTCGATCTGCTCTTTGACGTTCGCTTCACAGCCAACAGGGTGAGCGGTCACACAGATAAAGCCACGAACCCGCGGTTTGATGATCATAAAATTTCTGCCTCTTCCAAGGTGCCGAAGGCCAGTGGTGGCCATTCAACTTCAATCGTACCGGTCTATGACGTCCAAAAAACCGAAGCGTCACGATAGTCGCAAATCTTCTGTTTACAAAATCCAATCCACTCAGCGCTGATCCGGTTAAAAACTGTGTAGCGCCTTCACAATTTTGCAATATTTAAAACGCCTCTCCAGCGCCGAACGCCTTATCATGTCGTAGTTGTTTCAACATGTTTCACCCCTTCCCACTCGCAGCCACGGATCCGGACCTGTCGAATGGCGTCCAGCTGGAGCTGAGTTTCATGAGCAAGTCTGCCTTACGCAAAAAAGCCGTGTCGGTCGCCTGGGTACTCGGCGTCCTGTTGATTATTTGCCTGATCCCCCTGACGACTACGGTGTTTCTCAGCCTGGTCGTGGTCTGCGGGATCTATGATTTCCTGCGCAACGGCCTGTATGACCGTGACACTTTCAAGAAATATTTTATCGGCAGTGGCCGCAACACTTGGCTGCTGGCGCCGTTCAACACCCTGTTCGACCTGTTCAGCTCGCCTAACCGCCACGTCTACACAATGGCCGACCTGCCACCGGCCTGGCGTGAAGACCTGCAACAGGTCATCGACGATGCCATGGCGCACAAGGACCAAATCATTGGCTATCTCGAAGAACGCATGGCCGAGAAGAAGCGTGGCATGTTGTTTTTCCAGTGGTATGGCCAACCCATCGAGACCACCCTCGACATCCCGGAACTGCGCAAAAAACTACCGTTCGTGAAGACCATCGGCGTGTCGGTATTCAATGAAAACCGCTCCACCTCCTTCCACTTCGGCCCCCTGCGCATGATGTTCCGCGTGCTCTACAACATGGCGCCAGCACCTCATCACGAAGGCGTCTACATCCAGGTCGGCAAGCACAAGCATTACTGGCACGACGACCCGCTGTTTATCTTCGATGACACCCTGATGCACGCGTCTTTCAACAAAAATGATGCCAAGCGTTACTGCCTGTTTATCGACATCGTGCGGCCGACACCGGTGCCGATGGTTCTTAACGCTGTGATCGCTGGGTTTGCCGGGATGGCCTTTACCCTGCGTCGGGTTTTCTACAAAAACTGGAAGCTGATTCAGTGAGTTCTGCGGCATGATGGTGCTGGACGGGGTTTGCGCTCGGCCTTGCGCCTGAGGTAAATATCCGTCTCGTGCGACCGAATTCGGCGCCCATCATTCTCAAGCCATCGCAGCCCCCTGTGGGTGCGGTGGCTGCGCTTTCAAGGAATCAGAATGCCCCAACGTCAAGTCATCAATGCCTCCGTCAGCCCCAAGGGCAGCCTCGAAACCCTGTCCCAACGTGAAGTCCAGCAACTGAGCGAAGCCGGCACCGGCAGCATCTACACCCTGTTCCGCCAGTGCGCCCTGGCGATCCTCAACACCGGCGCACACATCGACAACGCCAAGACCATCCTTGACGCCTACAAAGACTTCGAAGTGCGCATCCACCAGCAAGACCGTGGCGTGCGCCTGGAACTGCTGAATGCCCCGGCCGATGCCTTCGTCGACGGTGAAATGATCGCCAGCACCCGTGAAATGCTGTTCAGTGCACTGCGCGACATCGTCTACACCGAGAACGAGCTGGACAGCCAGCGCATCGACCTGAGCAATTCCCAGGGCATCACCGACTATGTGTTCCACCTGCTGCGCAACGCCCGTACGCTGCGCCCCGGTGTCGAGCCGAAGATCGTGGTGTGCTGGGGTGGGCACTCGATCAACACCGAAGAATACAAATACACCAAGAAGGTCGGCCATGAACTGGGCCTGCGCAGCCTCGACGTGTGCACGGGCTGCGGCCCCGGCGTAATGAAAGGCCCTATGAAAGGCGCGACCATTTCCCACGCCAAGCAACGCATTACCGGCGGGCGCTACCTGGGCCTGACCGAGCCTGGCATCATCGCTGCCGAAGCGCCGAACCCGATCGTCAATGAGCTGGTGATCCTGCCAGACATCGAAAAACGCCTGGAAGCCTTCGTACGTGTGGGCCACGGCATCATCATCTTCCCAGGCGGTGCCGGCACAGCCGAAGAGTTCCTGTACCTGCTGGGCATCCTGATGCATCCGGACAACCGCGACCTGCCGTTCCCGGTCATCCTCACTGGGCCGAAACACGCAGCGCCGTACCTGCAGCAGTTGCACGCGTTCGTCGGCGCCACCTTGGGCGAAGCGGCCCAGGCGCACTACCAGATCATCATCGACGACCCCGCCGAAGTGGCGCGCCAGATGACCGCCGGCCTCAAGGCCGTGAAGCAGTTCCGTCGCGAGCGCAACGACGCGTTCCACTTCAACTGGCTGCTGAAGATCGACGAAGGCTTCCAGCGCCCGTTCGACCCGACCCACGAGAACATGGCCAGCCTGCAACTGAGCCACGCGCTGCCACCCCACGAACTCGCCGCCAACCTGCGCCGTGCGTTCTCGGGGATCGTAGCGGGTAACGTGAAGGACAAGGGCATCCGCCTGATCGAGCAGAACGGCCCCTACGAGATCCACGGTGACCCGGCCATCATGAAACCGCTGGACGAGCTGCTACAGGCGTTTGTCGCCCAGCACCGCATGAAGCTGCCGGGCGGCGCAGCGTATGTGCCGTGCTATCGCGTGGTTCAGTAAGCTAGCGCTGCACTGCCACGCATTTGATTTCCACCAGCAGGCCGGGGTGTGCCAGTTCGGACACTCCGATGGTGGTCCAGGCGCAATGCCCGCGTGGGAACAGGCGGTTTTTCACGTCACGGAAAACCGCCATGTGCTGGCTCATGTTGACGTGGTAGGTGGTCATGTCCACCACGTCGTCGAACGTACAGTCACCCTCCTCCAGGACCTGCCTCAAGTTCTCCCAGGCTGCGACGAATTGCGCCTCTGGATCGTCAATCACAGCCAATGCCTCCGTGCGTCCGACCTGTCCTGCGCAGTACAACGTCTTGCCGACCTTGACGGCGGGCACGTAACCAGCACGTTCGACAATGGGGCGCATGGCAGCAGGGATAATGAGCTGGCGATCGGTCATATGTTGTATCTCTTTGCGGGTGTTTTCGGACGTGCCCGAGGCATAACTCGGGCTATCTTTTTACCTGTTCCGATCAACTCACACCAGAAGAGCAACCTATGGACCAACGGATCTTGTCCTCCATAATTCCTTACCCTAAGGTAAGGAGCATCACGATGGAGATCTTCACTATGGCCACCGCCACGCTTACTTCAAAAGGGCAAATCACCATTCCCGTCCAGGTCAGAACTGCCCTGGGCCTGGAGACAGGCGATCGCGTTGAATTTGTCGAAATGGAAGACGGCAAATTTTCCATGATTGCCGCCAGCAAAACCGTACATGATCTCAAAGGCCTGATCCAAAAGCCCGCCAAGGCCGTCTCGCTGGATGAAATGAACCGTGCCATCGCGGCACAAGGGGCGAAAGCGAGATGATCGGGCTGGATACCAATGTGCTGGTGCGCTATGTCACCCAGGACGATCCCGTGCAATCGCCCAAGGCATCTGAGTTGATTGAGTCGCTCACCGCCTTTGCACCGGGCTTTGTCAGCCTGGTGTCCGTGGTGGAATTGGTATGGGTTCTACAAAGTTGTTATCAGTCTGCCAAGGGTGATGTCGTGACCGTGCTCGAAACGCTGCTACGCACCCGAGAACTGACCATCGAACACGCCGAGATCATCTGGCAGGCACTGCGACGATTCACCGCCAGCACAGCCGATTTCGCGGACTGCCTGATAGAACGCTGTGCTCATGCTGCAGGCTGCGAATATACCGCCACCTTTGATTTGAACGCTGCGAAGGCCGCGGGGATGAAACGACTGATCTGAGCCTTTGCCGTTGCGACGCCCACCAGGCTTTGGTAAAAGTCGCGTTCAACCCCCATCGAGAGAAAGACCTACGTGCGCACGCTTCTTCTCGCTACCTTGACGATGGCGTCCGGCACGGTGATCGCCGAATCGATCACCTGGCCCGACCTGCCAAAGACCTGCTTCGTCAGTGGTCGCTCCGCCACCAGCCTGGACGTCGACGCGGGCTGTGCAGCCTTCCTGATCAACGTGAAAGGCCAGGCCGCAGGCACGCCGATCAAGCTGGATATTCCGCAGTACGCCCTGCACGTCGACGAAGCCACCGGCAAAGAAACCCCGGTGATCCTCATCCAGGCAGAAGAGAACGGCGAAATCAAAGCCGTCGGCTACAAGGAACTGGGCACCGATCAACTCGGCGCCGCGCTATTGCGTGAAGTTCGGCTTCTGGGCACGACGAAGCCGATCTGACCAAGGCTCAACGAACCCAGCCACCGCCTTGCCAATGGTAGCCGTCGTTGCGCTGGACCCAATGTGGATGCACGTAGCGATAACCTTCGCGCACCGGCTCCCAGTGGCCGTGTACTGCGACATAGCGCCCGCCTTCCCAACGCCAATAGCCGCGTGACCAAATGTAGCCATAGCGCACCGGCGGCTCGACTTCGATCACCTGCACCGGCGGCGGTTGCGGCGCGATGACTTCCACATATTCGCGTTGTACCGGCCTGCGCTCATGCACGACGCGCTCTTGCACACACCCGGATGCTGCGACGACCATGGCCGTCAATGCCGCATAACGTAGCCACATACAAACCCCTCGGACGCTGACGCCCAACACTTGCACCGCGAAAAATCCCCCGTTGTGACAGCCGCGCTCCTGCTTGGCTGTGGGTATTTTTAACAGGTGATGTCTGTCAGCTTGCTGAACCCGCAAGCCTCAAGAGGCGCACGCGACGGTCGGTCGTTTCAGGCGCACCAACAGCAGCCCGGCGACAACCACGGCAATGCCGGCGCAGGTCGAGGCATGGATCACATCGCCGAACATCAGCGCTGCCCACACCAGCGTTACTGGCGGCTCCAGGTAGACCAGCGCAGCGACGTGGGTCGCGGTCATGACGCGCAGGAGCATCCAGAGGCTCAAATAGGCAACGAAGGTTGAGAACACAGTGAGCCAGACAATTGAGATCAATACGTCTGGGTCGCGGGGAATGCTCAGCGTGTCGGTATAGAGCACGGCGACGGTAAAGCCGATCAAGGTCAGCAAAGACTGGATGAACAGCGGCAGGACCAAGCCTGCGTCCTGGCTTTGCACCGTGCGGCGCTCATACAGGGTCGCCAGCGTCAGCCCCAGCGCCGCAGCCAAGGGCAGCAAGTAAATGACAAGACCAACGCCTTCCCCGCCACTGCCGTACTGCCCGGCAATCGCGATGGAAACGCCAACGAAGCTGATCATCAGGCCAACCCACTGCCAGCCGCCACTGCGCTCGGTTGCGCTACCCATCGACAACGCCGCCGTCATCAACGGCTGCAGGGCCGCGATGATGGCGGCAATGCCAGGAGGCAAGCCGTTCTGGATCGCAACGTAGAGGCAACTCAGGTACAGGAACTGCGAGAGAAACCCAATGACGGCGTAATGGCGAACCTGCGCCCATGAAACCTTCAACAACCTGACGTTCAAGAACAGCCCCAGGCACACCGAGACCAACAGGAATCGCCAGAACAGCAGGTTGAACGCCCCGCCGCCCTGCGTGCCCAATTTGGCGCCGATATAGCCAGAGCTCCACGACAGCACAAATGCCGCCTGCAACAGCAGCCGCTTTAAGGTTGATCGCGTCATGAAGCCTCCGGTCAGTGCACGTTGACTGAAAGGCTAATGGCCACGCATGATTCTGTATATTTGAATAACCTGCACCATCAATCCATAAAAGTGGAATCATGGCTAAACAACTGAATATCGACCTGCTGCGTACCTTTCACGCCGTGGCGCGCTTTGGACGTTTCAACGAAGCGGCCGAGCAGGTTCACCGCAGTGCGTCAACCGTGACCACACAGATACAAAAGCTCGAAGATCAGGTGGGCCAACGCTTGTTCAGCCGCAGCAACCAAGGCGTGGAGTTGACGCTCTACGGTAAGAAACTACTGGGCGAAACCACCGAATTCCTCAAGAGCCATGATCGCCTGCTGATCTCGCTGATGCCCCAGCGCATGCAGGGCAAGATCCGCCTGGGTGTACCGGACACCTATGCACCGGCCTTCATTCGGGAGTTTTTACCCCGGTTGATCGCTGACAACCCGCTGCTGGAGCTGGAGGTCGAAGCCCGCACCAGCGGCGAGTTGCTCAACCTGTTCACGGCCAATCACCTGGACCTGACCATCACCGTAAGCGCACACCCGCTGGCCCAGGGAGAACGTCTGGGCCCGGTACAGCCGCTGTGGGTCGCGGCCGAGCACTTTAGCTGTCCGTCGAATGCACCGCTGCCCATCACCGTCCCCATCGCCGGCTGCCCCTATCGCGCCGCCGCCTTGCAGGTACTGAAGGATCACGGGATTTATCACCGGATGCTGCTGGAAAGCCCCAATTCATCCGCCGTCGAGGCCTGCGTGCGCAGTGGCGTGGCGGTAGGGCCTGATGGAGGAAAGCCGCATGGGTGAAGGGCTCAGGCAGATGACAGACCTGCCTCCGTTGCCAGCGCAACATCTGTACTTGTTGTGCGATAGCAGCAATGCACTGGCGTTGCATCTGCATGAGCAGCTCAGGCACTTCCAGGTCTGAACGCCAGGGACAAAAAAGCCCGCTGACCGTTACCGGTTCAGCGGGCTTTTTACATCGGCTCGATACTTGGCTTACAGCGCCAGGTCAGAGGCCGGCTTGCTTGGCTCAGCTGCTGGCTTGGCAGCCTCGGTGGCCTTCGGAGCAGCACCTTGAGGAATCGCAGGAGGCGTCGGCAGTTGCAGGATTTCGGCGGTGTACGCCCATTCCTTGGCAACCGCTTCAGGGCTGTCGTTCAGCTTGGTGCCGTAGCTCGGTACGATCTGGTGCAGCTTGGTCTGCCACTCAGGGGTCGCGACCTTGTCCTTGAAGACTTTCTGCAGCACGGTCAGCATGATCGGAGCCGCGGTGGACGCGCCTGGCGATGCACCCAGCAGGCCTGCGATGGTGTTGTCGGCGGAGCTGACCACTTCCGTGCCGAGTTTCAGGACGCCGCCCTGCTCTTCGTCACGCTTGATGATCTGCACGCGCTGACCGGCTTGCCACAGGCGCCAGTCGGATTGCTTGGCGTTCGGGAAGTATTCCTGCAGCGCCTTGAAGCGGTCGTCATCCGACAGCATCAGTTGGCCGGCGAGGTACTCGACCAGTGGGTATTCACGAATACCGACTTTGGTCATTGGCCAGATGTTGTGAGTGGTGGTGCTGGTCAGCAGGTCCAGGTACGAGCCTTCTTTCAGGAACTTGGTCGAGAAGGTCGCGAATGGGCCAAACAGGATCACGCGCTTGCCATCCAGCACGCGGGTGTCCAGGTGCGGAACCGACATCGGCGGTGCACCCACCGACGCTTTGCCGTAGGCCTTGGCCAGGTGCTGCTCGGCCACGGTTGGGTTATCGGTCACCAGGAACGAGCCGCCTACCGGGAAGCCTGCGTATTCCTTGGCTTCAGGAATGCCCGACTTTTGCAGCAAGTGCAGTGCACCGCCGCCCGCGCCGATGAATACGAACTTGGCGTCGGTTTCGGTCTTGGTGCCGTCTTTCAGGTTTTTGTAGCTCACACGCCACGAACCGTCGGCGTTCTTGGTGATGTCCTGCACTTCGCTCGACAGCTTCAGGTCGAACTTAGGCGTGGTCTGCAAGTGAGCGACGAACTGGCGGGTGATCTCGCCGAAGTTCATGTCGGTACCCAGCGGGCTCCAGGTAGCCGCGATTTTCTGGTTCGGGTCACGCCCTTCCATCATCAGCGGAACCCACTTGGCGATCTGCGCCGGGTCTTCGGAGTACTGCATGCCAGCGAACAGCGGGCTCGCTTTCAGGGCTTCGTAGCGCTTTTTCAGGAACTTGATGTTGTCATCGCCCCACACAAAGCTCATGTGCGGTGTGGTGTTGATGAACGAACGCGGGTTCTTCAGTACGCCCTGCTGGACCTGCCAGGCCCAGAACTGACGGGAGATCTGGAACGCTTCGTTGATCTCGACCGCTTTCGGGATCTCAACGTTGCCGTTCTTGTCTTCCGGGGTGTAGTTCAGCTCAGCCAGGGCCGAGTGACCGGTACCGGCGTTGTTCCAGCCGTTGGAGCTTTCTTCGGCCACGCCGTCGAGGCGCTCGACCATTTCCATCGACCAACCCGGCTCCAGCTCATTGAGCCATACGCCCAGGGTTGCACTCATGATGCCGCCGCCAATCAGCAGCACATCGACTTTCTTTGCCTCTTCCGCGTGAGCGGAGCTGATCCCCAGCGACAAAGCCAGCCCCAGCAGGGCAGTGTTTACTTTTTTAAACATCAGTAGCACCTATGATAAAACGCCATCCGCCCTACCGCCCCTGATCATGGGCAACCCTCCATCGCAGCTGCGCAAGGCAGCACCGCGGGGTTTGCACATTCACGAGAGAACCGCAGGGTGGGCACACAAGGCCGACGTATCGACCTCACTGTTTATGTCCCTTCTGCGCTGACTTCTTATCATTATTGGCTTCAGCTACCTGGGCGACAGCCAATCGCTGGGACGTATGCGGATGTACGCACCCAGGAAAGACTAGACCAAGACGGCGCGCAGAATATCACGGCAAACAGCGTTTATGCGCCGTTTGGCCAATTGACAGCTCTAAATCGCGGCTTTTAATGCTCCGATGTCAAGCCTGGCAGGCGCGACCTGGGGTCACAGGCGCGGAACTCTGCCGAAAAAGGCTGTTCTAGACACCCTCGGCGCCGCTTGCGTAGCATCGACGGCTCCCCTTCGTGCAATCCATTCCAATAGAGTTACCCATGACAATCCAGCAAACACCCGGGCATGTGCTGCCCGCGCGCAGCGCCGCAAAAATGGAAGCTGCCATGGCCGTGGGCGCCTTCGCGATCGGCACTGGCGAGTTCGCCATCATGGGCCTGATGCCCGACATCGCCCACAACCTCAACTTGAGCGAACCCCAGGTCGGCCACGCGATCAGCGCCTACGCCCTTGGCGTGATGGTCGGCGCCCCACTGCTGGCGATCCTCGGCGCCAAACTCCTGCGCAAACATATGCTGCTGTTGCTGATGGGGCTGTATGCCCTGGGTAACCTGGCCACGGCCTTCACCCCGACCTTCGGCTCACTGGTGGCGTTTCGATTTATCAGCGGCCTGCCCCACGGTGCCTATTTCGGTATTGCCGCAGTGGTGGCTTCGAGCATGGTGCCGAACGACAAACGCGCCGGCGCTGTAGCACGGGTGATGATGGGACTCACCCTGGCGATGCTCCTGGGCAACCCGATTGCGACCTTCCTTGGACAATATCTGGGCTGGCGCTCGGCGTTCGCGTTGGTGAGCGTCATCGCGCTGTGCACGATTGCACTGGTCTGGCAATTCGTTCCCGACCGACGCGACGAACCCCGTAGCGACCCACGCAAGGAACTGCGCGCCTTCACCAAACCGCAGGTGTGGATGGCCCTGGCCATTGGCGCCATTGGTTTTGCGGGAATGTTCTGCGTGTTCAGCTACCTGGCGCCGACCATGCTCGAAGTCACCAAAGTCTCGCCGCAATGGATCCCCTTCGGCCTCGCGGCATTTGGCGTGGGTGGGATCATCGGCAATATCGCTGGCGGCAAGCTGTTCGACCGCCTGCAGTTTCGCGCGGTGGGCTTGATCCTGGTGTGGTCGATGGCGGTGTTGGTGTTCTTCCCGTTTGCCGCAGGCTCGTTGTGGGGCGTGCTGCTGGGGATCGGACTGGTCGGCACCATGGTGTCATTGGCGGCGCCGCTGCAGATCCGCTTGATGGATATCGCCCACGAAGCGCCGAGCCTGGCGGCGGCGTCCAACCATGCCGCATTCAACTTGGCCAACGCGCTGGGGCCGTGGTTTGGCGGGATGGCGATCACAGCTGGACTGGGGTGGACGAGTACCGGGTATATCGGGGCCGCCACGGCACTGGTTGGGCTGGGCGTTTATCTGGCGGCGCGAAAGATGCGCGGTGGACATTAAGTGCTAGGCACGTGAACGATTGTGTCGCAGGAATGATCCTACGAAAGGCACCATGAATCGGCGCGACTATAAAAAAAGAGGCGCGCCAGCCCCTGCAGACAAGAACCATTCTCAGCCTCCTGCGATGACGCACTATTGCGTGGGCGTATTGTGTTTTTTTCTCTACAATTCGTGAACGCAAATAAAGGAATTTTTCGTGAGCCGCCCAACGAATTCAAAAGCCCGCCCTAATGATGACGAAATAGATCCGATACCACTTATCCAGGCATTATGGAAAGGCAAGATAGCCGTTATTGCAGCCACCTTAATAGGCGCCGCCGTTTCATTAGCACTTTATGCATCGTCACCCGAACAATGGATTGCCAGCACTTACATCACTAAACCATCCCTTTACAGCTTATATAAAGAAGTCAATGAAAAAGACGCTCCAGTCACAGCAAGTCCATTGCCGCTGGAAACCAAGTTGTACAGCACAATCCAAAATGATATTTTTTATTCCGCAATGGGCATCATGACTGCCAAATCCGTTACGTTGACAGACGCCCCACCCAAATCAATTGGAAATGAGCCCGTCCTTTATATCGCTTCAATTGCTGCTGGTACGGCAGCCATGGCTACAACACAGCTGGAATCAGCAATGGCGACTGCAAACTCCGAAGCCATAGTCCTTAATCTACCGGCATTGGCTGCAAACAATACGCTCAAAGCATTCAGCACTCTCGACGAAATAAAAACTGTCTCGACCAAGACGACAAAAGCCACCAGAAAGTTCGCCTCCCTGGGCGCTTTGTTAGGGTTTATTCTAGGGAGCGCCTTTGTGCTTGGCAGGTTTTTGATTCGACAGTACAAACAGTCGCATTGAGCGCGAACATCACTCTAAGAGCGCTTCAATCAAAAAACAAACAACACAGACCAGCAGAAAAACAATAAAAACAATGAACAATTTCGCTGAACGTGTTGTTTTCATTAGAAGAACTTTAATAAAGTAAGATAATGGCCTAAAGCCATTATTGCACCACGACCCATTTCTTTTACAGCATTTTTTTGCTGAAACATGATATTCATACAGCCTTTAACGCACACCGAATCCATACTCAAAAGAAATAGTCAAGAAATACAAGCAGATAGAACGAAATTTTTAAGCTCTGTTCAGGTTATGTTCAGGTTGGATCCAATACCTTCAGGCTGTAACATATCCGTCATACACCAATGACAAGGATGTGTTTTGAGCTTTCCCGACAGCATCGTGCTCCAGAGTTTTCCATCGACACTCAGCCATCGCAACGCCACGGTCCATACCACACAGGGCACTGACGACAGCGCCCAACAGGCGATTCAGGACCTGATCGACACCCGCTACCAGTTGAAAAATCGCATCAGCGCTCCACTGAAAGGAATGGAGAATGACCTGTTCGCCAAATCCCAACCGCTCGACAGCCTCAGGCCCAAATTGCGCGTCACATTCGGCCGCTCAAAGCGCGACGGCACATTCGACTGGCCGGTGGAAGAGGTCATCAACACCTTCAGCGCACAGAAACGCGGCGCCCCCGTCGCCGGCCTGTATGGCTTCGGCTACAGAAAATCAGCGCTAGGGCCTGATCCAGGAGTTTTTCATCTTCACCGAGATGCTCGACGGCTACCTCAGTGGCCTGGCTTGGCTTGAACAAGAGCGCGACATCCACAGCCTGATCACTGCATCGTTCAAATTGCTGCGTACCCTGCACAGCAAAAACGTGGTGCACATGGACTTCTGGGTCGAAAATGTGATGATCAATCTGGCGCATCCTACCCTCGCCAAGGCGATCGACCTGGAAAACTGTTTCCTCACTCCGACAGAACACCTCAGCGAGGTACTCGCATTCCAGTTCGGTTTCTATTATCGGCGGGAGATTTTCCGGTTCGTGATCGAGCAGGATTACGATCGTATGGTCATGGAGGAATTGGGTAAATATGAAGGGATTGATCGCAATCGCTTTGATGAAATGTACGCGTCAAGCAAGCACGAAAACATAAGCCGTCGGGCGCGGCGTGAGATTTTTCATAAAGGCACGCTCACCACCCGCTGACTCCGCTGGGCTGCACAACAGCCCACCACCCCATCAATCGTCGTGCAGCAACCCGGATCCGTACTCACCATAACTGCTCCCAAGCCCACTGCCTCCAAAACTTATCTTGGCGGCTTTGTTGGGGCTATGGTCACCAAACGCCTGGCATCCCCCTGAAAAGCATGGGTCGTGGCTCACGCTTGATAAATCGGACGAGCAAGCACCCAGCAGTAAAGTGCTGGTGATCAACACGATTTTGATCAGTTTCGAGGCCATAATCCCGCTCCCATTGGGCTGGAGGCGTGGACGGCCTCACTCAGAACTATCCTAGCCTTCAAAAACGCGGCAAATGATGAAACCTGCTTGTGCTACAGGTTTGGTTCAGAGAACCAGCGCGAATCCTGCACCTTTATTCCTGATAAACTCGCGTCCTTCGCCCTACCCACCTCAGATTGTCCAATGTCCCCGATCAGTGCTGCACCACACTCTTTTTCCCGCCGTTTCTCCGTCGCGCCGATGATGGATTGGACGGACCGCCACTGCCGGTTCTTCCTACGCCTGCTCTCCAAACACGCCCTGCTCTACACCGAAATGGTCACCACGGGCGCCATCCTCCACGGCGACCACGAACGCTTCCTGCGCCACAACGAAGCTGAACACCCTCTAGCCCTGCAATTGGGCGGCAGCGTTCCCGCCGATCTGGCCGCCTGCGCGCGCATGGCGCAGGCGGCCGGCTACGACGAGGTGAATCTGAACGTCGGCTGCCCCAGCGACCGGGTGCAGAACAACATGATCGGCGCGATCCTGATGGCGCACCCAGCCCTGGTGGCGGATTGTGTGAAGGCGATGCGTGACGCAGTAACGATCCCGGTGACGGTGAAGCATCGCATCGGGATCAATGGGCGGGACAGTTATGCCGAGTTGTGTGATTTCGTCGGGACGGTGAAGGACGCGGGCTGCACCAGTTTTACGGTGCATGCGCGGATTGCGATTCTGGAGGGGTTGTCGCCCAAGGAGAATCGGGACATTCCGCCACTGCGCTACGACGTTGCGGCCCAGCTGAAGCAGGATTTCCCTGAGCTGGAGATTATTCTCAACGGCGGAATCAAGACGCTGGAGCAGTGTCATGAGCATTTACAAACGTTTGACGGGGTCATGCTGGGGCGTGAGGCTTATCACAATCCGTATTTGCTGGCGGAGGTGGATCAGCAATTGTTTGGCAGCACGCAGCCGGTGATAGGTCGAGCCGAGGCGCTGGCGCAGTTGCGGCCTTATATTGCCGAACATTTGGCCGGTGGCGGGACGATGCACCACATTACCCGGCATGTGCTGGGGTTGGGCACGGGTTTTCCGGGGGCGAGGAAGTTCAGGCAGTTGCTGTCGGTGGATATTCATAAGGCGAGCGATCCGTTGGCCTTGCTGGATCAGGCGGGCGCGTTATTGGAAGGGCGTTGATCAGGTTGAACCTGCTGGCCGTTTTGTCCTCCTATTTAACAGCCAGACCTGCCATTCAAACGGCTGTTTTCAGGTTGTTGCCCTCGCAAACGATCGAACGCATTTGCGCCCTTGAGCCCCTGCCGGCGCTCGGGTAATGTCATCAGACCCATAGGACAGAGCACGCCCATGACTTCCAAGCTGGAACAACTCAAGCAATTCACCACTGTCGTTGCCGATACTGGCGATTTTTCCACCCTCGCCAAGCTCAAGCCGCAAGACGCCACCACCAACCCTTCCCTGCTGCTCAAGGCTGCGTCGATCCCTGCGTATGCCAAGCTGCTGGATGAGGCCGTGCAAGACTGCAACGGTGACGTGGGCCTGGCCAGCGACCGCTTTGCGGTGGCAGTCGGTCAAGAGATCCTCAAAGTGGTACCTGGGCGTATTTCCACTGAGGTGGATGCCCGCCTGTCGTTTGACGAAGCCGCTATTCTCAAGCGCGCACACCGTCTGATCGACCTGTATGACAAAGCCGGCGTTGGCCGCGACCGCGTGCTGATCAAGATCGCTTCCACCTGGGAAGGCATCCGCGCCGCCGAGCAGCTGGAAAAAGAAGGCATCCAGACCAACCTGACCTTGCTGTTCTCCTTCGCCCAGGCCGTGGCCTGCGCAGAGGCCGGTGTGTTCCTGATCTCGCCGTTCGTGGGCCGTATCTACGATTGGTACAAAAAGGCCAATGGCAACGACTACACCGGTTCGGATGATCCGGGCGTGCAGTCGGTGACGCGCATCTACAACTACTACAAGGCCAATGGCTACAAGACCGTGGTGATGGGCGCGAGCTTCCGCAACCTCAGTCAGATCGAAGAGCTGGCCGGGTGCGATCGCCTGACCATCAGCCCGGACCTGCTGGAGAAGCTGGCGGCTGACGAAGGCACGCTGGAGCGCAAGCTGTCGCCAGGCCATGCCGGTGAAGCCCGTGTGCATTTGACTGAAGCGCAGTTCCGCTGGGAGTCCAACGAGGACGCGATGGCAACAGAGAAGCTGGCCGAGGGTATCCGTCAGTTTGCTCGGGACCAGGAAAAACTCGAAGCGCTGTTGTCCGCCAAGCTGTAAAGCAGCCACGGCAAAAAGGGCGGTCACCCTCACGGGGACCGCCCTTTTTTCATGCTTCGAATTCGTCTAGATCAATGCCGCTCTAGCGCATTCACCAGATCATGGAACGCTTCGCGATTGGACTCGTTCAACCCCATCAGGATCTTGTGCGCTTCCAACACTTTGACCCGCACCACTTCCTCGGACTGGTCCTGGGACGGGAGGTCAGTCAGGCACTCCGGGCACGGAATCGGGCGGTCAACGATGTTGAACACCTGATCGAACCCCATGGACTGCAACAGACGGGTAATGTCTTCGTGGGTGGTGACCACAGTCGGCAACAGGCCAACCTTCTGCCGAGACAGAATGGACAACTTGGCCAACAACCCAAGAGTGGTGCTATCGATGCTGCGGGTTTCGGTCAGATCGATCACGATCGCCGAGAAATTCAACGCTGTGAAGATCCGCTCAATCGTCGCATCCAGCGCCGAACACAAGGTCAGGCGCACTTCACCGACAAATTTCAGGACAAAGGTCCCGTCTTGCTCGGCGAATTGGATTCTTCCGGTACTCATCAAAGATTCCTGCTCAACACCAATAGGGCGATATCATCCGGCATCTCCCCTAGCGTGGCCAATCCAAAAACCTGCCGCAGGCCATCCAGGCTGCCGCCCGCCGACTTGACCTTTTGGGGCAAGGCGGCTTCTTTCTCTTTGAGTGTAGGCTCTGGAAGAAGGTCCAGGATGCCGTCTGACATCAGCGTGAGGCTGAACGTCGGCGGCAGCTCCAGGATGTGGTCTTCGTAGGTGGCTTCATTGAACAAGCCAACCGGCAGACCACGGCCTTCCAGATAACGCACACTGTCTGGAGTGTATAAAACCGGCATCGGCAGGTGACCACCGATGCTGTAGGTCAAAAGACCGGTTTCTTCATCAATCACGCCGCCAACCATCGTCACGTGCTTGCCCAGCTTGCAGCTGATCAGGCCCCGATTGATGTGGCCCAGCACCTCGGAGGGGGTGAACTCCGGCAAGGTGCCATTGCGCTTGGATTCGAACAGCAACCGCGTGGTCATGAATTTCAACAACACGGTGACAAAAGCCGAGGAAGCACCGTGGCCGGAAACGTCGGCCAGGTAGAACGCCACACGTCGCTCATCCACACGGAAGTAATCGACAAAATCACCCGACAGGTACAACGACGGGATGATCTGGTGGGCAAACTGGAAGTCGTCGATGGTCCAGGGGCTGACCGGCAGCATGTTCATCTGCACCTGGCGACCGGCATTCTGGTCCTCCTGGAGCAGGTTGAGGCTGGCTTCGAGTTCGCGGTTGGCGGTTTCGAGCTTTTCGCGGTAGCGCTGGTTCTCCACCAGCAGGCGTGCACGATCCAGGGCACGGCGCACCGAGTGCTCCAGTACCGCCAGGTCTTCCAGGGGCTTGATCAGGTAGTCGGCGGCGCCCAGGCGCAAGGCTTCGACAGCATCGTTCATCACCCCGGCACCCGACACCACAATCACCGGCGTCTGCGGGGCGAGCTCAGTCACCTGGCGAATCAGCTCCAGGCCGCCCATCTGGGGCATGCGCAGGTCGCAGATCACAAGGTCGGGCTGGTCGCGCTCGAATACCTGGAGACCCTGTTGGCCATTACTGGCCTGCAGGACGCTGAAGCCACTGTCTTCCAAATAGGCCGCGAGGCTCGCGCGCACTACTTCGTCGTCATCGATTATCAGCAGCGTGGCACTGGTTTTTTGCATGTGGGCAAACGGCGCCAGAATTAGGTTGGCGTAGGTGGCGCGACAATGGCCGGGCTCACGTACTGGATTCGCTTTCTAGCCTCTCTGTCCTACAAAGCATTGGGATTTTCCCCATGCACAACGGTAAAGCAGAGGTGCCCTTCTAAGGCGCAGACGGTACTCCCATCCGTCAGGGGTTTCAAGCTCATGCCGATGGTCGCCGGGCGTCTTTACACCGCAAATCACCGGGAGTTATAAGAACAGGCACGACCACAACACAAAGTAAGGATGAAGCCCATGAGCGAACACGAGCGCGACTACGCCGAAAAACGCGATTTCATCCGCATGCGTGTGGATGCAGACGTGTCCCTGATCCATGCAGGGCAAGAGATTGCCGGGGTTTGCGTGGACCTTTCCAGTTCCGGCATGCAGGTGCAGGCGCCTCGCCAGTTCAACGTAGGCGACCTGCTGACCGTGCGCATCGATTCGGAGCACGCCGCGCTGAAGGGGCTAGAGGCCGATACCGAGGTGGTATGGGCCAAGGCCACGGGCCAAGACCAGCACCTGGGCCTCAAGATCCTGAAAATGCGCTGAAAACCGCGCACAAAAAAGGCGACCGCTGAGGTCGCCTTTTTCATTTCAAAACGTCACGACTTAAAAGTCGTCGACGACCTTGCCGTCCTTGACCTTGAACTCACGGTTCTGCAGGTAGGCGTTACGGATGAAGGTGTACTTGTCACCGGTGATCAGCTTCTCGCTATCGAGCAGGCTGGCACGGGTGTCGACGATATTCAGGCCGAAAGTACTGTTGCGCCAGCCGATATCGTTCATGTAACGGTACGGTTGGGTGTAGCTGTCCACGTACTTGGACGGCGCATCACGCAAGGTGCTTGGGCCGAGCAGAGGCAGCATTACGTAAGGACCGCTGCCGACGCCCCAGTAGCCGAGGGTCTGGCCGAAATCTTCATCGCTGCGTTGCAGCCCCATTTTGGTGCCGACATCGATAAAGCCCAGCACGCCGAAAGTGGTGTTGACCAGCAAACGTGCCGTGTCGACACCGGCATTATGCGGCTTGAGCTGCAGCACGTTGTTGGCCAGGTTGCCTACGTCGCCGATGTTGCGGAAGAAGTTGTGAATGCCATCCTGTACGAACTGCGGCGTCACGAACTGATAGCCCTGGGCCAATGGCTTGAGGGCATAGGTATCTACGGTATCGTTAAAGGTGAAGATCGGGCGGTTGACGCTTTCCCATGGATCATCTTCCGACGCGGCCTGTGCGGCGAAAGGCGCCAACAAGACAGTGGCACACACCGACAGCTGAGCGAAGTAGTGGCTCCAGCGCATAGCTTTTGCTCCTTGAATGGTCTGTCATGGGCGCTATGCCCTGAATAAGGCCGTCAGTATATGACGGAAGTTGGCAATTAGGCAGTAACTAGGAAATGTCACAACAAAAATGGACAAATTTCCTACAATTCACAATCCTGTCATCGACTTGTCATCCTGGCTCGATAGCGTTGGTGCTATTTCAGGGATGTCGACATGCCTCACGCCGAGATAGCCATCGCCAGCGCACCCACCTTGACTGCCGTCCTGTTTGGCTTGAGTGGCTGCCTGGTGGACTTCGGTTCCCGTGCTCGCACCGACTCGCCCTCCCTTGAATCCCAGGCTACGCCCGGCGCCCTGAACATCCTGCGCAGTCTCAAGGAACAAGGCATCCCATGCGCCTGGCTGGATGAACTGCCTCCCGCCGTCACCACCCCGCTGGCCGCCACGCTGCCTGCGTGGGTCAAGGCGACACCACCCTCCTCCATTCGCTGGCCTGCGCCCCACGCCTGCTGGCAAGCCTTGATGCAGCTGAACATCGAACGCCTGGAAGGCTGCGTCTTGGTCAGCGGCGAACCGCGCTTGCTGCAATCCGGGCTCAACGCCGGGTTGTGGACCATCGGCCTGGCTTCCTGCGGCTCACTCTGTGGCATGGCCCCTGAACAATGGCAGGCGCTGAGCGAACAGGAACGCGAGCATAAGCGCGGCAAGGCCACCGTCGCCCTGTACGGGCTGGGCGTGCACTCGGTGATCGACCACCTGGGCGAACTCGGCACCTGCCTGGCCGACATCAGCCTGCGCCAGCTCAAAGGCGAGAAGCCCTGACACGGATCATGCACAGTCGACGCCAGTGGATTAATCTACAGGTCAGCCCGTAGACCTTTCTCGGCGTGCCGCGGTCTATGCCAGTGCCTATCGATAAAAGGAAACACGTCATGCCTGATCGCAAAAAACTGGAAGAACAGGTCGAAATCCTGCGCGGGCAGTTGGAACAGGAACCGCCGCTGTCGGAAGAAAAACGTGAAGCGCTGGAAGCCTTGATTGCCAAGTTCGAATTACAACTCGAACTGGAGCCGGCCACTCAAACACCGAGTATCTCCGACGATGTGAATCAAGCGGCCATCGAGTTCGATGCCGAGCACCCGGTGATTTCCGGGACCCTGCGCAATATCATGATCACCTTGGGCAATATCGGGATCTGATAGCAAAAAGCCCCGCAATCGCGGGGCTTTTCAATGTTACTGACGGGCCAGGCGCACATTCTGGAACGCCACATCCTCAGTACTGCGATACGGGTTGATATCCAACCCACCCCGCCGCACATACCGCGCGTACACCGTCAACTTTTCCGGCTTCAGCAAGCGCTGCAAATCCAGGAAGATGCGCTCTACGCACTGCTCATGGAAGTCCGAGTGCTGGCGAAAGCTCACGATGTACTCCAGCAGGCTGGCGTGATCCAACGCGTGACCACGGTATTGCACCACCACACTGCCCCAGTCCGGCTGGCTGGTCACCGGGCAGTTGGATTTGAGCAGGTGGCTGTGCACGCTCTCCTCGACAACGCGCGAGTCATCGCAACGCAGCAGTTCCGGGCGCGGGTGCTCGTAGTTGCTGACGCTGATATCCAAATCATCGATGCACACACCCGGCAACGCCATCACGCCTTCGGCCTCGATCTCGGCCAGGCTGCGGATACGCACGCTCACAGGCGCACCGGCGGCAGCGCTGAGGTCGGTGCGCAAGGTGGTTTCCAGGCTGGCAGCATCGGCAAACGCGGTCTGGTTCAGCGAGTTGAGGTACAGCTTGAACGACTTGGACTCGATGATGTTCGGCGAGTCAGCCGGGATGCTGAACTCACCGATGGCCACCACCGGCTTGCCCGACGGCAGCAGCCACGACAGTTCGAAGCAGTTCCAGAAATCCACGCCCTTGTACGGCAAGGTCTCGGCGCTCAGGCCCAGCTCGGCCCATTTGGCGGCACGCGGGATCGGGAACAGCAACGAAGGTGTGTAGGTGGAGATGTATTCACTGGACTTGCCCAGCGGCGAATGTTCGGCTGCGGGATGCATGGCGGAAACCTGGCTAAATAAACCGTGCCAGTCTACCAGCCTTTGCCCCCGCGCCTAAGCGCCAGCGGATCAATCGACGTTGAGCTTGCCGACCATGCCCGCCTGGTAATGCCCCGGAAGGTTGCAGGCAAACTCCAGGCCAGTGGCCTTAGTGAACGTCCAGGTCAGCTCGGCGGTTTTGCCCGGCTCGACCAGTACGCTATTGGGATCATCGTGTTTCATCGCACCGTGGCCCATGGCTGCATGATCCATCTTGCCCATGCCCGTTGCCGTCAACATGCCACTGGCCTGCATCTGCAACATTTCCTTCTGGTGTTCGGCATGCATCGCAGCGTCGCCCAGGTTGAATTCGTGGAGCAACTGGCCTTTGTTGACCAGTACAAAGCGCACGGTCTCACCGGCTTTCACGTCTAGGGACTTGGGCGAAAAGGAAATGTCCTGCAGGGTTATTTCCACGGTACGCGTGGCTTTGCTCGCCGGCGCAGCCTCGCCGAAGGCATAGGTGTGGGCCGCATCGGCCATCGCATCAACACTCAATGCCAACAGGCAACCCGCCAACAACAGGGGTGTACGCAACGCCATCGGTCTTCTCCAAAAATAGATGAACAGCTTGGGCAGCACTCTAAGATTGCGCCGCTGCCAGCCAGCTGACTGCTAGATTACAACTTTGTCAGGTTGCTCCCCCGCCCTGGCACTCAAGGTATAAAGCCGTCGTCCACCGTTGCCAAGAGCTGCCCATGAAACTGCTGATCGTCGAAGACCAACCCAAAACCGGCCACTACCTGCGCCAGGGCCTGGCCGAGGCGGGCTTTACCACCGAACTGGTGGCCGATGGCACCACCGGCCAGCACCTTGCGCTGACCGGGGACTACGACCTGTTGATCCTCGACGTGATGCTGCCGGGCCGCGACGGGTGGCAGATCCTCCAGGCCGTGCGCAGTGCCGGCATGGACATTCCGGTGCTGTTCCTCACTGCCCGCGACGCCGTCGAAGACCGTGTGCATGGCCTGGAGCTGGGCGCCGACGATTACTTGGTCAAGCCCTTCGCCTTTTCCGAACTGCTCGCCCGCGTGCGCAGCCTGTTGCGTCGTGGCAGCAGCACACCGCAGGAAACAGCGCTGCAACTGGCCGACCTGCGCCTGGACCTGATCCGCCGCCGCGTGGAGCGAGACGGCCAACGCATTGACCTGACCGCCAAGGAATTCTCCCTGCTGGAACTGCTGCTGCGCCGCCAGGGCGAAGTGCTGCCCAAATCGCTGATCGCTTCCCAGGTGTGGGACATGAACTTCGACAGCGACACCAACATCATCGAAGTGGCGATCCGCCGCCTGCGTCTGAAAGTCGACGACAACTTCCCCAATAAGCTGATCCACACAGTACGCGGCATGGGCTATGTGTTGGAGGAGCGGGTCAATTGATCAAGCGCCTGTCCCTGGCCAGCCGCCTGGCGCTCCTGTTTGCCGCCTGTACCGCCGTGGTGTCGCTGATCGCCGGGGTGCTGTTCAATCGCGCCAGCGAGGCGCACTTCATTGAGTTGGACCAGCAGCAACTCGACAGCAAACTGGTGGCGCTGCGCAGTACCTTGCAGGGTGTCGACTCGCCAGAGGCCTTTGCCCGGCGTGAAGCGCAATTGCGCACCGAACTCAGTCGCCAGCCCGACCTGACGCTACGCATCACTGCCGCCGGCCAACGCTGGCTGGACGATGCGCCAAGCGTGACCTTGCCCGAGGCAGCCGGCCTGCACAGCCTGCAAAACGCCGACACCGACTACCGGGTCTACAACGCGCCGTTGAGAGCTGGCCAACCCGACTCGCCGCAACTGAGCCTGATGCTCGATATCACTCACCATCAGCACTTCTTGCAGCGCATGCAGCACCTGATCTGGCTCACCGTCGGCCTATCGGCCTTGGCGACCGCCCTGCTCGGCGCCTGGGCTGCGCGCAGCGGGTTGCGGCCACTTCGACGCATGGGCGAAGTGGCCGCCAGTGTGTCGGCACACTCCTTGACCCAACGTTTGCCCCGACAGGAAATGCCCACGGAACTGGCCGACCTGGCCCAAGCCTTCAACGCCATGCTTGGCCGACTCGACGACGCGTTCCAGCGCCTTTCGGCGTTTTCCGCCGACATCGCCCACGAACTGCGCACGCCGCTGTCGAACCTGCTGACCCAGACCCAGGTCATCCTCACCCAGCCACGGCCGCTGGAGGACTACCGCGAGGCGCTGCACAGCAACCTGGAAGAACTGCAATGGATGGCGCAGTTGGTCAACGACATGCTGTACCTGGCCAAGGCGGATCACGGCTTGTTGATGCCCAAGCGTGAAACCTTGGTGCTGGCAGATGAAGTCGACGCGCTACTGGAGTTTTTTACATTGCTGGCAGAGGACGGGCAGATCAGCCTGGTGCGCGAGGGCACGGCCCGTACGACGGGTGATCGCGGGATGTGGCGCCGGGCACTGTCGAATCTGCTGGATAACGCACTACGGTTTACTCCGCCAGGTGGCGAAGTACGTGTGCGAATCGAGGATGGGGTGAGGCTTTCAGTGGAGAACACCGGGGATGGCATTCCAGCGGAGTTGCTGCCGCGGTTGTTTGATCGGTTCTACCGGGCGGACCCGGCACGCCACGAAGGCAGCAGTGAGCATGCGGGGCTGGGGCTGGCGATTACCCAGTCGATTGTGCGGGCGCATGGAGGGAGGATTTATTGTGAATCTGGGGCGGGATGGACAAGGTTTGTGATTCAGTTGCCGACTGAAGTTTGATGCAAGATGGGCCGACCTCTTCGCGAGCAAGCCCGCTCCCACATTTGAATGTATTCACAAATCAAAATGTGGGAGCGGGCTTGAAGTTTACGAATATCTCAGGGCATGCGCCGGCTCAATCTTCGCCGCCCGATACGCCGGATACAACGTGGCCAGAAAGCTCAACACAAACCCGGCCGTGCAGATCAGCAGCACATCCCCGCCTTGCAGTTCCGAAGGCAGGTTGCTGACAAAGTACACGTCCGAACTGAAGATATGCTGCCCGGTAACCCGCTCGACCCAGCCCACCAGCTCACTCACGTTCAGTGCGGCAATCACGCCCAATACGCCGCCGATCAAAGTACCGACGATACCGATCACCGTGCCCTGCACCATGAAGATCGCCATGATCTGCCGTGGCGTCGCGCCGATGGTGCGCAAAATCGCAATGTCCGCGCCCTTGTCGTTCACTACCATGATCAGAGTGGCGATGATGTTGAACGCGGCCACGGCGACAATCATCAGCAACAGCAGGCCGATCATGGTCTTTTCCATCTTCATCGCGCTGAACAGGCTGCCCTGGGTGTGGGTCCAGTCGTCAGGCTTGTAGGCAGCGCCCAGGCTGGCGGCGATGTCCGATGAGACCTTGGGGGCCGCGTACAGGTCCTTCACCGCCAGGCGCACGCTTTGTACCTGGTTTGGCTGCCAATGCTGGATCTCTGCGGCGTCGGCCATGTGGATCATGGCCATGGAACCGTCCAGTTCAGCACCGACCTTGAAGATGCCCACCACGTTCAAACGCTGCATGCGTGGGGTGATGCCGCCCGGCGCGGTGCTGATTTCCGGCACGATCAGGGTCACTTTGTCGCCCACATTCAGACGGAAGCGCCGAGCCGTGATTTCGCCGACTACCACGCCGAACTCGCCGGGCTTCAAGTCTTCCAGGCTGCCGCGCACGATGTGTTGGGCCACGATCGACACCTTGCCTTCCTGCGCCGGGTCGATGCCGCTGATCTCAATCGGCTGCATCGCGCCTTTGTAGGAGAACATGCCGTCCATTTGCGTGAAAGGTACGGCGGCGGTCACTTCCGGATTCTTCATCGCGGCGGCGGCCACCGGCTGCCAATCGTTAATCGGATTCACGCCGACGATGGTGGCATGGGGCACCATGCCGAGGATGCGCGAGCTCATTTCACGCTGGAAGCCGTTCATCACCGACAACACCACGATCATCGCCAACACGCCCAGGGCGAGGCCGATCATCGAGGTCATCGAGATAAACGAGACAAAACGGTTGCGGCGCTTGGCGCGGGTATAGCGCGTGCCGATGAAAATCGATAACGGTCTGAACATTCGCTTGCACCGCCTGAAAAAATGAAAAAGCCCGGCGCTTGAAGCGCCGGGCTTGAAACGGGTCAGATGGCGACCAGATGACCTTCCTGCAGGTGCAACACACGGTCCATCTGGCGGGCCATGCTCATGTCATGGGTCACCACCAGGAACGCGGTGCGCATCTGGGTGCTCAGTTCCAGCATCAAGTCCTTGATGCCCTGGGCGGTGTGGGAATCGAGGTTGCCGGTCGGCTCATCGAGCATCACCAACCCTGGGTTGTTCACCAGGGCGCGGGCGATGGCCACACGCTGGCGCTCGCCGCCGGACAACTCGGCCGGTTTGTGCTCCAGGCGATGGCCGAGGCCAACGCGCTCCAGCAGCGCTTTGGCACGCTGGCGGGCTTGCGGGATCGCGGTCTTGCCGATCAGCAGCGGCATGCACACGTTTTCCAGGGCGGTGAACTCCGGCAACAGGTGGTGGAACTGATACACAAAGCCCAGCGAACGGTTGCGCAGCTGGCCGCGAGCCTTTTCACCGAGGGCCGACAGTTCTTCACCGGCCAGCCACACGCTGCCCTGGGACGGCGTATCAAGGCCGCCCAACAGGTTCAGCAAGGTACTTTTACCGGAACCGGAACTGCCGACGATCGCCACGCGCTCGCCTGGGTGCAGCTCAAGTTGCAGGTTGGACAGCACCACCACCGACTCCGGGCCTTCCTCGTAGGATTTGCCCAGGTCGCGGCAGCTCAGGATTGCTTTTTCACTCATGCCCGATTCACTCATAACGTAAGGCCTGTGCTGGCTGGGTACGTGCCGCGCGCCAGGCTGGATACAGGGTGGCAAGGAAACTCAGGACCAACGCAGCGCCGCCCACCATCAACACGTCCTGGGCCTGAACCTGGGACGGCAAGTAGTCGATGAAGTAGACGTCGGCGTTGAGAAACTTGTGGCCAATCAGGGTTTCGAGGCCGGCGATGGCGGCGCTCACGTTCAGCGCGGCCAAAATGCCGACGGCCGTACCGATCAGGGTACCGACCACGCCGATCACGGTGCCCTGCACCATGAAGATCGCCATGATCTGCCCCGGCGTGGCGCCGAGAGTGCGCAGGATGGCGATATCGCCCTTCTTGTCGTTCACCACCATCACCAGCGTGGAGATGATGTTGAAGGCCGCCACGGCGACGATCAGCAGCAACAGCAGGCCGATCATGGCTTTTTCCATGCGGATGGCCTGGTACAGGTTGCCGTGGGTACGGGTCCAGTCGCGGGCGTAGTACTGGCTTTCACCCAGGTGCTGGGCGATTTCCCAGGCGCCGCGCGGCGCATCGAACAAGTCGGCGAACTTAAGGCGCAAGCCCTGCACCTGGTCCGGCTGCCAGCGATGCAGGCGCGCCAGGTCGGTGAGGTTGGTCAGGCCTAGGTAGCCGTCGATCTCGCCAGCGCCAACGTGGAAAGTACCGACCACGGTAAAGCGCTTCATACGTGGGAACATGCCCGCCGGGGTCACCGTGACTTCCGGCGCGACGAAGGTCAGCTTGTCGCCGAGGCCCACGCCGAGCTTGGCCGCGGCCTTGTCGCCGATGACGATGCCAAAGCTGCCGGGCGCCAGGTCATCGAGTTTGCCCTGCAGCATGAACTTGTCGATGATCGAGACGTTGCGTTCCTGGACCGGGTCGATGGCATTGAGCAGGATCTTCTGCACCTTGCCGTCATGGGTCAGCAACCCCTGCATCTGGGTGAATGGCGCGACGGCCAGCACCTTGGGGTTCTGCTTGACCTTGTCGGCCAGGCTTTGCCAATCACTGATGGGCGCATCGCCCTCGATGGTCGCGTGGGGCACCATGCCCAACACGCGGGTGCGCATCTCATGATCAAAGCCATTCATCACCGACAGCACCACGATCATCACGACCACGCCCAAGGCGAGCCCGATCATCGAGGTCAGGGAAATGAACGACACAAAATGATTGCGACGCTTTGCACGGGTATAACGCGTGCCGATAAATACGAAGAGAGGTCTGAACATGTCGGGGCTTGTTCGGAGGAAAAGAAGACGTCCCGGTGGCGGGGTCTGGTAAGCAGCTTTACACTCTGACCATTACCGCTAGCTGGGGTTCGCCATGTCGACATTAGATGAAGAAGAACGCCGCGAATACTACCGTATCGACGACATGATCGCACTTCAAATCAAAAGCCTGTCTGCCCCCGAGGCGGCGAGCAAGGAAGTGTTGCTGGATGATTCTCCGCTGTTCAATTTACTCAGTGAATTGCACCTGAGTGAATTCGAAGCGCAGCACCTGCTGCGCCAGCTCAGCGAGAAGGATCGCACCCTCGCCGCCTTCCTTCGCGTGCAGAACAAACGCCTGGACCTGCTCAGCCAGATCATGGCGCGCGGACTGCTGGATGAAGTCGGCGCGCCGCAGCCAGTGATCATTTCCGAAGGCGGCATCGACTTCCAACACCCCACGCCCCTGCCGGCCGGCGCACACCTGGCGGTGAAACTGGTGCTGATGCCCCAGGCGCTCGGCCTGCTGCTGCGTGCGCGGGTCACCCATTGCGACCCCAAAGGCGCAGGCTTTGATGTCGGCACGGAATTCGAAGCCATGACCGACGCCCAACGCCAATTGCTGGCGCGCTACATCCTGCAGAAACAGGCCCAGGAACGCCGCCTGGCGCGGGAACAGAGCGACGCCCAAGACACTTGAACTCTCGAATTCACCCCGCCAGACGACCTGGCGTAAAGGAGCAACTGTGACCCTGATCTACGGCCACCGCGGTGCCAAAGGCGAAGCACCTGAAAACACCCTGACCAGCTTCCAGGAGTGCCTCAAGCACGGTGTACGCCGTTGCGAACTGGATTTGCACCTGTCCATGGACGGCGAGCTGATGGTCATCCACGACCCAACCCTCAAGCGCACCGCCGACCGGCGCGGCAAAGTCGTCGAATACTCGGCGGCCGACCTGGTCAAGATGGATGCGCGCAAAGGCGGCCCTGGCTGGGTCAAGCCGTGCCCGATTCCGCGCTTGGAAGAGCTGTTCGAAAAGTGTGACTTCGATCACTGGCAACTGGAAGTCAAAAGCGCCTCGCGCACCCGCGCCGCCACCACCGTGTTGGCGATCCGCGAGATGGCCGTGCGCTTTGGCCTGATGGACAAAGTCACCGTCACCTCAAGTTCGCGAGAAGTGCTGAAGGCGGCCGTTGAACTCACCCCCGACCTGTCACGCGGCCTGGTAGCCGAATACGCCTGGCTCGACCCGCTGAAGGTCGCGCAGAATTACGGCTGTGAGATCTTGGCGTTGAACTGGACGTTGTGCACCCCTGAGCGACTGGAAAAAGCCCAGCGCCAGGGTTTGCACGTGTCCGTATGGACCGTCAACGAACCCGCGCTGATGCGCAGGCTCGCCGACTTCGGCGTAGATAGCCTGATTACAGACTTTCCCGGTTTGGCCACTGCCACTCTCGGGAATTACTGAAATCGGTCTCCCCGGCCGGCTCAGGCCACCGGCCGGAGCCGCTCAAAAAAGCCGGTTGAGGCCGTCGTAGGCCGCTACCCGATAGGCTTCCGCCATGGTCGGGTAGTTAAACGTGGTGTTGACGAAATACTTAAGCGTATTGAGTTCGCCCGGCTGGTTCATGATCGCCTGGCCGATGTGCACGATCTCCGAAGCCTGGTAGCCGAAGCAATGCACGCCGAGGACTTCCAGGGTTTCACGGTGGAACAGGATCTTCAGCATACCTTGCGGCTCGCCAGCGATCTGCGCACGCGCCATGCTCTTGAAGAACGCCTTGCCGACTTCGTAAGGCACCTTGGCCTTGGTCAGTTCGTGTTCGTTCTTGCCGATCGAGCTGATCTCGGGAATCGTGTAGATCCCGGTCGGCACGTCGTTCACGTAGCGCCAGCTGCCATTGTCGACGATGCTGCCAGCGGCCGAGCGACCCTGGTCATGGGCGGCACTGGCCAGGCTTGGCCAGCCGATCACGTCACCAGCACCGTAGATGTTCGCCACGCAGGTGCGATAGTTCTCGTCCACTTCGATCTGGCCACGGCTGTTGACCTTGACCCCGATGTTTTCCATACCCAGCTTGTCGGTGTTACCGGTACGGCCGTTGCACCACAGCAAGGCGTCGGCCTTGATCTTCTTGCCGGACTTGAGGTGCAGGATCACACCGTTATCCAGGCCTTCAACGCGCTCGTACTCTTCGTTGTGGCGCACGGTGATGTTGTTGTTGCTGAAGTGGTAGCTCAACGCCTGGGAGATTTCCGAGTCGAGGAAGCTCAGCAACTGGTCGCGGTTGTCCACCAGTTCCACCAGTACACCCAGGCCGCTGAAGATCGAGGCGTATTCACAGCCTATCACGCCAGCGCCGTAGATGATCAGTTTGCGCGGGGTGTGGCCCAGGCTCAGGATGGTGTCGCTATCGTAGATACGCGGATGGTGGAAATCGATGTCCGCCGGGCGGTACGGGCGCGAACCGGTGGCGATGATGATGTGCTTGGCCACCAGCTTCTCGACCACGCCATTGGGGCAGACCACTTCGATGGTTTGCTCGTCGGCGAAGCTGCCGGTGCCGAAGAACAGGTCGACGCGGTTACGGGCGTAGTAGCCGGTACGCGAGGCGACTTGCTTGGAGATGACTTTCTCGGCGCTCTTGAGCACGTCCGGGAACGAGAACCAGCGCGGCTCACCAATGGCCCGGAACATCGGGTTGGTGTTGAACTGCATGATCTGGCGCACCGAGTGACGCAAGGCCTTGGACGGGATGGTGCCCAGGTGGGTGCAGTTACCGCCGACCTGACGACGGCTATCGACCATCGCCACCTTGCGCCCTGCTTTCGCGGCGTTCATCGCCGCACCTTCTCCAGCAGGGCCGGAACCCAGTACCACCACGTCGTAGTTGTAGACAGCCATGCGTACTCCTCAGAACAGGCCAGGCGTACGGTTGGACGCCGGGCTAAATCATGCCGCGGCCAGCGGTCATGAAGGACAATTCGGCTCAAGTGTGTGAACCGGGGCACAGTCTATATAAGGCTCAACGCCGCGAACATTAACCCTTGGTCGCGTCGTAGGCCAGTCTTGCCTTTACTACACCATCAGGAAATTGCAATTACACTGCCAGCAAGCCCCTTTGCAGGACTGGCCATTATGCGACATGTCGCTTTCTGTTTATTACTGATGCTGTCGATCACGGTGCAGGCCAATGAGGCGGATCGGCTGAAACAGGCCGATTTCCCGGCGAAGTCCCAGCTACTGACCTTGAAAAACCAGGCGGTGCTCACTTACCTCTGGGCGGATGTTTACGCGGCTGCGCTGTATGCCCCGCCCGACGTGAGCGCCAAGCAGGCCTGGGCGCAACAGAAAGCGCTGCGCCTGACGCTGTATTACTTCCGTGACATCGACCGCAATGATGTGATCAAAGCCGCCACTGCCACGCTGGAGCACCAACAGGCCAGCGCCCGACTCAAACCCGAGATAGACAAACTGCACGCCAGCTTTCGCGATATCCGCAGCGGTGATCGGTATGCCCTGGACTTTCGTCCGGGACGTGGATTGAACCTGGAGATCAATGGTCAGGTGGTGTTCAGCAGTCGTGATGACGAGCTAGCGCGGGCTTACCTGGGCATTTGGCTGGCGCCCAAAGGATTGTCCGACAGTTTGCGCGACAGACTCCTCCTATAGGAGCGAGCGTTTTGTGGCGAGGGAGCTTGCTCCCGCTGGGCTGCGAAGCGGCCCCAAAAAGCATGCGGGCGCTACGCACCCGAGCGGGAGCAAGCTCCCTCGCCACAACAATCCCCCCCTTGCAAAAAAGCAAATACGAAAAAGCCCCGAACCAGTCGGGGCTTTTTCATTTACTGCTGATACTTAGCGCGGAAACGCAGGCGGGTTCACCCCAGCCATGTCTTCCATCACGCGAACCACCTGGCAGCTGTAGCCGAACTCGTTGTCGTACCACACGTACAGGACAACGCGGTTGTCCTGGGTAATGGTCGCTTCCGCGTCCACCACACCGGCGTGGCGCGAGCCCACGAAGTCGGTGGAGACCACTTCCTGCGAGTTGACGAAGTCGATTTGCTTATGCAGATCGGAGTGCAGCGCCATGTAGCGCAGGTACTCGTTCATCTCTTCACGGGTGGCGGCTTTCTCAAGGTTCAGGTTGAGAATGGCCATCGACACGTTTGGCGTCGGCACGCGGATCGCGTTACCGGTCAGCTTGCCGGCCAGCTCAGGCAGGGCCTTGGCAGCAGCAGTGGCAGCACCGGTCTCGGTGATCACCATGTTCAACGCGGCGCTACGGCCACGGCGATCGCCCTTGTGGAAGTTATCGATCAGGTTCTGGTCGTTGGTGTACGAGTGAACGGTCTCGACGTGACCGTTGACGATGCCGAACTTGTCATTCACCGCCTTCAGCACCGGCACGATGGCGTTGGTGGTGCAGGAAGCGGCGGACACGATCTTGTCGTCAGCGGTGATTTCGCTGTGGTTGATGCCGTGAACGATGTTCTTCAGCTTGCCTTTGCCAGGCGCGGTCAGGACAACGCGATCCACACCCGGGCAGGCCAGGTGCTGGCCCAGGCCTTCGGCGTCACGCCATACGCCAGTGTTGTCCACCAACAGGGCGTCCTTGATGCCGTACTGGGTGTAATCCACCTCGGACGGGTTTTTCGCGTAGATCACCTGGATCAGGTTACCGTTGGCGGTGATGGTGTTGTTTTCTTCGTCGATGACGATGGTGCCGTTGAACGGACCGTGTACCGAATCGCGGCGCAGCAGGCTGGCGCGTTTGGTCAGGTCGTTCTCGGCGCCTTTACGCACGACGATGGCACGCAAGCGCAGGCCGTCGCCGCCACCGGTTTTTTCGATCAGGATGCGTGCCAGCAGGCGGCCGATACGACCGAAGCCGTACAGCACCACGTCGGTGCCTTTGCGGGCAGCGGCGTTTTGCTGGCCAACCACATCGGCCATTTCTTCACGCACGAACTGCTCGGCGCTGCGGCCGGCGCCTTCCTTGCGGAATTTGTAGGCCAGCTTGCCCAGGTCTACCGAAGCCGCGCCGAGCTTGAGCTCGCTCATGGCTTTAAGCAGTGGGAATGTTTCGTGGACGGAGAGTTCGCTGTCGTCGGCGGAACGGTGACGCGCAAAGCGGTGGGCTTTGAGAATCGCGATGACGGACTGGTTGATCAGGCTGCGGCCATAGATCGAGCTCACCACATTGTTATTGCGGTACAGCTGACCGATAAGCGGGATCATCGCTTCTGCGAGTGCTTCACGGTCGATCCATTCACCAAGACACTGGTCGGGCTTCTGAGTCACGGGAACCTTCCACATGTAGGGGCTGAAAAAAGGGGCTACATTATGCCGCCCGACCGCCCCCGGAGCAATGCGCGTCCGGCAACAAAAAGTCCTTGCGAAAAATTGACACCCCGCTACAGCCCAGTAAATACGCGGGTTCCAGAAGGCCACTAATGGCAGGCGCGGAACAACTTGTCCGTAACCCTCCGAAAAACGCGTACATTTTGGCACTACATATTGAGTCAAAACCCGCCATTGTTTGTCTTAGCCACTACATTTCCTACAAACCGTAATAGGCTCAGTCAGCAACTGACAGACGGCGCCCCGCACCGTTACAATTACCGACTTTGTCGCAACGCTTGGAGCTCAACCTTCCGTGCCCGTCCTGCGTCTACCGCTACTCCCTGCTGCGGCAGGCAAACAGCACTGGGGCAACCTGCCCGGTGCCGCCCTGAGCCTGGCTATCGCCGAGGCTGCCAGCGCAGCCAAGCGCTTTACCCTGCTGCTCACCGCCGACAGCCAAAGCGCCGAACGGCTGGAGCAGGAGCTGAGCTTCTTCGCCCCCGATTTGCCGGTGCTGCATTTCCCCGACTGGGAAACCCTGCCCTACGACCTATTCTCGCCGCACCAGGACATCATCTCCCAGCGCATCGCCAGCCTGTACCGCTTGCCGGAACTGGCCCACGGCGTGCTGGTAGTGCCGATCACCACGGCCTTGCATCGCCTCGCGCCGACCAAGTTCCTGCTGGGCAGCAGCCTCGTGCTGGATATCGGCCAGAAGCTGGACGTCGAACAAATGCGCACGCGCCTGGAAGCCAGCGGCTATCGCTGCGTCGACACGGTGTACGAGCACGGTGAGTTCGCGGTGCGTGGCGCGCTGATCGACCTGTTCCCGATGGGCAGCAAACTGCCCTATCGCATCGACCTGTTCGACGACGAAATCGAGACCCTGCGCACCTTCGATCCGGAAAACCAGCGCTCCATCGACAAGGTGGACTCGGTCAAGCTGCTGCCCGCACGGGAATTCCCGCTGCAGAAAGACGCGGTCACGCGCTTCAAGGCACGTTTCCGTGAGCGCTTCGACGTGGACTTCCGCCGCTGCCCGATTTTCCAGGACCTGAGCAGCGGAATCACCCCGGCCGGTATCGAATACTACCTGCCGTTGTTTTTCGACGAGACCTCCACCCTGTTCGATTACCTGCCCCAGGACACCCAGGTGTTCTCGCTGCCAGGCATCGAACAGGCCGCGGAAAACTTCTGGAACGACGTGCGCAACCGCTATGAAGAGCGCCGCGTCGATCCGTCCCGTCCTTTATTGCCGCCCGCCGAACTGTTCCTGCCGGTGGAAGACTGCTTTGCGCGCCTGAAAAGCTGGCCGCGCGTGGTCGCCAGCCAACAGGATGTGGAGACCGGCGTCGGCCGCGAACGCTTCCCGGCGGGCACACTGCCGGATCTGGCAATCCAGGCAAAAGCCACGCAACCGCTGGAAGCGCTGTCCAATTTCCTCGGCGACTTCCCCGGCCGCGTGTTGTTTACCGCTGAATCCGCCGGCCGTCGCGAAGTGCTGCTGGAACTGCTGGAACGCCTGAAGCTGCGACCGAAAACCGTCGACAGCTGGCCGGACTTCGTCAAAAGCAAAGAACGCCTGGCGATCACCATCGCGCCGCTGGACGAAGGCCTGTTGCTGGATGATCCGGCCCTGGCATTGATCGCCGAAAGCCCGCTGTTCGGTCAGCGCGTGATGCAACGTCGCCGCCGCGAAAAACGCGCAGACGCCAACAACGACGCGGTGATCAAGAACCTCACCGAACTGCGCGAAGGCGCGCCAGTGGTGCACATCGACCACGGCGTCGGCCGCTACTTGGGCTTGCAGACCCTGGAGATCGACAACCAGGCCGCCGAATTCCTCACCATGGAATACGCCGAAGGCGCCAAGCTCTATGTGCCAGTAGCCAGCTTGCATTTGATCGCGCGCTACACCGGCAGCGATGACGCCCTGGCGCCCTTGCATCGCCTGGGCTCCGAGACCTGGCAGAAAGCCAAGCGCAAGGCCGCCGAGCAGGTGCGCGACGTCGCTGCCGAACTGCTCGACATCTACGCACGCCGCGCTGCCCGCGAAGGTTACGCGTTTGCCGACCCGAAAGCCGACTACGCCACCTTCAGCGCCGGCTTCGCCTTCGAGGAAACCCCGGACCAGCAAACCACCATCGAAGCGGTGCGCGCCGACATGCTCGCGCCCAAGCCCATGGATCGCCTGGTCTGCGGCGACGTGGGCTTCGGCAAGACCGAAGTGGCCATGCGCGCCGCCTTTATTGCCGTGCACGGCGGCCGTCAGGTGGCAATTCTGGTGCCCACCACTCTGCTCGCCCAGCAGCACTACAACAGCTTCCGCGACCGCTTTGCCGATTGGCCGGTGACCGTGGAAGTGATGAGCCGCTTCAAATCAGCCAAGGAAGTGAATGCCGCCGTCGCCGACCTGGCTGAAGGCAAGATCGACATCGTGATCGGCACCCACAAACTGCTGTCGGACGACGTGAAGATCAAGAACCTGGGCCTGGTGATCATCGACGAAGAACACCGCTTTGGCGTACGTCAGAAAGAACAGCTCAAGGCCCTGCGCAGCGAAGTCGACATCCTCACCCTCACCGCCACGCCGATTCCGCGTACGCTGAACATGGCGGTGTCGGGCATGCGCGACCTGTCGATCATCGCCACGCCGCCCGCGCGCCGCTTGTCGGTGCGCACTTTCGTGATGGAGCAGAACAAAAGCACGGTCAAGGAAGCGCTGCTGCGTGAACTGCTGCGCGGCGGGCAGGTGTACTACCTGCACAACGACGTGAAGACCATCGAGAAATGCGCCGCCGACCTCGCCGAGCTGGTGCCGGAGGCGCGTATCGCCATCGGCCACGGGCAGATGCGCGAGCGCGAACTCGAACAGGTGATGAGCGACTTCTACCACAAGCGCTTCAACGTGCTGATCGCCTCGACCATCATCGAGACCGGCATCGACGTGCCGAGCGCCAACACCATCATCATCGAGCGCGCCGACAAGTTCGGCCTGGCGCAATTGCACCAGTTGCGCGGTCGGGTCGGTCGCAGTCACCACCAGGCGTATGCCTATTTGCTGACGCCGCCGCGCCAACAGATCACTTCCGACGCAGAGAAGCGTCTGGAAGCCATCGCCAACACCCAGGACCTGGGCGCCGGTTTTGTGCTGGCCACCAACGACCTGGAAATCCGTGGCGCCGGCGAACTGCTGGGCGACGGCCAGAGCGGGCAGATCCAGGCAGTGGGCTTCACCCTCTATATGGAGATGCTCGAACGCGCGGTGAAAGCCATCCGCAAGGGCGAGCAGCCGAATCTGGATCAACCCTTGGGCGGCGGGCCGGAGATCAACCTGCGCTTGCCGGCGTTGATTCCCGAAGATTACCTGCCGGATGTACACGCACGGCTGATCCTGTACAAGCGCATCGCCTCGGCCACCGATGAGGAAGGCCTTAAAGACCTGCAGGTCGAGATGATCGATCGCTTCGGCCTGCTGCCGGAGCCGACCAAGAACCTGGTGCGCCTGACCCTGCTGAAATTGCAGGCAGAGCAGCTCGGCATCAAGAAGGTCGACGCCGGGCCGCAAGGCGGACGTATCGAATTCGAAGCGCAGACGCCGGTAGACCCCCTGGTGCTGATCAAACTGATCCAGGGCCAGCCCAACCGCTACAAGTTCGAAGGGGCTACGCTGTTCAAGTTCATGGTGCCGATGGAACGTGCCGAAGAACGCTTTAATACCTTGGAGGCGTTGTTCGAGCGCCTCATCCCGAAATCTGCTTGAAGGACGCCCCAATGCGCCTGATCCGCATGTTGAGCCTGTTGTTGGTGGTCGTGGCCCCTGCGGCGTTCGCCGATAGCCCGTACCAGGTGGAAATGATCCTGGTGCGCCAGAACGCCGAGCCGGTGATCAACAGCCGCGCCGCCCCGGAAAACTGGGATGCCGGAGCGGCGCGCCTGGGCGATAGACTGAGCCCGCCGCGCCTGTCCAACATTGTCGATAAGCTGCGTGCCGACTCTACCTATACGGTGCTGCTGCATAAGGCGTGGGAACAGAACCTGGGCGAGCAGCCGGTCAAGGTCGCGATCACCGACGGTTCGGAGCAATTCGGCCAGTTTCCGATCGAGGGCGTGTTGAGCCTGCAACTGGGGCGTTTTACCGATATCGATGCGAACTTCTGGATCAACCAGTTCGACGCCAACGGCAGCGTGATCGCCAGCGAGCACCTGAGCCAGACCGACGTGCGCACCAAAAACAACCAACTGAACTACCTGGACGGCGGCCACCTGGCGCTGCTGATCAAGATCACCTCGCTGACCGCCAAGCCACCCAGCGCGCCCCCGCCCGACATCCAGGACTGATCCAGCACCATGTCCCTCACGTCGTCGCTGACCAAACCCCTGGCCCCTTCGTGGGCCAATCGCTTTAAAGAGCAGAGCCTTGAGCGCGGGCGACGTTATGCCCTGGAAAACCGGGTGCGCATCGTCGAGTGCGGCGACAGCACCATCGTCGCCAGTTGCGAAGGCTCCGGCAGCAACGTGTATCGCCAGACCATCTCGCTGCGTGAATCGGCCAAGGGCACCTTGATCCTGGTGGACAGCCGCTGTACCTGCCCGGTGCACACCAACTGCAAACACATCGCCGCGGTATTGCTCAAGGTCCAGGAAACCCTGGCCTACCCCGCCGCCGCACAGGATGCAGAGCTGCTGGAAAAACTCCAGGCCGTGCTGGAAAACCGTGCGGTGCTGCCGCAAGTGGTGATGGAAGACGTGGTGCCGGTACCGCGCCTGTGGATGGCCAGTGTCGAATTCAGCGCGTTTGAACCGCGCAACGGCAAGATGCAGCGCTATATCCAGCACCGGGCGGCGCTGTCGTTCAACTACCTGGGTAACTACGTCAGTGGGCAGAAAAACGCTGACATCATCGTGCGCCAGGACACCCAGAGCCTGCGCATCAAGCGGCATCCGGAGCTTGAGCAACCGTATCGTGAACAACTGCGCCTGCTGGGCTTCAAGATCGCCACGCGCCAGAGCAAGGCCCTGCCGGAAAGCGCCGGCGAGCTGTTCGAGATGGTCAATGACAGTGCCTGGCTCACCTTCACCCTCAATGCCACGCCGACACTTCGCGCCGAGGGTTGGGAGCTGCTGATCGATGACGATTTCGGCTTCGACCTCAGCGCCGTCGATGACTGGTATGCCACCGTTGATGAAGGTCCGGAGCGTGATTGGTTCGATCTGGAGCTGGGGATCATCGTCAACGGCGAGCGGCTGAGCCTGTTGCCGATCCTGCTGAACCTGATGCGGTCCCACACCGAGATTCTCAACCCGGAGAAGCTGGCGCGGCGCCGCGATGATGAGCTGATCCTGGTGAATATCCCAGGCCTGCCCAATGGCCATGGCCCGATACAAGTGGCGCTGCCCTACGGTCGACTGAAGCCCGTACTGGCGACCCTCGGTGAGTTTTACCTACAGGAAGCCGGCGCCACCACGCTGCGCATGGCCAAGGCCGATGCCATCCGGCTCAACCCACTGGAAGACTTGCCGCTGCAATGGGAGGGTGGCGAGAAGATCCGCAACTTCGCCCAGCGCCTGCGGGATATCAAGGACTTTACCTGCGTAGCGCCTGAAGGGCTGAACGCGACCTTGCGCCCCTACCAACTGGAAGGCTTGAGCTGGATGCAGTCGCTGCGTCAGTTGGATGTCGGCGGCATACTTGCGGATGACATGGGCCTGGGCAAAACCCTACAGACCCTGGCGCATATTCTCAGCGAGAAGGCCGCGGGTCGCCTGGATCGGCCGTGCATGGTGGTGATGCCCACCAGCCTGATCCCCAACTGGCTGGATGAGGCGGCGCACTTCACACCGCAACTCAAGGTCTTGGCGCTCTATGGCGCGGGGCGTAAGAAACATTTCGCCAACCTGCAGGACTACGACCTGCTGCTGACCACCTACGCGCTGCTACCCAAGGACATCGAACAACTCGCCGCCCTGCCCTTGCATGTGCTGATCCTCGATGAAGCGCAGTACATCAAGAACCCGTCCAGCAAAGCGGCCCAAGCGGCGCGCGAGCTGAACGCACGCCAGCGCCTGTGCCTGAGTGGTACGCCGCTGGAAAACCATCTGGGCGAACTGTGGTCCCTGTTTCACTTCCTGCTGCCCGGCTGGCTCGGTGACGTGAAAAGCTTCAACCGCGATTACCGCGTGCCCATCGAAAAGCGCGCCAGCGATGTACGATTGCAGCACCTCAACGGTCGGATCAAACCTTTCCTGCTGCGCCGCACCAAGGAACAGGTGGCGACAGAATTGCCCCCCAAGACCGAGATCATCCACTGGGTCGACCTCAATGAAGCCCAGCGCGACGTGTACGAAACCATGCGCCTGGCGATGGATAAGAAAGTCCGCGACGAGATCACCCGCAAAGGCGTGGCGCGCAGCCAGATCATCATTCTTGAGGCGCTGCTGAAGTTGCGCCAAGTGTGTTGCGACTTGCGGCTGGTCAACGACGCGACCCTGCCCGCCCGTGGCAGCAGCTCCGGCAAGCTGGATAGCTTGATGGAGATGCTTGAGGAACTGTTTGAGGAAGGTCGGCGGATCCTGCTGTTTTCCCAGTTCACCTCAATGTTGAGCCTGATCGAAGTCGAGCTGAAAAAACGTGGCGTGGCCTACGCACTGCTCACCGGCCAGACCCGGGATCGGCGCACACCGGTGAAGGACTTCCAGAGCGGCAAGCTGCAGATTTTTCTGATCAGCTTGAAGGCCGGCGGTGTTGGCCTGAACCTGACCGAGGCCGATACGGTGATCCATTACGATCCTTGGTGGAACCCGGCCACGGAAAACCAGGCCACCGACCGTGCCTATCGCATCGGTCAGGAGAAGCCGGTGTTCGTCTACAAGATGATTGCCCGGGGCACGGTGGAAGAGAAAATCCAGCACCTGCAGAAGGAAAAATCCGATCTGGCAGCGGGCGTGCTGGATGGGCGTACTACTGGGGACTGGCAGTTGGGCAACGAGGATATTGAAGCGTTGTTTGCGCCGTTGCCCAACAAACAGGAAAAGCGCTAGATCAACTGCGCATCGCGCAAGGCAGTGAGGGCTTTCAGCCAACGCGGATCCTGTTTGTAGTCCATCGACGCAATCGCCTGGCCGCGCATCCGCGCGATTCGAGCCGATGGCTTGACCTTCATGCGCTGGGCGGCGGTCAACGCCAGTTCTGCAGCCGCGCGATCATTGCACACCAGGCCCATGTCGCAACCCGCCGTCAGCGCCGCTTCGATACGGCTGGCGGCGTCGCCCACCACGTGGGCACCGGCCATGGACAGGTCATCACTGAAAATCACGCCATCGAACCGCAACTCACCACGCAGGATATCCTGCAACCAGCGTCGCGAAAACCCGGCTGGCTGGGCGTCGACTTGCGGATAGATCACGTGCGCGGGCATCACCGCTGCGAGTTGCTTGCTCAAGCGTGCGAAAGGTACCAAGTCATTGGCGCGAATCTGTTCCAGGCTACGTTCATCATTGGGAATGGCGACGTGGGAGTCGGCCTCAGCCCAACCGTGACCGGGGAAGTGCTTGCCGGTGGCGGCCATGCCGGCGCTGTTCATGCCGCGAATGAAGGCACCGGCCAGCACGGCGGCGCGCTCCGGGTCGCCTTCGAAGGAACGGGTGCCGACCACGGCGCTGCGCTGGTAGTCCAGGTCCAGCACCGGGGCGAAACTCAGGTCCAGGCCAACGGCCAGCACTTCAGTCGCCATGATCCAGCCACACTGCTCGGCCAGGTATTCGGCGTTGGGGTTGTCGGCCAACGCACGCATGGCCGGCAGGCGCACAAAGCCCTGGCGCAGGCGCTGTACGCGGCCGCCTTCCTGGTCGACAGCCAGCAACAGGTCCGGGCGCACGGCGCGAATCGCGGCGCTCAATTCCCGCACTTGGCGCGGATGCTCGATATTGCGCGCGAAAATGATCAGGCCGCCCACTTCAGGCTGGCGCAGCAGGTGGCGGTCCTCGGCCGTCAGCCAGGTGCCAGCCACATCGACCATCAAAGAACCTTGCAGGGCAGCAGTCATAAACCTTCCTTAAATAACGCACACAACCCGTTGCCCTCACCAGGCACAGTGAGCACAACGGGTTATGAGTAAATAGCTGAATTCGGCATGGGCCGCTACTTTAGCGGATGCAAGCGGCCGCGCCCACCCGGCGCGGTCAAACCTTGGCGGGTGCTGGCGCGGACTTGCTGCGCGGGCGCAATTGGGCAGCGGCCATGGCCGCGTCGGTCACACCGGTCTCGGCGCGCATGCCGGCGGCCAGGAACGGCACCATCAGGCGCATGACCTGCTCAATGGAGGTGTTGACGCCGAAATCAGTCTCGGCAATGGCCCGCAACGCTTTGATCCCAGACATGCTGAACGCAGCGGCACCGAGCATGAAGTGCACACGCCAGAACAGCTCGATCGGCGGAATACGCGGAGCGGCCTCGTTAACCAGCAACATATAGCGACGAAATACCTTGCCGTACATGTCTTCGAGGTAACGGCGCAGGTGACCCTGGCTCTGGCTGAACGCCAAGCCCAACAGGCGCATGAAAATCGACAAATCGTTGCCGCTGCGAGGCTGAACCACCAGAGCTTGCTCAACAAGGATTTCCAGCAGTTCTTCCAGGGTCGGCTTATGGTCAGCCTTGGCCTGGCGACGCTCCAGCTCACGGTCGAGGCTCGCGCAGAACGGCCCCAGGAAGCGCGAGAATACCGCCTGGATCAGGGCCTTTTTCGAGCCGAAATGATAGTTCACTGCGGCGAGGTTGACGCCAGCCTTGCTGGTAATCAGCCGCAATGAAGTTTCAGCAAATCCTTTTTCCGCGAACAATTGCTCGGCAGCATCGAGAATGCGTTCAACGGTTTCCGACTGGGCCATGGCTACTCCGCCTGACAAACACTTGTTTGAAACATACGTTTCAGGGTGTGTCTTGTCAAGCCTGCGGGTTCGCTTTCCGGCCGGGCAGTCATACATTTCATCGCTATTTAATCACATCCATACCGGTCTGTAGGCAGCGCTATCCCTGGCTTGTGGGAAGCATGCCCGATGACCGTCCAGCGGAGGGGCAGAAAAGGATGATTGCCAAGCGCAGTTCACTGTATATAATCCCAGTCACTGTATAAAAAGACAGAGCGATCAACATGCTAAAACTGACGCCACGCCAAGCTGAGATTCTGGCTTTTATCAAGCGCTGCCTCGATGACAACGGCTACCCGCCGACACGAGCGGAAATTGCGCTGGAACTGGGGTTCAAGTCCCCCAACGCCGCTGAAGAACACCTCAAGGCCCTCGCTCGCAAAGGCGCGATCGAGATGACCCCCGGTGCCTCGCGCGGTATTCGAATCCCTGGCTTCGAAGCCAAGGCCGACGAATCGACCCTGCCGATCATCGGCCGTGTCGCCGCCGGTGCGCCGATCCTGGCGCAGCAGCACGTCGAGGAATCCTGCAACATCAACCCGACCTTCTTCCATCCTCGCGCCGACTACCTGTTGCGGGTCCACGGCATGAGCATGAAGGACGTGGGCATCTTCGATGGCGACCTGCTGGCCGTCCACACCACCCGCGAAGCCCGTAATGGCCAGATCGTCGTCGCCCGCATCGGCGATGAAGTCACCGTCAAACGCTTCAAGCGCGAAGGCAGCAAGGTCTGGCTCCTGGCCGAGAACCCTGAGTTCGCCCCGATTGAAGTGAACCTGAAAGACCAGGACCTGGTGATCGAAGGCTTGAGCGTCGGCGTCATTCGCCGCTAGAGGAGGCATCATGCAACTCGTCCACACCCCACAACACACACAACTGTCGCTGTTCGAGGCCTTCATGGCCCAACCCCTTGCGCCTATCCTCAAGGAAACGGTCGAGGCGCCCTGGGGTGCAGAACCTGAGGCGTTCAGTGAATTGTCGTTGCGCGGTGCAGCGGGGAGTTGCCTGAGCCTGCTCGCGCCGATCCTGCGTGATCTGAGCGAAGAGCAGGACGCCCGCTGGCTGACGCTGATCGCCCCGCCCGCCAGCCTGACCCAGGCCTGGCTGCGGGATGCCGGTCTCAACCGCGAGCGTATCCTGCTACTGCAACCGCGCGGCGCACAAAGTGCCCAGCAGTTGACCTGTGAAGCATTGCGTCTGGGCCGCAGCCATACGGTGGTGAGCTGGTTGAACCCACTGAGTGTCAGCGCCAAGCAACAGTTGATCAGTGCCGCGCGCACGGGGGATGCGCAGAGCTTGAACATTCGATTGGGATAAACGGCTTTTGTAGTGAGCGGGCTTGCCCGCTCACTACAACGATCACCGTCAGTCAGTGAAGAACCCGCGGCCCCTCGTCTTTCTCCGGCTCGCCTTCCGCCAGGCGGCCGGCCATCTGCACACCCACGCTCAACATGGCTTTAGCCACTTCCACATGCTGGCCTTGCAGGAACTGTTTGGCATCCTCGGAAAAATCCAGGATAACCAGAGAACCCTCGTCCTCAGCCCGGCGCAGCTCGATTCGGCCGTCAGGCAACTCAACAATTTCCAGAAAGGACGTTGGCATAAAAGTCTGTTCTCCACGAAAGGCCGGGATTATATCAGTCATCCACCCAGCCCCGCAGAGGATCTGAACAGGTTTCTTGACAGCTTGATGAATGGTCGCCTACCGGATGCTCAACACTCGTTGAGACCTTCGCGAAAACGCAGCGCCATCTTTTTCAGCTCCTGGCGCCAGCCTTCCAGCTCTTCCCGGCTTAACGGCTTGGGTTCTTCCTCTTCCAGCGCGACCGCCACGATCAGCGGCTGGGTCACATCCCCCTTGGGGACATGAGGAATACGCGGTGGCTGGAACATATCCGCATGCGCCTTGAGCAAACGCGCCACCCAACTGTCCGGGCTTTGAGCCATTTCCACCAGTTCGGCCAGCTCAGGAATGGCCATCGAGTCCAGCACTTCGCGATTCATGATCATTTCTGCACGGGGCGAGCCGGCTTGAGGCAGGCGGTAAAACCCGGCGATTTCATGGCACAGGCCCAGCAAGGCACCGTACAGGTGGAACAACGCCGCTTCACGCCCCGCCTGGACCAGCGCGATGGCATTCATCTCTTTCCCTTCCTCAGCGCGGCCAAGGGCTTCCAGGGATAAACCCGCGAAGTAAATTTTCTGATTGGTACGGGTATAGAGTTCGTTGGCCATGACGGCAATCTCCACAACGAATAAGCGTGATGCTGGCTGAACAGTGTCACGGATCAGCCGAGCGCACTGCAAGGGCAAAAAAAGGCCGCCTGTGCAGGCGGCCTTTGTCATTGGCAGATTAGCCGATCAAGCGCCCTGGCGCTTATCCTCGACCTTCCACTTGCCGCCGTCGTAGAACGCTTTCCAGCCGGTAGGCTTACCGTCCACTTCGGTCTGCACGTACTGCTCCTTGGTCTTGCGGCTGTAGCGGATCACGGCTGGACGACCATCCGGGTCCTTCTTCGGCGCTTCACACAGGAAGTGGTACTTAGGATCGATCTCATCCTTGTGCGGCACGATCTCCAGCACCAGCGGCGCGCGGGTCTCGCGATTTTTCGGGAACTGGCTGGCCGCCAGGAACAACCCCGAAGCGCCATCCCGCAGGATGTAGGTGTCGTTGACCTTCTCGCACTTGAGTTCCGGCATCTTCACCGGGTCCATCTTCGGCGGCGCCGCGTCACCGCTTTTCAGCAGTTTGCGGGTGTTCTTGCAGGTAGGGTTGGTGCAACCGAAGAACTTGCCGAAACGGCCGGTCTTGAGCTGCATCTCGCTGCCGCACTTGTCGCATTCCAGGCTCGGACCTTCGTAGCCCTTGATGCGATAGGTGCCCTCTTCAATCTCGTAGCCGTTGCAATCCGGGTTGTTACCGCAGATGTGCAGCTTGTGCTTCTCGTCCAGCAAGTAGGCGTCCATCGCCGTGCTGCAGATCGGGCAACGGTGCTTGCCACGCAGGACCAGCGACTCGGATTCACCCTCGTCATCGGCGGCGATTTCATCACCCGGCACCAGGTTGACGGTGGCCTTGCAGCGCTCTTTCGGCGGCAGGCTGTAGCCCGAGCAGCCGAGGAACACACCGGTGGACGCCGTACGAATCTGCATCGGGCCGACCGCAGGTCTGGCACGGGATGTCGGTCATCACCGGCTGGTTGGCGCGCATGCCGTTTTCAGGGCTTTCGGCTACTTCGAGTTTCTTCTTGAAGTCGCCGTAGAACTCGTCCAGCACGTTTTTCCAGTCGCGTTCGCCCTGGGCCACGTCATCGAGGTTCTCTTCCATACCGGCGGTAAAGCCGTAGTCCATCAGGTTGGAGAAGCTCTCGGACAGGCGCTCGGTCACGATGTCGCCCATCTTTTCCGAGTAGAAACGACGGTTGTGCAGCGCAACGTAGCCACGGTCCTGAATGGTCGAGATGATCGCCGCGTAGGTCGAAGGACGACCGATGCCGCGTTTTTCCATCTCTTTTACCAGGCTGGCTTCCGAATAACGCGCCGGCGGCTTGGTGAAGTGCTGCGACGGATCGAGCTTGATCAGCTTCAACGTATCGCCCTGGGCCATGTCCGGCAGCACGTCGTCATCGCCAGGCTTGGCGATTTGCGGCATCACACGGGTATAGCCGTCGAACTTGAGGATACGGCCCTTGGCACGCAGCTCGAAGTCCGAAGCCGCCACCGTCACGGTGGTGGACAGGTATTGCGCTGGCAGCATCTGGCAGGCCAGGAACTGGCGCCAGATCAGCTCGTAGAGGCGCTCAGCGTCGCGCTCCATGCCGCTCAGCTTGGCAGGCGTGGTGTTGGCGTCGGAAGGACGGATCGCTTCGTGAGCCTCTTGTGCACCTTCCTTGCTGCTGTAGACGTTCGGCTTCTCCGGCAGGTACTTCTTGCCGAACTCTTCTTCAATGTAAGTACGCGCCATCGCCACCGCATCTTGCGACAGGTTGGTGGAGTCGGTACGCATATACGTGATGTAGCCGGCTTCGTACAAGCGCTGGGCCATCATCATGGTTTTCTTCACCCCAAAGCCCAGGCGGTTGCTCGCGGCCTGTTGCAGGGTGGAAGTGATAAACGGTGCCGACGGCTTGCTGCTGGTCGGTTTGTCTTCACGCTTGACGATGCTGTAGCTGGAAGACTTGAGCTTCTCCAGCGCGGCCATCGCCTGGGCTTCGTTCAGCGGCTTGAACGCCTCGCCTTTCTCGCGGGCCACTTCAAAACGTACGTTGGCACCCTTGGCGGTGCCCAAGTCGGCGTGGACTTCCCAGTATTCTTCGGGGATGAACGCGCGGATCTCGCGCTCACGCTCCACCACCAGCTTTACCGCAACCGATTGCACACGGCCGGCCGACAGGCCACGGGCGATCTTGGCCCACAGCAGTGGCGAGACCATGTAGCCCACGACGCGGTCGAGGAAACGACGGGCCTGCTGGGCGTTGACACGATCGATATCCAGTTCGCCCGGCTTGGAGAAGGCTTCCTGGATGGCTTTCTTGGTGATTTCGTTGAACACCACGCGCTTGTAGCGGCTGTCATCACCGCCGATGGCTTCCCGCAGGTGCCAGGCAATGGCTTCCCCTTCGCGGTCCAAGTCCGTCGCGAGATAGATGGTGTCAGCATCCTTGGCGAGCCGGCGCAGCTCTTCGATGACCTTTTCCTTGCCTGGAAGGATTTCGTACTTGGCCTTCCAGCCATGATCCGGGTCCACACCCATGCGCGAGACCAGCTGCTTGCGCGCTTTCTCTTTAGGGGTGAGCACCGGACCTTCGCCCGCAGCCGCCTTGCCGCGCTTGGCGGCTGGCTCCTTGCTGGCGCTAGCCGAACCGCTGGTGGGCAGGTCTCGGATATGGCCGATACTCGACTTCACCACGTACTCGTTGCCCAAGTACTTGTTGATGGTCTTGGCCTTAGCCGGGGATTCCACAATGACCAGCGATTTGCCCATGGATCGGAAAATTCCTGAATTCGAGAAGTGAAAGGCAGTTGGCGCCTGTCGCGGCAACGCTATATATAGTGGCAACAAGGTGAGGTCAAGCGCAGCATTCTGCGCGACCTGCCGTTATTGCCCTGAAAAAAGACTGGGTTCGGCCTGGACCAAAGCAAAGCGCGGGACCTGCTCGCCGTCAACTTCGACGGTCTCCACAAACATGCTCAACGGGCGCACCCAAAAGCCGTAATCGCCATACAGTGCTTGGTAGAACACCACTTCTTCTTCGGTCTCGGAGTGGCGCGCCACACTGAAAACACGGTACTGCGGACCTTTATAATGCTGGTAGAGCCCTGGTTCGACTTTCATGCTCTGGCCCTCTTACAAAATTTGTTAAAAAAAAAAAATACAAAACCACCCAAAAACAAAAACCGGGGCACTGGGCCCCGGCTTCCGTCAACCCAACGCTTAGACGCGTTCGAAGACGGTGGAAATGCCTTGGCCGAGACCAATGCACATGGTTGCAACCCCAAGGTTGCCGCCATTTTGCTTCATCACGTTAAGCAAAGTGCCGGAGATACGCGCACCGGAGCAACCGAATGGGTGGCCCAGAGCAATCGCGCCGCCGTGCAGGTTAACCTTCTCATTCATCTTGTCGAGTACTTTCAAATCTTTCAGCACGGGCAAGGCCTGTGCGGCGAAAGCTTCGTTGAGCTCGAAGAAGTCGATGTCGTTGATGGTTAGGCCCGCGCGCTTCAAGGCTTTTTGTGTGGCCGGTACAGGACCATAGCCCATGATTGCCGGGTCCACACCCGCCACGGCCATCGAACGGATCACAGCCAGCGGTTGGATGCCCAGGTCCTGGGCACGTTGCGCCGACATCACGATCATGCACGAAGCACCGTCGGTGATTTGCGACGAAGTACCGGCAGTCACGGTGCCGCCCTTTGGATTGAACGCCGGCTTGAGCGCCGCCAGGCTTTCCAGGGTGGTGTCCGGACGAATGGTTTCGTCGTAGTCGAACAGTTTCAGGAAACCGTTCTCGTCATAACCGTTCATCGGGATGATTTCATCCTTGAACTTGCCTTCCACGGTCGCCTTGTGGGCGAGCTGGTGGGAACGCAGGCCGAACGCGTCCTGGGCTTCGCGGGTAATACCGTGCATTTTGCCAAGCATTTCCGCAGTCAGGCCCATCATGCCCGAGGCTTTCGCCGCGTACAGCGACATGTGCGGGTTAGGATCGACGCCGTGCATCATGCTGACGTGGCCCATATGCTCCACGCCACCGACCACGAACACATCACCGTTGCCGGTCATGATCGCCTGGGCGGCCGTGTGCAGCGCGCTCATCGACGAACCGCACAGGCGGCTCACAGTCTGGCCGGCGGCGGTGTGCGGGATCTGGGTCATCAGCGACGCCATGCGCGCAATGTTCCAGCCCTGCTCCAGGGTCTGGTTGACGCAGCCCCAGATCACGTCTTCGACTTCGTTCGGGTCGACCTTGACGTTGCGTTCCAGCAGTTTGCTGATCAGGTGTGCCGACATATCTTCGGCACGGGTGTTGCGGTGCATGCCGCCCTTGGAGCGGCCCATCGGCGTACGACCGAAGTCGACGATCACGACGTCTCTTGGATTCAAGCTCATAAATATTCTCGCTCTAGTCGTCTGGGCACTTAACCGAAGAAGCGCTGGCCGTTCTTGGCCATTTCACGCAGCTTCGCGGTCGGGTGGTACAGCGGGCCCAAATCAGCGTATTGATCAGCCAGGGCAACGAACTCGGCCACACCGATCGAGTCGATGTAACGCAGCGCACCACCACGGAATGGAGGGAAACCAATACCGTACACCAGGCCCATATCGGCTTCGGCGGCGGTCTCGACGATGCCGTCTTCCAGGCAACGCACGGTTTCCAGGCACAGGGCGATCATCATCCAGTTGATGATGTCTTCGTCCGACACCTCACGCTGTTCGTAGATGACCGGAGCCAGCACTTCATGCACCGACGGGTCGGCCACTTTCTTCTGCTTGCCCTTCTTGTCGGCCTCGTAGGCGTAGAAACCCTTGCCGTTCTTCTGGCCCAGGCGCTTGGCCTCGTACAGCGCGTCGATCGCCGAACGGCGGTCGTCTTTCATGCGGTCCGGGAAGCCTTCAGCCATGACGTCGCGACCGTGGTGGCCGGTGTCGATGCCGACCACGTCCATCAGGTACGCCGGGCCCATTGGCCAGCCGAATTTTTCCATGACTTTGTCGATGCGCACGAAGTCCACGCCGGCGCTGACCAACTTGGCGAAACCACCGAAGTACGGGAACAACACGCGGTTGACCAGGAAGCCCGGGCAGTCGTTGACCACGATCGGGTTCTTGCCCATTTTCTTGGCGTAGGCAACGGTGGTGGCAACCGCCAGCTCGCTGGACTTCTCGCCACGGATCACTTCCACCAGCGGCATCATGTGCACCGGGTTGAAGAAGTGCATGCCGACGAAGTTTTCCGGACGCTTGAGGGCCTTGGCCAGCAGCGAGATGGAAATGGTCGAGGTGTTGGACGCCAGGATGGTGTCGTCTTTAACCTGGGCTTCCACTTCAGCCAGTACGGCTTGCTTGACCTTCGGGTTCTCGACAACCGCTTCGACCACCAGGTCGACGTGGCCGAAATCGCCGTAGGACAGCGTAGGACGAATGCCGTTAAGCACTTCAGCCATTTTCGCGGCGGTCATGCGACCTTTATCCACGCGGCCGACCAGCAGCTTGGCGGCTTCTGCCAGGCCTTGCTCGATGCCGTGCTCGTTGATGTCTTTCATCAGGATCGGCGTGCCTTTGGACGCCGACTGATAGGCGATACCGCCGCCCATGATACCGGCGCCGAGTACGGCTGCCTGTTTCACGTCCTTGGCGATTTCGTCGTAGGCCTTGGCCTTTTTCTTCAGTTCCTGATCGTTCAGGAACAGGCCGATCAGGCTCTGGGCTGCGGAGGTTTTCGCCAGTTTGACGAAGCCAGCCGCTTCCACTTCCAGGGCTTTGTCGCGACCGAAGTTCGCGGCTTTCTGGATGGTCTTGATCGCTTCAACCGGTGCCGGGTAGTTCGGGCCGGCCTGGCCAGCCACGAAACCTTTGGCGGTTTCGAACGACATCATTTGTTCGATGGCGTTGAGCTTGAGTTTTTCCAGCTTCGGCTGACGCTTGGCCTTGTAGTCAAATTCGCCGCTGATGGCGCCCTTGATCAGGTTCAGTGCGGCTTCGGCCAGTTTGTCCGGGGCAACCACAGCGTCGACAGCACCGACTTTCAGCGCGTCTTCAGCACGGTTTTCCTTGCCAGCGGCAATCCACTCGATGGCGTTGTCGGCACCGATCAGGCGCGGCAGGCGTACGGTGCCGCCGAAACCTGGGTAGATGCCCAGTTTGACTTCAGGCAGGCCGATCTTGGCCGTGGCCGACATGACGCGGAAGTCAGCCGCCAGGCACATTTCCAGGCCGCCGCCCAACGCGATGCCGTTGATCGCGGCGACGGTCGGTACGTTGAGGTCTTCAAAATCGCTGAAAATCTTGTTGGCTTCGAGGTTGCCAGCCACCAGCTCGGCATCGGGCAGCTTGAAGTTGTCGACGAATTCGGTGATGTCAGCGCCGACGATAAACACGTCCTTGCCGCTGGAAACGATCACGCCCTTGACCGAAGCATCTGCTTTGATGGTGTCTACGGCCTGACGCAGTTCATTCAGGGTTAGACGGTTGAACTTGTTGACGGACTCACCCTTGAGGTCGAATTTCAGTTCGACGATGCCACTTTCAAGAGCCTTAACCGTGATGGCTTTACCTTCGTAAATCATCAACTGATCTCCACGATATGGAAGCTGAACAGTACACACTGGACGCTGGCCTCTGGTTGGACACTGACAGTTGCGTCAATGCTCATGCCAATCCGCCAGGCACACCCGCCAATGCGATAGTCGGGATTCTGTATGAGTCGTCTGACAGACAAACGCTCAATTCATACGCCCGTTTGATTTGGGTACGCCACCTTCATCCAATTCCGGGCAATTGTCAATCGCTCGAAAGGCTAGGAAAAACGCGACTTTCCAGTCATTTCAGAACCCCAACCCTAAGCCCACGACTCGTCAATATTCAACTATTCACGAAATCAATAATGCAAAAGATGTGGAAAAAGACTGTACAGACCGGAATATGCGGCTAGGCTAGCCGCAACCGTAAAGCGTCTGGATGAACATCCGACGCGCGAAACACCAGAATTACCGGCCTGCCTGGCCAACTCCAGCCCGATGATGATGTCGGGCTTTTTATTGCCTGCGATTCAGGCCAGGGCCTTGAGCAGTGTATCAATAGCCTTCAACACGCTCGCCTCGCCCTTCTCGCCCCAATACAAGGCGATCATCTGCTTGTCGGCTTCGACCTTGTAGACGTTGTCCGGCAGCGTCGCAAAATGCGGCAACAACTTTTCATCGACACAGACTTCGCGCCACTGATTCACCCAGACCCCGGGCTCCAGCTGCCAGTAACTCCAGATCGCCGGCGTGCTGCCGCGCCGTGGCCGGCAATACTGCGCGCACGGGCTCGGCGGCTCTTGCTTGAGCCAATGCGGCCACTCCTGGGGCGACAACTGCATGGCCAGGCCGATGCGGCGTGCCTCCATGCGCAGGGCCATGCGCCCGCTCTGATGGCGCGACGGGCGCAGCCATGCCAGAGGGCTCAGAACCACCACAAGGATTGACACCACTATCCAGACCGTCATATGTGTACTCCCGAATTTCTAGATGAGCGGATTTGACCTGACGCAACCCCATCCGCTTGAAAGCAGCCATACTGAACTTATTGCAGTCCCTTGGAGGAACGCCTCATGCCCTACCAACATATTCTGGTCGCTGTTGATCTGACCGAAGAGTGCGATCCAGTGATCAAGCGCGCGCAGGAGTCTGCATTGGCCAATGGCGCCATACTGTCGCTGGTGCATATCGTCGAGCCCATGGCCATGGCCTTTGGCGGTGACGTGCCGATGGACCTTTCCCAGTTGCAGCAACAGCAGTTTGACCAGGCCAAAGAGCGCCTTGACCGCTTGATTCTCAAATACCCGCACTTGAAAAAGGAAGACTGCCACCTCACCTACGGCCAACCGCGCCAGGAAATCCACCATCTGGCCAAGGAAAAGGGTTGCGACCTGATCGTGGTCGGCAGCCATGGCCGTCACGGGCTGGCGTTGCTGCTCGGTTCCACCGCCAATGATGTGCTACACGGTGCGCCGTGCGATGTGCTGGCGGTGAAGCTGGTCAAAGACGCCAAGTAAACCGATACGAAAAGCCCGGCACTCACATCAGTGAGGCCGGGCTTTTTTATGGCTGGCGGGTCAATCAGGCATCCAACTCGGCCCAGCGCTCAACCAGCACTTCCAACTCCTGGTTCAGTTTCTCCAGGGAAGCGATGACCTTGGCGGTTTCTGCCGCCGGACGCAGGTAGAAACCCGCGTCAGCCATGTCCGCTTCTACAGCGGCAATCTGCTGTTCCTTGGCGTCGATATCACCTGGCAAGGCTTCCAGCTCGCGCTGCAGCTTGTAGCTGAGCTTCTTTTTGGCCGAAGGCGCAGCTTCTTGGACAGGCGCAGCAGCGGCCACCGGGGTCACCACCGCCGAGTTCAAGTCGGCCTTGCCGGACTTGCTCTCGGTCACGCCCAGCAGGCGCGGCGAGCCGCCCTGGCGCAGCCAGTCCTGGTAACCACCGACGTATTCACGCACCTTGCCTTCGCCTTCGAAGACCAGGGTGCTGGTGACCACGTTGTCGAGGAATGCCCGGTCGTGGCTGACCATCAGCACAGTGCCATTGAAGGTCAACAGCACTTCTTCCAACAGCTCGAGGGTTTCCACGTCGAGGTCGTTGGTCGGTTCGTCGAGCACCAGCAGGTTGGCCGGCTTGCTGAACAGCTTGGCCAGCAGCAGGCGCGCACGCTCACCACCGGACAAGGCTTTCACCGGCGTACGTGCACGCTGCGGGCTGAACAGGAAGTCGCCCAGGTAGCTGAGGACGTGGCGGCTCTGGCCGTCGATATCGATAAAGTCGCGGCCTTCGGCAACGTTGTCGATCACGGTTTTTTCCAGGTCCAGCTGGTGGCGCAACTGGTCGAAGTAGGCCACGTCAATGCGCGTGCCTTCTTCCACGGTGCCGCTGGTCGGCTGCAGTCCGCTGAGCATCAGCTTGAGCAAGGTGGTTTTGCCGGTGCCGTTGGCGCCGAGCAGGCCGATACGGTCGCCGCGCTGCAGGACCATGGAGAAGTCCTTGATCAGGAACGGGCCGTCCGGGTGATGGAAGCTGACGTTCTCCAGCACCATCACTTGCTTGCCCGACTTGTCGGCGGTGTCCAGCTGGATATTCGCCTTGCCGGTGCGCTCGCGGCGTTCGCTGCGCTCGACACGCAGGGCTTTCAGGGCGCGTACGCGGCCTTCGTTACGGGTGCGGCGGGCCTTGATGCCCTGGCGGATCCAGACTTCTTCCTGGGCCAGCTTTTTGTCGAACAGCGCGTTGGCGGTTTCTTCGGCAGCCAGCGCGGCTTCCTTGTGTACCAGGAAGCTGGCGTAGTCGCCGTTCCAGTCGATCAGGCCGCCACGGTCCAGTTCAAGAATGCGGGTGGCCAGGTTCTGCAGGAAGGAACGGTCGTGCGTGATGAACAGCACGGCGCCCTGGAATTCCTTGAGGGCTTCTTCCAGCCAGGCAATCGCGCCAATGTCCAAGTGGTTGGTCGGTTCGTCGAGCAGCAGCAGATCCGGCTCGGACACCAGGGCCTGGGCCAGCAGCACACGACGACGCCAGCCGCCGGACAACTCGGCGAGGGTCTTGTCGGCCGGCAGTTGCAGGCGGCTCAAGGTGCTGTCGACCAGTTGCTGCAAGCGCCAGCCATCACGGGCTTCGAGGTCTTGCTGAACGTGCATCAACTTGTTCAGGTCATCTTCGGTGACGCAGTTCTGCGCCAGGTGATGGTATTCGGCGAGCAGTGCGCCGACGCCGTCGAGGCCTTCGGCAACCACGTCGAACACTGTCCGTCCGTCGGCCACCGGCAATTCTTGCGGCAATTCGCCGATCTTGAGGCCCGGCGCGCGCCATACGGAGCCGTCATCGGGCTTCTGGTCGCCTTTGACCAGCTTCATCATGCTGGATTTGCCGGTGCCGTTGCGGCCGATGATGCACACCCGCTCACCACGGGCGATCTGCCAGGACACCTTGTCCAACAACGGCATAGCGCCGAAAGCAAGGGACACATCGCTGAATTTGAGCAGGGTCATACGCTTCTCCAAAAACTGGGCGCGCATTCTACCTGAGTTAGGGGTGGGATGCGGCTGGCATTTTCGCTGCCGACACGTTCTGTAGGACATTTCCAACGAACTTGAACGAACCGCCCAGCAAAGCTTTCGTCTGCGTCGGGCAAAAGGCTAAGCTAGGGGCAATCAGTGTCGGCGGTGCCGATGCTAGTCGTGATTTCTCTGCACGGACGTCTCATGCGCAGTCGCCTTTTCAACTTTTTATCTTGTCTGCTTCTTTCCGCCACCGCCATTCAATCCGCCCAGGCCGTGGACCTCACCACCCAACGTCAATATTACGATGAAGCCAAACGCGCCTTGGCCAAAGGCGATACCGGCCCGTATATGCAATACAGCCAGGCCCTGGCCGATTACCCGCTGACACCGTACCTGGCCTACGACGAACTGACGGCGCGCCTGAAAACCGCGAGCAACCAGGAAATCGAGCAGTTCCTGGCCAAAAACGGTGACCTGCCCCAGGCCAACTGGATGAAACTGCGCTGGTTGCGCTGGTTGGCCGACCGCGGCGATTGGCAGACTTTTGAAAAGTACTACGACGCCAAGCTCAATTTCGTCGAGCTGGACTGCCTGCATGGCCAGTACCAGCTCACCCACAACCTGAAAGCCGAAGGCTACAAGACCACCGAAAAGCTCTGGATGACCGGCAAGTCTCAACCGGCTGCCTGCGATGCCACCTTCGGCCAATGGGCGGCTGACGGTCAGCTCACCGAACAGAAGATCTGGGACCGCACCAAGCTCGCCGCCGAAGCGCGCAACTACGCACTCGCCAACAGCCTGGTGAAAACCTTGCCCACCCTCGGCGCTCAAGGCCGCCTGATGGTGGACGTGGCGCAAAAGCCCGACATGCTCAGTGACCCGTCACGCTTCCTGCCAGCCACCGAGGCCATGTCTGACGCCGTGGGCCTGGGCTTGCGTCGCCTGGCCCGCCAGGATCCGGACAAGGCCATGGCCCTGCTCGACGGCTACGCCAGCAGCATGCACTTCTCCCGTGACGAAAAAGTGTCGATCGCCCGTGAAATCGGCCTGACGTTGGCCAAGCGCTACGACCCGCGCGCCCTTGAGGTGATGACCAAATACGACCCAGAACTGCGCGACAACACCGTCTCCGAATGGCGCCTGCGTCTGCTGTTGCGCCTGGCGCGCTGGGAAGACGCCTACCAGTTGACCCGCAAACTCCCACAAGACCTGGCGACCACCAACCGCTGGCGCTACTGGCAGGCCCGCAGCCTGGAACTGGCCGAGCCGAAAAACCCGCAAGCGCTGGTGTTGTACAAGAACCTGGCACAAGAGCGTGACTTCTACGGTTTCCTTGCGGCGGATCGCTCCAAAGCCCCGTATCAGTTGAAGAACAAACCGCTGCTGATGAGCCAGGCGCTGGTCAACAAGGTGCGCAACACGCCGGGCGTGCGCCGTGCGCTGGAATTCTATGCCCGTGGCCAAGTAGTGGATGGTCGTCGCGAGTGGTACCACGTGAGCCGTCACTTCAACCGTGACGAGATGGTCGCCCAGGCCAAGTTGGCGTATGACATGAAATGGTATTTCCCGGCGATCCGCACCATCAGCCAGGCGCAGTACTGGGATGACCTGGACATCCGTTTCCCGATGGCCCACCGCGACACCCTGGTGCGTGAAGCCAAGGTGCGCGGCCTGCATTCGAGCTGGGTGTTCGCGATTACCCGCCAGGAAAGTGCCTTCATGGACGACGCCCGCTCCGGCGTCGGTGCCAGCGGCCTGATGCAACTGATGCCCGGCACTGCCAAGGAAACCGCGCGCAAGTTCAGCATCCCCCTGGCCTCCCCGGCCCAGGTACTGGACCCGGACAAGAACATCCAGCTCGGCGCCGCGTACCTGAGCCAGGTGCATAGCCAGTTCAACGGCAACCGCGTGCTCGCCTCCGCCGCCTACAACGCCGGCCCCGGCCGCGTGCGCCAGTGGCTGCGTGGCGCGGACCACCTGAGTTTCGATGTGTGGGTGGAAAGCATCCCGTTCGATGAAACCCGCCAGTATGTGCAGAACGTGCTGTCTTATTCGGTGATCTACGGGCAGAAGCTCAACTCGCCACAGCCGTTGGTGGATTGGCATGAGCGATATTTTGATGATCAGTAACAAGAGCAGCTTCAAGCGTTAAGTTTGAAGCTTCAAGAGAAATGCCCGCATTGAGAAATGCGGGCATTTTTTATGGACTGTACGTTAGTGTGATGCGTGTTCTTCAAGTCCATCACTGAACTGCAACGCCGCCAGTCTTGCATACAACGCATTGCTCGCAATCAACTGCTGATGCGTACCCACAGCCACTAACTTGCCCTGGTCCATCACCGCGATCCTGTCGGCGTTTTTCACCGTGGCCAGTCGATGGGCGATCACCAGGGTGGTGCGCCCTTGCATCAATTGCGGCAGCGCTTGCTGGATCAGGTGTTCACTCTGGGCATCAAGGGCGCTGGTAGCTTCGTCGAGCAGCAGGATCGGCGCGTCCACCAACAACGCGCGGGCGATGGCCAGGCGTTGGCGTTGGCCGCCGGAAAGGCCCATGCCGCCGTCGCCCAAGTGAGTCTGGTAGCCATCGGGCATTTGCAGGATGAAGTCGTGGGCATGGGCGATGCGAGCAGCGGCTTCGACCTGTTCCTGGGTGGCGGTTGGGTTGCCGTAACGGATGTTGTCTTCGACGCTGCCGAAGAACAGCGCTGGGCTCTGGGACACCAGGGCGAAGTGACGGCGCAGGTCCATGGGGTCGAGCTCGGTGAGCGGATGGCCTTCGAGCAGGATGCGGCCTTGCTGGGGGTCGTAGAAGCGCAACAACAGGTCGAAAATCGTCGATTTACCCGCGCCGGAGGGGCCCACCAACGCGAGGGTTTCGCCGGGATTGATGGTCAGGTCAAGGCCGTCGATGGCGTAGCTGTCCGGCCGTGAGGGATAGGAAAAACGCAGGTCTTGCAGCTCCATGCGGCCGCTGACGCGGGCGGGCAATTGGACGGTGCCTGCGCTCGGCGCCTGGATCTCGTTGCTCGACTGCAACAACTCACCAATGCGCTCGGCCGCCCCGGCGGCGCGTTGCAACTCACCGAGCACTTCGCTCAGGGTGCCGACCGCGCTGCCGACGATCAGGCTGTAGAACACGAACGCCGCCAGCTCGCCGCCGGAAATACGCCCGCTGATCACGTCCATGCCGCCGACCCACAGCATCACGCCCACGGCACCGAGCACCAGCATGATCACCAGGGTAATCAGCCAGGCGCGTTGGGTGATGCGCTTGCGCGCGGTGGTGAAGGCGTCTTCCACGGTCACGGCGAAACGCTGTTCGTCCTGCACCTGGTGATTGTAGGCCTGCACGGTCTTGATTTGGCCGAGCGTCTCAGACACATAGCTGCCCACATCGGCGATGCGGTCCTGGCTTTGCCGTGACAGCGTGCGCACCCGGCGGCCGAAGATGAGTATCGGGGCCAGCACCAACGGCAACGCCACCACCACGATGCTGGTGAGCTTGGGGTTGGTGACAAACAGCAGCACGATGCCACCGATGACCATCAACGCATTACGCAGGAACAGCGACAGCGATGAGCCGATTACCGACTGCAGCAAGGTGGTGTCGGTGGTCAGTCGCGACTGGATCTCCGAACTGCGGTTGTTCTCGTAAAAGCCCGGATGCAGATAGATCAAGTGGTTGAACACTTGCCGACGAATATCCGCCACTACGCGCTCGCCGATCCAAGACACCAGGTAGAACCGCGCAAACGTGCCCACCGCCAGACCCAGCACCAGGATCATGAACAGGCCGATGGACTGGTTGAGCAAGTGCGGGGATTGGGTCATGAAACCCTGGTCCACCAGCAGGCGAATGCCCTGCCCCATGGACAAAGTGATGCCGGCCGTGACGATCAGCGCCAACAGGGCGCCGAGCGCCTGCCAGCGGTAGGGGGCGATGAAGCGGCTGGCCAGACGGATCGCGCGGCGTTGACGGACTGAGAACATGGAGGGCATCACCAATGAGGAACCTGTCCTCAACATTGGGGGAACTTGGGTAAATAACAATGAGTCAGGTTAATTATGCCCGCCGATACCTAACCCTAGAGGCTATCGGTCTAACCCCTGGCTGGAAATTTGTATCGGTTTCTGGTCGACTGGGTATTCGAACCGGTGACTTTGAAAGGAGTTGTAACAGCCTGGTCACGCGGGCGGCTTAGAGTGATAAGCAGAATGGGTACACAACCTGATGAGGAGACAGGCCATGACCTTGCAGAACAGCAGCGATGCCAACGTTAACGTGATCCGTCAGCCACAGCAGTTGCCTTGCTCGTATATCAACGCCAAGGGCGAGGAAGTGACGATCACCGAGGAAATGATCCAGCAAGCCTGCCGCGAACTGGACGAAAAACTGGTCAAGCCTGCCCAGCAAGGCTGAAGCGCCGACGCTCTTTCAAACCCGGCCCAGGTGGCCGGGTTTTTTATGGGGGTCTAAACGCTCACCGCGCCCAATGCGCTGATGATGTTCGACAGCGCCGCCGATTCACCGTTGATACGCACCTTCAAGCCATCAATCTCGCGGCGCTCCGGGTAGTTCTTGCGCAGCAGGTCAAACGCCTTACGCTGTTCTTCCACTGTTCCCACCAGACTACGCCGGAAATCCGCATCATCACGGCGCGGGTCGTACACGCTGCGGCACAGGGTCGCCAGCGCCCAGGCAGGGTCGGTGGACGCATTCAACTGCACCTCAGCCAACCACGGCGGCGGCAGCAAGTCACTCAACTGAATGCTCGGTTCCTGCCCCAGGTGCGCGCAAAACGCCTGATAGATCTGCGCCGTGCCGCGTTGCTTGCCGTCCAGGCTGTAACCGGCGATATGCGGCGTGGCCAGCACGCACAGGTCTGCCAGGTCCACGTCCACTTCAGGCTCGCCCTCCCACACGTCCAGCACCGCTTGCAGGTCTTCGCGCGCCAGCAGCACCTCGCGCAGGGCGGCATTGTCCACCACCGGGCCACGGCTGGCGTTGATCAGCCAGGTGCCTGGCTTGAGTTGGTTGAGCCGCTGGCGATCGAACAAATGCCAGGTGGAACCGTTGCCGGACTTGGTCAGCGGTGTGTGCAGGCTGATTACATCGCATTGCTCGATGACCTGCTCCAGGCTGACGTAATCGCCGTCTTCGGCAATCTGCCGTGGCGGATCGCACACCAGCACGTTCCAGCCCAGGCCCTTGAGCACCTTGACCAGCCGCCCGCCGACTTCGCCGGCCCCGACCACGCCATAGGTGCGCTGAGTGAGGTCGGCACCTTCGATTTCCGCCAGAGTCATCAGGCTACCCAGCACATAATCCACCACGCCACGGGCATTGCAGCCGGGGGCGCTGGACCATTGGATGCCGGCCTGCTTGAAGTAATCGAGGTCCAGGTGGTCGGTGCCGATGGTGCAGGTGCCGACGAAGCGCACTTTCGTGCCCTCCAGCAGGGCGCGGTTGACGTTGGTCACCGAGCGCACCAGCAACACGTCGGCCTGCTCGACCGTGGCGCGGTCGATGGAACGGCCGGGCACGCGGCGAATCTCGCCAAATCCCTGGAAGAATGCATCGAGCAGCGGAATATTTTCGTCGGCAACAATCAGCATGGCAGGCTCCTTTCGCGGACCCGCAGTGTACAGGGATCACAGCCCGCGCTTACAAATCCCTAACACAGGTTTTTTCCTGACCAGTGCGTCAAAGCGTAGAATCCGCCGTCCTCGCGCTTCCCTTTATTGGACACCTGTACGTGAACACTGCAACTGCCACCCTCAGCCGCCCCGCCCGCATCAGCCGGGAAGTCGGCGGCCTGCTGACGCTCGCCCTGCCGATCATGGTCGGCCAACTGGCCACCACCGCGATGAGTTTTGTCGATGCGGTGATGGCCGGCCGCGTCAGCCCACAGGACCTGGCGGCGGTGGGCCTGGGCAACTCGATCTGGATCCCGGTCTACCTGCTGATGAGCGGTACGCTGCTGGCCACCACGCCGAAAGTCGCGCAACGCTACGGCGCGGGCCAGTACCGCGAGATCGGGCCGTTGGTGCGTCAATCACTGTGGCTGGCCTTGATGGTCGGCATCATCGGCTCACTGCTGCTGCTCTGCGCCGAACCGATCCTGCATGCAATGAAGGTGGAGCCGGACCTGATCGCGCCCACCATGGGTTACTTGCATGGCATCGCCGCCGGTATGCCGGCCATTGCGTTCTATTACGTGCTGCGCTGCTTCAGTGACGGCCTGGGCCGCACGCTGCCGAGCATGGTCATGGGCCTCTTCGGCCTAGCGCTGAACATTCCACTGAACTACATCTTCATCTATGGTCACCTCGGCCTGCCGGCCATGGGCGGCGTAGGCTGCGGCTGGGCCACGGCCATTTCGATGTGGGCGATGATGCTCGGCCTGGCCGGCTGGACCCGCTGGGGGCCGGCCTACCAGAGCAGCGAGTTGTTCAAGCGCTTCGATTGGCCGCAATGGGCAGTGATCAAGCGCGTGCTGGGCATTGGCTTGCCGATTGGCGTGGCGATCTTTGCCGAGTCGAGCATTTTTGCAGTGATCGCCCTGCTGCTCGGTGGCTTGGGCGCCACCGTGGTGTCCGGTCATCAGATCGCGCTGAACATCAGTTCCATGGTGTTCATGATCCCGTACTCCTTGAGCATGGCCGTCACCGTGCGCGTGGGCCAGGCGCTGGGGCGTGGGGAACCGCGTGACGCCCGCTTTGCCGCCGGTGTCGGCATGGGCACGGCGCTGGCCTACGCCTGCCTGTCCTGCAGCCTGATGCTGCTATTTCGCGAGCAGATTGCGGCGATCTACACCCCGGACCCGGTGGTCATTCACCTGGCGTCGACGTTGATCGTGTTTGCAGCGCTGTTCCAGTTCAGCGACTCGATCCAGGTGACGGCAGCTGGCGCACTGCGTGGCTACCAGGACACCCGAGTGACCATGGTGCTGACGCTGTTCGCATACTGGGGCGTTGGCCTGCCGGTGGGTTACGCCCTGGGCCTGACGAATTGGCTGGGCGAGCCGAGCGGCCCAAGCGGCTTGTGGCAAGGGCTGATCGTGGGCCTGAGCTGTGCGGCGGGGATGTTGCTGGTGCGCCTGGCGCGCAGTGCACGCCGGCGTATCCGCGCCGACAAGGCGCGGGTTTAAGCGGACTTCTTGCGGATCCAGTACAGGTACGTACCGGCCTGCTCCTGCTGATCCACCAGTTCGTGGTCAAGGAACACGCAGAACTTGGGGATATCGCGGCGCGTGGACGGGTCGGTCGCGATCACCTTGAGCAAGCCGCCGGGCGGCAGGTCGCGGATGTGCTGGTGCAGCATCATCACCGGTTCCGGGCAATTCAAGCCTGTTGCATCTAGGGTGCCGTCGACGGCGCTGTCGAAAATATCGCTCATGATCTACTCCTGAAACTGGCCGCCAGTCTACCGGGCCTTGGTTTTCTTCACATCCACCAACCGACGCAAATGGCAGGTCACTTCCTCACGGTCGTGATACAGCTGCTTGCAGCCGATCTCCACGCGGATGCCGCGCGCCTTGAACCCCTCTTCGATGCGTTCCAGCAGGCGCTTCACTTCGGCGTAGCGCTGCTTCATCGGCAGCTTCAGGTTCACCACCGCCTCGCGGCAATGCCCTTCGCCGATCCAGGTTTCCAGCAGCGCGGCGTTACGCGCCGGCTTTTCGACGATGTCGCAGACCATCCAGTCCACCGGCTGCTTGGGCACGAAGGTGAAACCGTCGGCCATCAAGTGCTGCACCAGGCCAGTGTCCATCAGGCTTTCGGCCATCGGGCCGTTGTCGATGGCAGTCACCAGCATGCCGCGGTTGACCAGTTGCCAGGTCCAGCCGCCGGGCGCTGCACCGAGGTCGACGCCGGTCATGTCGCCGTGCAGGCGCTCGTCCCACTGGTCGCGGGGAATGAAGTGGTGCCAGGCCTCCTCCAGCTTGAGGGTCGAACGGCTGGGTGCTTCGCGGGGGAACTTGAGGCGCGGGATACCCATCGGCCACATCGCCGAGTTGTTCGACTCGGCCAGGCCCATAAAGACTTCGCGGCCACTCTTGAAGGTCAGCAGCAGGCGCGGCTTGCTCGGGTCGTCCACCAGCTTGCCGGCGTTCAGCAGGGCTTTGCGCAGGTGCACTTCGAATTTCTTGCAGAAATTGGACAGTTCCTTGCCGTCGTTGGTGTCGACCATCTCCAGCCACAGGCTGCCGCACACCGGGAACTCGCGCAGGTGAGCGAGGATCACGCTGATGCGGTCGGTTTCCGGCAGGTCGATGAACACCCCCCGCGCCCACTGCCGAGGAAAGATCAGCTCGGCAAAGCGCTGGCCGTGCATCAGGCGCTGGGCGCCGTCCTCGATGGTGCAGACAAATTCGGCGCAGGCGCTGCCGGTCTTGGCCTTGGCGTAGCCGGAAACGTTCAGGCGCGCGGCGAGGTCCGCGATCTCGGAACAGACTTCGCCTTCAAAACCGGGACGGCAGTGCATAAAAAGGGTGTTCATCAACTCTCCAAGTGAATCAACTGACGTTGCGCTGTCGCAATGCCTGTCATGAAAACCCGCGCATGATAACGGAGTTCGGAACCTTGGACTTAACGATAGAGTCCAGTTATTAGCCTGCTAATGAAAACAGGGCTAAGTTGATAGCTCTGTTCGTCCCGTCAGGTCCGTAGCCGTGCGGACCATAAGGAGTCGTGTCATGTCATCGCTTGATAGCCTGAGAACCCTTAAGACCCTTGAAATAGACAGCAAAACCTACCACTACTTCAGCCTGCCCGAAGCCGCCAAGAGCCTGGGTGACCTGGACAAGCTGCCGATGTCGCTGAAGGTGCTGCTGGAAAACCTGCTGCGCTGGGAAGACAACAAGACCGTCACCGGCGCCGACCTCAAGGCCATTGCCGCCTGGCTCAAGGAACGCCAGTCCGACCGTGAGATCCAGTACCGCCCCGCTCGAGTGTTGATGCAAGACTTTACCGGCGTACCCGCCGTGGTCGACCTGGCCGCCATGCGCGCCGCCGTGGCCAAGGCCGGGGGCGACCCGCAGCGCATCAACCCGCTATCGCCCGTGGACCTGGTGATTGACCACTCGGTGATGGTCGACAAGTTCGGCAACGCCGACGCCTTCGAGCAGAACGTCGACATCGAAATGCAGCGCAACGGCGAACGCTACGCCTTCCTGCGCTGGGGCCAGAGCGCCTTTGACAACTTCAGCGTAGTACCACCGGGCACCGGCATCTGCCACCAGGTCAACCTCGAATACCTCGGCCGCACCGTGTGGACCAAGGACGAAGACGGCCGCACCTATGCCTTCCCGGACACACTGGTCGGCACCGACTCCCACACCACCATGATCAACGGCCTCGGCGTACTCGGCTGGGGCGTGGGCGGGATCGAAGCGGAAGCGGCGATGCTCGGCCAGCCGGTGTCGATGCTGATCCCGGAAGTGATCGGCTTCAAGCTCACCGGTAAATTGAAAGAAGGCATTACTGCCACTGACTTGGTGCTGACTGTGACCCAGATGCTGCGCAAAAAAGGCGTGGTGGGTAAATTCGTCGAATTCTACGGCGACGGCCTGGCCGACCTGCCGTTGGCCGACCGTGCCACCATCGCCAACATGGCCCCGGAATACGGCGCCACCTGCGGCTTTTTCCCGGTGGATGAGGTAACGCTGGACTACCTGCGCCTCTCCGGCCGTCCTACCGAAACCGTGAAACTGGTCGAGGCTTACACCAAGGCCCAGGGCCTGTGGCGCAACGCCGGCCAGGAGCCGGTGTTTACCGACAGCCTGGCCCTGGACATGGGCAGTGTCGAAGCCAGCCTGGCCGGGCCGAAACGCCCGCAGGACCGCGTGGCACTGCCCAATGTCGGCCAGGCCTTCAGTGATTTTCTCGACCTGCAATTCAAACCCACCAACAAAGAAGAGGGCCGCCTGGAAAGCGAAGGCGGCGGCGGAGTTGCCGTGGGCAATGCCGACCTGGTGGGCGAAACCGACTATGAGTACGACGGCCAGACCTATCGCCTGAAAAACGGCGCGGTGGTGATCGCCGCAATCACCTCCTGCACCAACACCTCCAACCCCAGCGTGATGATGGCGGCCGGGCTGGTGGCGAAAAAGGCCGTGGAAAAGGGCCTGACGCGCAAGCCTTGGGTCAAGACCTCCTTGGCGCCAGGCTCCAAAGTGGTCACCGACTACTACAAGGCGGCAGGCCTCACCCAGTACTTGGACAAGCTCGGCTTTGATCTGGTGGGCTACGGCTGCACCACCTGCATCGGCAACTCCGGCCCGCTGCCCGAGCCGATCGAAAAAGCCATCCAGAAAGCCGACCTTGCGGTGGCGTCGGTGCTGTCGGGCAACCGCAACTTCGAAGGCCGCGTGCACCCGCTGGTGAAAACCAACTGGCTGGCTTCGCCGCCGCTGGTGGTGGCGTATGCCTTGGCGGGCACCGTGCGCATCGATATCAGCAGTGAACCGCTGGGGAATGACCAAGACGGCAAGCCGGTGTACCTCAAGGACATCTGGCCCAGCAGCAAGGAAATCGCGGATGCCGTGGCCCAGGTCAGCACCGGTATGTTCCACAAGGAATACGCCGAGGTGTTCGCCGGTGACGAGCAGTGGCAAGCCATTGAAGTGCCACAGGCCGCCACCTACGTCTGGCAAAAGGATTCGACCTATATCCAGCACCCGCCGTTCTTCGACGACATTGCCGGGCCGCTGCCGGTGATCAAAGACGTCAAAGGCGCCAACGTACTGGCGTTGCTGGGTGACTCGGTGACCACCGACCACATCTCCCCGGCCGGCAATATCAAGACCGACAGCCCCGCCGGTCGCTACCTGCGCGAACAAGGCGTGGAACCGCGCGACTTCAACTCCTACGGCTCGCGCCGGGGCAACCATGAAGTGATGATGCGCGGCACCTTTGCCAATATCCGTATCCGCAATGAAATGCTCGGCGGCGAGGAAGGCGGTAATACGCTGTATATCCCCACCGGCGAGAAGATGGCGATCTATGACGCGTCGATGAAGTATCAGGCCTCGGGCACGCCCTTGGTGGTGGTCGCCGGCCAGGAATACGGCACCGGTTCCAGCCGCGACTGGGCAGCCAAGGGCACCAACCTGCTGGGCGTCAAGGCGGTGATCGCCGAGAGTTTCGAGCGGATCCACCGCTCCAACCTGGTGGGCATGGGCGTGCTGCCGTTGCAGTTCAAGCTGGATCAGAGCCGCAAGACGCTCAAGCTGACCGGGAAGGAGAAGATCGACATTCTCGGGCTGACCGACGTGGAGATCGTGCCGCGGATGAACCTGACGCTGGTGATTACGCGGGAGGATGGGAGTACGGAGAAGGTCGAGGTGTTGTGCCGGATCGACACGCTTAATGAGGTGGAATACTTCAAGGCCGGGGGCATCTTGCACTATGTGCTTCGCCAGCTGATCGCCTCGTAAGCTATAGGAGCCCGGCTTGCCGGGCTCCTATTTAATCGAATCAATCAGCCGAACAACCACTTCCACAACAGCACCAGCACCACCACCGCCAGCACCGGCCGCGCAATGCGGTAAGCCTTCGGATGCTTGCGCTTCCACTGCTTGACCACACCGCTGAACTTGTCACTGAAGGTCTTGCTCCAGGCGTACGCCTGGTTGATCCCGCCCACGCGCTCGTCATCCAGGTTCTGCGGTGCAGTGGCGCGACCCAGTTGCTTGCTGACCCAACGGTTGACGCGGGTCATCACGCGGTTGCTCAGGGGGCGCTCGATGTCGCAGAACAGGATTACACGGGTCTGCTCGGTTTCATTCTTGACCCAGTGCACGTAGGTTTCGTCGAACATCACGTCTTCACCGTCACGCCAGGCGTACACCTGGCCGTCGACAAAGATGCGGCAGTCGTCGGAGTTCGGCGTGGACAAACCCAGGTGATAGCGCAGGGAACCGGCGAACGGGTCGCGGTGCGGGTTGAGGTGGCTGCCGCCCGGCAACAGCGCGAACATCGCGCCTTTGACATTGGGAATGCTGCTCACCAGCGCCACGGTTTTCGGGCACAGCGCCTCGGCCGATGGCAGGGGTTTGTCGTACCACTTGAGGTAGAAACGCTTCCAGCCCTTCTTGAAGAACGAGCCGAAACCGGCGTCGTTGTTCTTTTCGGCGGCGCGGATGTAACCCTCGTCGAACAGGTGCATGGCCTCTTCGCGGATCACTTCCCAGTTGTCCTTGAGCACGTCCAGTTCGGGGAACTTGCTGCGGTCCAGGTACGGCTTGGACGGCACAGCCGAGAACAGGTACATCAAGGCGTTATACGGGGCGAACAGCGCCGAATGGTTGACGAACTGGCGCAACATCGGCAAACGCGCCTTGCCGCGCAGGTGCACATACAACGTGCTGCCGATAAACAACGCCAGCACGGACAGTTTGGCGGCCAAAGAAAAGGTCATGCAGCAACTCCTGGAAATAAGCGCCTGGCCAACAGCAGACGTAGCAGCCGGCCATGATAAACAGTTGGGTCATTATGCAGAAGGCCTAAGGTATGGGCGCTGACATACATCAAGCCTGGTTTTCTTGCTCGGTAAACAAATCGCTGAACAGCATGCTCGACAGGTAGCGCTCACCGGAGTCCGGCAGGATCACCACGATGGTCTTGCCCTGCATCTCCGGTTTCTCGGCCAGGCGCACCGCCACGGCCATCGCGGCGCCGCAGGAGATGCCACACAGAATCCCTTCTTCCTGCATCAGCCGCAGGGCCATGGCCTTGGACTCGTCGTCGGTCACCAGTTCCACGCGGTCAACCATCGACAGGTCGAGGTTCTTCGGCACAAAACCGGCGCCGATGCCCTGGATCTTGTGCGGGCTGGGCTTGATCTCTTCACCGGCCAGCGCCTGGGTGATCACCGGCGACACGATCGGCTCGACAGCCACCGACAGGATCGGCTTGCCCGCAATGTTCTTGATATAGCGCGAAACACCCGTGATGGTGCCGCCGGTGCCCACGCCCGCCACCAGCACGTCCACGGCGCCATCGGTGTCGTTCCAGATTTCCGGACCGGTGGTTTTTTCATGGATCGCCGGGTTGGCCGGGTTTTCGAACTGGGCTGGCATAAAGTAGGTGGCCGGGGCGCTGGCAACGATTTCGCCGGCTTTTTCGATCGCGCCCTTCATGCCCTTGGCTGGCTCGGTCAGTACGAGTTCAGCGCCGAGGGCCTTGAGTACCTTGCGTCGCTCGATGCTCATGGACGCCGGCATGGTCAGCAATAACTTGTAGCCACGGGCGGCGGCGACGAATGCCAGGCCGATGCCGGTGTTGCCGGAGGTGGGTTCGACAATGGTCATGCCCGGCTTGAGTTTGCCGGTGCTTTCAGCGTCCCAGATCATGTTTGCGCCAATGCGGCATTTCACCGAGTAGCCTGGGTTACGCCCTTCGATCTTGGCCAGGATGGTCACACCACGCGGTGCGATCCGGTTGATCTGAACCAGGGGCGTGTTACCGATGGAGTGCGCGTTGTCTGCAAAGATGCGGCTCATGACGGGTCCTATGGGTCGATTCAAGGAAGGCCACAAGGGTATGCCTCGTGCCGCAAAGCGTCCAGTCGGAGGAACGTTGCGCCCTTCGCAACAGTCCATCCCCTATACGGACAGAGGACCCTACCCATGAAACGTCGCTACAGCTGGCCACTATGGACCGTCGCCGGATTGCTGGTGGTACTGGTCGCCCTGAGCATCGCCCTGCCCTACCTGGTGCGTAACTACTTGAATGACAAGCTCGCCAACATGGGCGACTACCGCGGCCACGTCACGGATGTAGACCTGGCCCTGTGGCGCGGCGCGTACAAGATCAACGGCCTGGAGATCATCAAGGTCGACGGCAAGGTGCCCGTACCGTTCGTCAAGGCGCCGCTGATCGACCTCGCGGTGAGCTGGCACTCGTTGTGGTACGACCATGCGGTGGTGGCCAAGGTGCGTTTTATCAACCCCGAGGTGAACTTCGTCGACGGCGGCGCCAACAAGCAGGCGTCCCAGACCGGTAAAGGCACCGACTGGCGCGAGCAATTGAGCAAGCTGGCCCCTATCACCCTCGACGAAGTGCGCATCGAAGACGGCAAGATCGCCTTCCATAACTTCAGCTCCAAACCACCGGTCAACATCAATGCCACCGAGGTCAACGCCAGCTTCTATAACCTGACCAACGTGGTCGATGTCAAAGGCAAGCGCGACGCCCGCTTCGAGGGCAAGGCGCTGCTGCAAGGCCAGGCGCCGCTGGAAGCCACAGCCACCTTTGACCCGCTGAGCAATTTCGAGAACTTCGAATTCCGTTTCCGCGCCAAAGACTTGCAGCTCAAGCGCATGAATGACTTCGCCTCGGCCTACGGCAAATTCGACTTCAAGGCCGGCACCGGCGACGTGGTGATCGAAGCCCAGGCGGAAAAAGGCCAGTTGACCGGCTATATCAAACCGCTGCTGCGCGACGTCGAAGTCTTCGACTGGCAGCAGGACGTGGAAAACAAAGACAAGAACATCTTCCGCTCGATCTGGGAGGCGGTGGTCGGCGCCAGCGAGACCGTGCTGAAAAACCAGGCGAAAAACCAGTTCGCCACCCGGGTGGAACTCAGTGGCAGCGTGCATCAGCAAAATGTCAGCGCGTTCTCCGCGTTTTTGGCGATTTTGCGCAACGGCTTCATCCAGGCGTTCAATGCGCGCTATGAACAACCCAAACCCTCGGCGGACTGAAGGTGACTGGTCATTCAGAGACTGAATAAGCCGCCTGCGTTCACAGTCGCCGGGGCTGCGCGGTATAGTCCGGGCATTGATGAATGCGAGGAAACACCGATGAAGTTCGAAGGCACCCAGGCCTATGTGGCTACCGATGACCTAAAACTGGCCGTCAACGCCGCCATTACCCTGGAGCGGCCGTTGCTGGTCAAGGGCGAGCCCGGCACCGGCAAGACCATGCTCGCCGAGCAATTGGCCGAGTCCTTCGGCGCCAAGCTGATCACCTGGCACATCAAGTCCACCACCAAGGCGCATCAGGGCCTGTACGAGTACGACGCGGTCAGCCGCCTGCGCGACTCGCAGTTGGGCGTGGACAAGGTGCACGACGTGCGCAACTACCTGAAAAAGGGCAAGCTCTGGGAAGCCTTCGAATCCGAAGAGCGGGTGATCCTGCTGATCGATGAAATCGACAAGGCCGACATCGAGTTCCCCAACGACCTGCTGCAAGAACTCGACAAGATGGAGTTCTACGTCTACGAAATCGACGAGACCATCAAGGCCAAGAAACGCCCGATCATCATCATTACCTCCAACAACGAAAAGGAGCTGCCGGACGCCTTTCTGCGCCGCTGCTTCTTCCACTACATCGCCTTCCCCGACCGCACCACCCTGCAAAAGATCGTCGATGTGCATTACCCCGACATCAAGAAGGATTTGGTCAGCGAAGCGCTGGACGTGTTCTTCGACGTGCGCAAAGTACCGGGCCTGAAGAAAAAACCCTCCACCTCCGAACTGGTCGACTGGCTCAAGCTGCTGATGGCCGACAACATCGGCGAAGCCGTGCTGCGCGAACGTGACCCGACCAAGGCCATCCCGCCGCTGGCCGGTGCGTTGGTGAAGAACGAGCAGGACGTGCAGTTGCTGGAGCGTCTGGCGTTCATGAGCCGTCGCGGTAACCGCTGATGCTGCTCAACCTGTTCAATGAAATGCGCGCCGCCAAGGTGCCGGTGTCGGTGCGCGAGCTGCTCGACCTGATCAACGCGCTGAAAATGCGCGTGACCTTCGCCGACATGGACGAGTTCTACTACTTGGCCCGGGCGATCCTGGTCAAGGACGAGCGACATTTCGACAAGTTCGACCGGGCCTTCGGCGCTTACTTCAATGGCCTGGAAAAACTCGACGACCACCTGCAGGCGTTGATCCCCGAAGACTGGCTGCGCAAGGAATTCGAACGTTCGCTGACCGATGAGGAACGCGCGCAGATCCAGTCTCTTGGTGGCCTCGACAAACTCATCGAGGAATTCAAGAAACGCCTGGAAGAACAGAAGGAACGTCACGCCGGCGGAAACAAGTGGATCGGCACCGGCGGCACGAGCCCGTTCGGCTCCGGCGGCTACAACCCGGAAGGCATCCGTGTCGGTGACGCCGGCAAGCGCCAGGGCAAGGCCGTTAAGGTGTGGGACCAGCGCGAGTACAAGAACCTCGACGACCAGGTTGAACTGGGCACGCGTAATATCAAGATCGCCCTGCGCCGCCTGCGCAAATTTGCGCGCCAGGGCGCGGCGGAAGAGCTGGATATCGACGGCACCATCGACCACACCGCCCGCGATGCCGGCTTGCTAAATATTCAGATGCGCCCGGAGCGGCGCAACACCATCAAGCTGCTATTGCTGTTCGATATCGGCGGCTCGATGGATGCCCACGTGAAGATCTGCGAAGAGCTGTTCTCCGCGTGCAAGACCGAGTTCAAGCATTTGGAGTACTTCTACTTCCATAACTTTGTGTACGAGTCGGTGTGGAAGAACAACCAGCGCCGCACCTCCGAGCGCACCTCGACCCAGGACCTGCTGCACAAGTACGGCGCGGATTACAAAGTGATTTTTATCGGCGATGCGTCGATGGCGCCGTATGAAATCACCCAGGCCGGCGGCAGCGTCGAGCATTGGAATGAGGAGCCGGGGTATGTGTGGATGCAGCGCTTCATGGCCAAGTACAAGAAGCTGATCTGGATAAACCCGTACCCGAAGGACACCTGGGGGTATACCGCGTCAACGGGGATTGTGCGGGAGTTGGTGGAGGATCAGATGTATCCGCTGACGTTGCGGGGGTTGGAAGAAGGGATGCGCTTTCTCTCGAAATAGCGTTGCTGTTTTGTGGCGAGGGAGCTTGCTCCCGTTGGTCTGCGCAGCAGGCCCAATGCCGGGGGGCCGCTACGCGCCCCAACGGGAGCAAGCTCCCTCGCCACAGGTTTCACCCATTCAAAAAGCGCTGCAAAAAGTCGATGTGCTGGCGATGCGCAGTCTCCTGCACCACCGGCGCCAGCCGCACCTTCTCCCCCGGCAGGCACTGCGCCAGCCGCGCCAGCGACAACGGCGTCAACGCTCCAAGACGCGGATAACCGCCAATGGTCTGCCGGTCATTAAGCAACACAATCGGCTGCCCATCCGGCGGCACCTGGATCGCCCCCAGCGGAATGCCTTCGGAAATCAGTGAAGGCCCCTGATACTGCAACGGCGTGCCCAGCAGACGCATGCCCATGCGGTCGGCGCGGCTGTCGAGGGTCCATTCGGTGTTGAACGCATCGAACAGGCTTTGCCCACTGAACTGGCCGATCTGGGCACCGACAATCACGTCCAATGCAGTTTTGGCCAGGCCTGGATCATTCAGCACTTTCATTGCGCCGCCGACGCCGGAATACGCCAAGCGCCCACCTTCGACCAGTGCCTTACCGAAACCGTCCACACCGCCCAGTTCCTCACGCACAACGGTGGCGCAACTGCCCAGCACATCCGGCGCATCGAACCCGCCCGGCGCCGCCAGATAGGCCCGCGCGCCGCTGAATGGCTGGGTAAAACGCAAACGCTGGCCCTTTTGCAGGATAAAACTGCGGCCTGGGCTGATGGCGCGTTCGTCGATATAAGCACCCAAGTCCGCACCGGCCAGGGCCAGCAGGCAATAATCCTCGGCCTGCACGGTAAAGCCGCCCAGGGTGATTTCCACCACCGGCGCGTCCAGTGCATTGCCCAGCAGCCAGTTGGCCCAGGACATCGACACCCAATCCAGCGCGCCGCCCTGGGTTACGCCCAGGTGACGCACGCCAAAGCGGCCGGCATCCTGCAACAGGCACAGCGGTGTGCTGGCCTCAATGATCAAGCGGCTCATGCCTGCGCCTCCAACGGCGTGTCATCGCCACCCAGTTTGATGAATTGCGCGTGATCGACGGGTTCGAAGCGTACCGTGTCGCCGGGCTGCATCAGGCTATAACCGTCGCGCTCACGGTCGAACAACTTGGCCGGGGTGCGGCCGATCAGGTTCCAGCCGCCCGGCGAGACCACCGGGTAGGCCGCAGTTTGCCGTTCGGCAATGCCGACGCTGCCCGCCGCCACGCGTTTGCGCGGGGTGTTGAGGCGTGGCGCGGCGAGGACTTCATCCACCAGGCCCATAAAGGCAAAACCGGGGGCGAAGCCGAGGGCGAACACTTGGTATTCGTGGGCGCTGTGCCGGCGGATCACGTCATCGACGCTTAGCCCGCTGCGCTGGCTGAGCAGGCTCAGTTCGGGGCCGACGCTCAGGTCGTACCACACCGGCAGCACGTGGCACTGGCCGCTGCCCTGGGTGTGCGGCTGCAGGTCGGTCAGGGCCTGGTCGATCAATTCCCGTGCCTGGGCCGGGTTCAATGCGCTGAGGTCGTAATGCACCATCAAGGTGGTGTAGGACGGCACCAGGTCGACCAAAGCCGCGCCGAAACCGCTGCGCAAGCGCTGGGTGGCGGCGAGCATCCAGGGCATGTTGGCTTCGGCGATTGCATCAAACAGACGCACCATCAGGCAGTCGATGGCCACCACTTCAATCCGTGGCTTCATGCTGGCTTCAATGCCTCGCGGATGCGCTGTACGGCGGCGATCGAGCTGGCGTTGTCCCCATGCACGCACAGCGTGTTGGCTTGCAGGACCAGCGAGCTGCCGTCGCTGGCGGTCAGCGCTTCCCCCCTGGAAATGGTCAGGGCTTGCTGCAGGATGGTGTCGGCATCGTGGTGCACGGCGCCGGGCAACTGCCGCGAGACCAGGTGGCCCTTATTGTCGTAGGCGCGGTCGGCAAAGGCTTCGAACCACAGGGTGACGCCATATTCATCGCCCAAGGCCTGCGCTGCGCTGTTGTCGCGGGTTGCCAGCAACATCAGCGGCAGGTCGCCGTAAGCTGCCACAGCCTGGATCACCGCGCGCAATTGAGCGGGCTTGGCCATCATGTCGTTGTACATCGCGCCGTGGGGCTTCACATAGCTGACCCGCCCACCTTGCGCCCGGCAGATGCCGTCGAGGGCGCCGATCTGGTAGTTCAGCAGGTCCTGGATTTCCTGGGGGGTGTAGGCCATGGAGCGACGGCCGAAACCTTGCAGATCCTGGTACGCCGGGTGCGCACCGACTTGCACGCCATGCTTGAGTGCCAGGCTGACGGTCTTGCGCATGATGCTCGGGTCGCCGGCATGGAAGCCGCACGCCACGTTGGCGCAATCAATGAACGGCATGACCTCGGCGTCCAGACCCATAGTCCAGTTGCCGAAGCTTTCGCCGATGTCGCAATTCAGTAGAAGGCGGCTCACGTTGGTCGCTCCTGTAGGCATTGTTATTTTGTAGTGTGGGATTTTTTACGCAGAACTCGCAACTTGTCCTGACACCCCAACGGCGCTTATCGTGGAATAGCTCGATTTTTGGCGCTGGCTCGGTGCGGCGTCCAACTAATAAAAACCGATCCATGCATAAGAAAAAGTTGATCCCATGAATTTGAAGTTCCTCGAAACCTTCGTCTGGGTGGCCAAGCTCAAGAGTTTCCGCCTGACTGCCGAGAAGTTGTTCACCACCCAGGCGTCGATCTCCAGCCGCATTGCCGTGCTGGAAAGCGAGTTGGGCGTGAAGCTGTTTCTGCGCGACTCACGCGGTGTGAGCCTGACCCCGGAAGGCTTGAAGGTGCTCGATTACGCCGAGCAGATGATGGTAACGATGCAGGGCCTGAAGCAGTCCTTGGAGACCACCAGCAGCAAGGTCGGGCGCATCCGCATCGGCGCGATGGACACGGTGATCCACACCTGGCTCAGCCCGTTGGTGGCGGAACTGATGGACCACTTCCCGCTGGTAGAGATCGAATTGGTCGCCGATACCGCGCTGAACCTCAGCGATCAGCTGCAAAAAGGCTTCCTCGACCTGATCCTGCAAACCGACCTGCTGCGCCTCGAAACCGTGCGCAGCCTGGAGCTGTGCAGCCACCCCATGGCCTGGATCGTCGCCAGCCAATCGATCTACCACCGCGATTACGCGTCCCTGGCCGAACTGGCGCAGGAACGCATCATCACCTACTCGAAAAACTCCCATCCGCACCAGGACGTGATCAGCCTGATGCAGGCCAACGGCGTGGCCGCGCCACGCATGAACTGCGTGAATTCGGTGTCGGCCATCACCCGTTTACTGCGCGATGGTTTTGGCATTGGCGCACTGCCGCCGGTGCTGGTCAGCGAAGAACTGGCGCGCGGGGAATTGGTGATGTTGCCAATGGCGCAGAAACTGCCGAACTTGCAGGTAGTGGTGTCGTGGCGCGTGGGGGTGGAGTTGGTGGAGGAGATTGTGGGGTTGTGCCAGAAGGTGGTAGCACGGTATGCCGAGGAAGTGGGTGAGGAGCGGATGGTGCTCGCTCACCCGTGAGGCTCAGAGCCCTTTGAGGTCCCGCTCTTCGATCGGGCCGGCTCTGGCGCAGGCGCTTGCCGCCCAACACCACCCAGTCGATCAAACGGAACAGGCACTCCAGGCCAAACGACAACAGCATCGCCCCGCCCAACCCCCAGCCCATGGCCTCGGGCGTCAGCAGGATCTGGTAGCTGTAGCCGTTCCACGTCTCCTGACGGATATCCGGGTCCGCCGCCACGGCCACTTGCAGGGCGCGGATGTACCACGGGCCTTGCATGGCCTGGAATTGCTTGTCCAACGCCACTTGGCGGTCAAGCATGGCGCCCAGGCTATTGGCGTCGCTCTGGAACACCGGGTCATCACTGGCGCGGTAATGCGCGACCAACGCCTTCAAGTCACCGTTGAAGAATTGCCGTGCCGTGTTTTCAAACCCGCTGAGGCCGGTCTGGGCCTCGATCAGATGAGCTTCGACGCGCTTGGCGTAGTCGTTGATGAACCCCGGCACTTGCACGCCGACCAACAGGCCAATGGCAAACAGCACCAACCGCAGATAACTGAGCAACATGGTCGATATCCTTACTCGGTGATGCCTTGGCTGACGCATTCACCGCGTCGCCACAGGCTCCATTGGCCCGGTTCGTAACGGGTCCAGTTTTCGTTGTCGGTCAAAGGCTCGGTGGCGATCACGGTCACCACGTCATTGGGCGTGGTTTCGGCCTGAAAATCGACGATCACGTCGACATCTTTCAAGCGTGCCGGGCCAAACGGGGCGCGACGGGTGATTTGCGCCAGCTTGGTCGAGCAATAGCAAAACAGCCAGTCGCCGTCGCTGAGCAGGCAGTTGAACACGCCTTTGCTACGGTATTCGGAGCAGGCGGCGATCAGGTCCGGCAGGACGTTTTCAATGTCCACCGGCTCCGGGAAGGCTTCGCGCACGCGGTTGAGCAGATCGCAAAAGGCCGCTTCGCTGTCGGTATCGCCCACCGGGCGGTAGAAAGTGGCGCGGGGGTTAAAGTCCGCCAACTGGCCGTTATGCGCAAAGCACCAGTTGCGGCCCCACAGTTCGCGCACGAACGGGTGGGTGTTGGCCAAACTGACCTTGCCGACGTTGGCCTGGCGGATATGGCCGATCACCACTTCGCTCTTGATCGGGTAACGCTGCACCAGCAGCGCGACTTCCGATTCGCTGCTCGCGGCCGGGTCCTGGAACAAGCGCAGGCCACGGCCTTCATAGAACGCGATGCCCCAACCGTCACGGTGGGGACCGGTGCGCCCACCGCGCTGCATCAGCCCGGTGAAGCTGAACACGATATCGGTGGGGACGTTGGCACTCATGCCCAATAATTCACACATGCCAGGGCTCTCGCAGCAGGGCGGACAACGTTAAAGGCGCGGTTCGACGCGCAGACCGCTCACGGGTGCCGGACGGCGAAAAGGCACGTCATCGTCGTCTTGATCCGGTTCGGCGGCCAGCGCAGCATCCGCGGCGGCCTTGCGCTCACGGCGGGCCTTGGCGGCGCGCTCGATGGGCCAGCGGATCAGCACGAACACCAGGTACACGCCAAAGGCGATCATGCTGTACATGAACAGATCGGAAATGGCCCGCCAGGCGTTATTGCCGACCTTAAGTACCAGGTCCAGGGCGGTGATGGCCACGGCCGGCGCGAACTGGGTCTTGACCGGGTCGACGATGGTCGGGCTGAACAGCAACACCGCCATCAGCAACAGCAGCGGCTCGCGCAGCCAGCGCCAGATCCAGCGGGTCATGCGCCACCACACCAACAGGCAGCCCAAAGCGGCGAAGGCGTAAAGGCCCCAAGCGGTCAGATAGTCGTTCTCGGTCATGGTGTCCATGGCAAGGTTGGCAAACAGGCGGCTATGATAACGGCTTTTGCGTGTCGCGGCTGCAATGCCTGCCACCGTCCGCCCGATAGAGATTAATCCCATGCCTACATCGACCGCTCCGATTGCCCGCAAGGCCCAAGGCTCAGATCCGTACGCCTGGCTGCAAGAGCGCGACAGCGCTGAGGTGCTCGATTACCTCAAGGCCGAAAACGCCTGGCAGGAAGCGCAACTCGCCGATCAGGCAGCGCTGCGTGAAACCCTGTTCGAGGAGATCAAGGGCCGCATTCTCGAAACCGATCTGTCGCTGCCTTCGCCGTGGGGCCCGTATCTGTATTACACCCGCACCACCGCCGGTGACGAATACGCCCGCCACTACCGCTGCCGTCGCCCGGCCGACGACAGCAACCAGGTGGATGACAGCAGCGAAGAGTTGTTGCTGGACCCGAACGTGCTGGCCAATGGCGGTTTCTTCTCCCTCGGCGCGTTCAGCATCAGCCCCGACCACCAACGCCTGGCCTACAGCCTCGATACCAGCGGTGAAGAGATCTACACCCTGTACGTGAAGGAATTGGCCACCGGCAAAGTCAGCGAACTGGCGTTTGAAGACTGCGACGGCAGCATGACCTGGGCGAATGACAGCCTGACCCTGTTCTTCGGCGAACTGGACGACACCCACCGCCCGCACAAACTGTATCGCTATCGCCTGGACGGCACGGCGGCGCAGGAAGTGTTCCATGAGCCCGACGGACGTTTCTTCCTGCATTGCTACCGTTCCAGCTCCGAGCGCCAGCTGCTGCTGTCACTGGGCAGCAAGACCACCAGCGAAGTCTGGGCGCTGGACGCCGATCAGCCACACCTGGACTTCACCTGCCTGGCGCCACGGGTCGAAGACCATGAGTACGATGTCGACCACGGCCAGTTGAATGGCGCGTGGACCTGGTTTATCCGCAGCAACCGCGATGGCATCAACTACGCGCTGTTCGTGGCAACCGACATTGGCGACGTGCCGACCGAAGCTGAATGGCAGAACCTGATCCCCCACAGCGATGAGGTGATGCTCGACGGCGTGAGCCTGAACACCCACGCCATGACCCTGAGCCTGCGCATCGGTGGCCTGCCGGTGATCGAAGTGCACCCGCAGGGCTTGCCGGCCTATCGCGTGGAATTGCCTGACGCCGCCTACAGCCTCTACGTACAGAACAGCCTGGAGTTTGTCAGCGACAAGATCCGCCTGCGCTACGAAGCCCTGAACCGTCCAGCCCAGGTGCGCCAGCTGGAACTGGCCAGCGGCGCGCAACAGGTGCTCAAGGAAACCCCGGTACTCGGCGTGTTCAACGCCGATGATTACGTGAGCCAGCGCCTCTGGGCCACCTCGGCAGATGGCACCCAGGTGCCGATCAGCCTGGTGGTCAAGCGCGATCAGCTGGGTAAGCCAACGCCCCTCTACCTGTATGGCTATGGCGCCTACGGTTCGAGCCTGGACCCGTGGTTCTCCCACGCACGCCTGAGCCTGCTGGACCGAGGCGTGGCGTTTGCCATCGCCCATGTGCGCGGCGGCGGTGAGCTGGGCGAGGCCTGGTATCGCAACGGCAAGCAGGAACACAAGCAGAACACCTTCAGCGACTTTATCGCCTGCGCCGAACACCTGATCGCAGAGGGCCTGACCACGTCCAAACAACTGGCCATCAGCGGCGGCAGTGCCGGCGGCTTGTTGATCGGCGCGGTGCTCAATCAGCGCCCGGCGCTGTTCCAGGCGGCGATTGCCGAAGTGCCGTTCGTCGATGTGCTCAACACCATGCTCGACCCGGAACTGCCGCTCACCATCACCGAGTACGACGAGTGGGGCAACCCGGAAGAATCGGACGTCTACGAACGCATCAAGGCCTACGCGCCTTACGAAAACGTTCGTGCCCAGGCCTACCCGCACCTGCTGGTGATCGCCGGCTACAACGACAGCCGCGTGCAATATTGGGAAGCCGCCAAGTGGGTGGCCAAGCTGCGCGACACCAAGACCGACGATAACCTGCTGTTGCTCAAGACCGAACTGGGCGCCGGCCACGGTGGCATGAGCGGTCGTTACCAGGGATTACGTGACGTAGCACTCGAATATGGCTTTGTGTTCAAGGCGCTGGGGTTGGTTTAAGGAACTTCGTAGGGCGGTTCTGTCTGAACACAGGACCGCCTACTGATTGATGGACCAAGATTGCAGCCATGGCACTACCGACGCTAATGAATACCGAAATCCGCGACATGCTCATGGATTGCGGCCTGTTCGACCCGCTGTTGCCGGAAGACTTTCACGTCGCCGCCGGCTATTTCAATATCAGCAGCATTGCCCGCGATGAGGTGATTTTCCTTGAGGGCGATGCTGGCACCTTCATGTGCATCCTCCACAGCGGCCAGGTGGCGGTGCAGAAAACCAACCACGACGGCCAGCGCCTGACCATCGCCACCCTGCGCAGTGGTCGGGCCTTTGGTGAAATGGCTGTACTCGACGGCGAGCGCCGCTCGGCCAGTTGCGTGGCGGCCAGTGACTGCGTGCTGTTGAACCTGGGCAAGGATTCCCTGGAAAAGATGCTCAACGAAGCGCCCAGGGTCGCCGCCAAGATCATCCGCGCCATTGCCATCGCCCTGTCCAAGCGCCTGCGCATGGCCGACGGGCAATTACTTTCGCAACAGTTTTAGCCGCCCGGCGTCTTCGGCTTGCTGTCGTTTTGCAGCAGGCCCGGCACCGTCTGATCCTTGGGTGGCGTGGGCAGCACGATGGGCACCAAGGGCGGCGAGCCGTTGGTCTTGGGCACGGCCGATGGGGTGACTTGCGGGTACAACGTCGGCGTCGGGGTGCCCGGTGCGCCTGGCGTTGGGGCGGGCGCGACCGGTACGGTTTGCAACTCCTGAGCCTGCGCCGCACCAGAGGCGAGCGCGCTCAACACAATGACCGTTAGAATGCTGCACTTCATCGATGGCTCCATGGCCTGACCGGAATGTCGTAAGGCTACTCCCAACCGCGCAAGAATGCCCTTCCCAATGAGATTTCCATGAAACGTTTCGTTCTGCTGGACACCACCCCGATCCCCGACAACGGCGGTGCCTTGTGCCTGTTCGAATACGGTGAAGATTTCGTCATCAAGATTCAGGGCGGTGATGGCGGCCAGCTGATGAACACGCGCATGCACGGTTCCGAAGATGCGCTGGCGGAGATCCCCTGCCGCAAAGTCGCCGGGCGTGCGGACTCACGGGTGTTGATCGGTGGCTTGGGCATGGGCTTTACCCTGGCGTCAGCGCTCAAACACCTGGGCAAGACTGCCGAAGTGGTCGTGGCAGAACTGGTACCAGGCGTCGTGGAATGGAACCGTGGGCCACTGGGCGAAAAATCCGGCCGCCCGCTGCTGGACCCGCGCACGGTGATCCGCCTGGAAGACGTGGCCAAGGTGCTGCAAGCCGAGCCCCAGGGCTTTGACGCGATCATGCTGGACGTGGACAACGGCCCCGAAGGTCTCACGCAAAAGGCCAACAGTTGGCTCTACTCCGCCGGAGGCCTGGCGGCCTGCGCCAAGGCCCTGCGCCCCAAAGGCGTGCTGGCCGTGTGGTCGGCCAGCGCGGACAAGCTGTTCAGCGACAAACTGCGCAAGGCCGGTTTCAAGGCCGAGGAAGTGCAGGTATTCGCCCATGGCAACAAGGGCACCCGGCACACCATCTGGATTGCGCAGAAGCTGTGATCGGCTAACGCAGGGAATTGCGGTAATCGATCACATACGGGACTTTTTTGTCGAAGGTCTTTTCCAGCTCGTTACGGTCGAGTTGGGTCATGCCGCCCAGTTGATGGGCGGTGAAACCGCTGTCACCGACCTGTGAGCCCGGCGCCAGGCTGACCATGCGCTTGGCCACGGCCTCAATGGCGTCCTTGTAGCCACCCTTCTTGTTCAGGTTGTACTTGCCCAGGTCAATTTGAGTACGCAGCCAGTTGCCCCAGTAGAACTCCAGGAACTCCGGCGCGATCTCGCCCGCCTCGGGCTTGCCATACGCGGCCTTGCGGGTGAAATACACCAGGCTGCGGAAGGTATCGTCCTGCAGGTTCTTGAAGCCCAGGTGCGCCGGCAGTTGCTCGGGCGGCAGGGTCTGGCCTTGATTGTCCTTGAGCCAGACCTTGCGCGCGGCCTGCATGCGCTGCCAGAAATTGGCCAGGGTGGGGCTGTTGCTGAAGTCGTCGGTGACCTTGACCCACATGTTCAGGCGAGGCCCGCCGCCGGGCACTTCCCACAAGGTGGTGAAGCTGTGGTGACCGTCGGTCAGGTACAACTGGCCGCCAGGGCCGACCACCACGGTCTTCATGTCGTCGGGATGAGTGCCCACCGGGTCCTTGCAGCTGAAGCTCGCCGGCTTGTGCAGGTCCGCGCCCTTGGGCACGTTGTCGGCTTCGCCCTGGCCGTTGGTTTCGCAGTATTCATCGAAGACCTTGGCGGGTTTGTCGGCGAACAGGCCGAGGCTGTAGTAGATCTGGTCGAACCCCACCACGGCCTGTGTCGGGTGCAATTGATCGAGGGCAACCTCGATCACCTGGCCGGGTTGGGGTGTAGAAAACGCTTGGGCTTGGGCCGTGAGCCCACACAACAACAGTGCAACAGTCCATGAATGCAGACGCATGAGTTTCAGTCCTTATGAGTAAAGTGAAGCGGTTATTTGCAACGCGAGCGGCTAGAATCAACCCTATCCGTGAACCCCAAAATAGCCAGGAGCCATGATGAGCTCGACCAACCCGCCCTCCCACACCGCCAAGCTGGACCGCATCCTTGCCGATGCCCAGCGCGACCGGGAAATGGGCTACCGCGATAAAGCGTTGAAAATGTACCCCCACGTGTGCGGCCGCTGCGCCCGTGAGTTCGCCGGCAAACGCCTGAGCGAGCTGACCGTACACCATCGAAACCACAATCATGATGACAATCCCCAGGACGGTTCCAACTGGGAGCTGCTGTGCCTGTATTGCCACGACAACGAACACTCGCGGTATACCGACCAGCAGTATTTCGGCGAAGGCTCCACCAGCAGCCCGACGATTGCCAAGGCCACGCATAACCCGTTTGCGGCGTTGGCGGGGTTGATGAAGAAAGACGACTGAAGGTTTCGAGCGGCAAGCGGCAAGAAAAAGCCACGCCGCTTTTACTTGCAGCTTGCCGCTTGCCGCTATACTGCTGCCTTTTTAAGGCACTCCTGTGGGCAATAAACGCTACAGCTGCATCGGTTTGTATAACCCCAAATCCCCCGAAAACGTCGGTTCGGTCATGCGTGCCGCCGGCTGCTACGGCGTGGCCTCGGTGTTCTACACCGGCGTGCGTTACGAGCGCGCGCGGGACTTCATCACCGACACCAAGAAAGTCCACCACGACATTCCGCTGATCGGCATCGATGACCTGAAAAAGATCCTGCCCCTGGGCTGCATCCCCGTCGCCGTGGAACTGGTAGAAGGCGCTCGCCCCCTGCCCGAATACACCCATCCGGACCGCGCGCTGTACATCTTTGGTCCGGAAGACGGTTCCCTCGACAAAGAGATCCGCGACTGGTGCGAGGACGTGGTCTACATCCCGACCACCGGCTGCATGAACCTCGCCGCCACCGTCAACGTGGTGCTCTACGACCGCCTGGCCAAGGGCAACAACACCCGCTCGGGCCCCAAGTACTGATCTTTTGGGAACATCCGACGCCTGCGGGCAGTCAGCTACTTATCAATAGCCCTCGTTGGAGACAGATCATGAGCGACAGCAAAACCTTGCGACCTATCATCGAACACACGCCTTTCGAGACCCAGCCCACGCAGAACGTGCACGGCTGGGAGCGCATCGGCTCGGTGGCCGGTGGCGTGATGATGGTGGGCAAAGGCCTGCGCCGTGGCGGGATTTTCGGCTTGATCCAGGTGGCGATCGGCGGCGTGGCGCTGGCCCGTGGTTTTACCGGGCACAGCTCGCTCAAGGACAAGCTGGAACAGGGCCGCCAGGAAATGAATACCGTGCGCACGAAGATCGAACGCGCCGGGGCCGAGCTGAAGAATCTGAAGACCAAGGCTGAAGTGGCGGCCGAGAAGGCCACCAAAACCACCGGCTAACGCAGCAGCTTGTTGTCCAGCACCACCGACGACTCGCCGATGATACTTTCAGCCAGTTGCACGAACTCCGCGGTGGTGATGCTGTTGGCCCGCATCACCGCCTGCGCGAGGTCATCCAGCGAGCGTTTGTTGTGGGTCTTTACGCGAATCTCGCGGTCCAGCTCCTGCAACACCACCACCGCCCGTGACACCGTCGCACCGCTGACGTGTTCGCCGCGCAGGCTGGTCACGTCTTTGCCTTCCTTGTTCAATCGCGCCTGTATCGCCTGATACCGTTCGTCGGTGATGCCACCTGCCCGACGCACCAGCTCGATGGCGTAGTACTCGGCCAGGCCCTCGCTGATCCAGTCACTGGTGTCGTGGTCATTGAAACGCCCAATCGCCTGCACCACTTCGCGGATCAACGGGCTGCTGCCGTTTTCGCTGACCAGCGGCGTGCGGCTGTTGAGGTAGACCGAATCCCGCGCCGCGAACGCGCCACGGCGCATCGGGTCACTGGCGCCCACCACCAGCAGCTTGGCCGGATGGCGCGGGAAGGCCGCTTCTACTTGTGGCCAGACGAAGGTCAGCAACGTCAGCACGTCCATGCGACGCATGGCCTGGCCCTTGGGCGAAGCCACGGTGACTTCCGTCTCGCCCAGGCGCACGCGGCGGCTGCCGAGGTTGCCGGCGAGCATCCAGCCGGTGGGCCGGTCGAACAGGCGGGAGATGTTGTCGATGCGGAATTTGTTCTTGCCGATGCGCGGCCAAGCGGTTTCAACGCTTTTCCAGCCGGCCGGCAGTTCGAACACCAGGCGCGAGACCAACTCGACGCCGTCCTGCTGGTCGAGCCGCGCGGTCGGCACCAAGTCTTCGCCGCGAAACAACGCCCAGCCCGGCGTCATCCGCGCTTCATAGAGACCGGCCTTGCGTGCATGGGTGAGGCGTACGCGGTAAGTCAGGCTGGCCTTGTTGGCGCTGGGTTGCCACAGGCCACGATGCTCGGTGATGCGCCACTGGCCGTCGGCCTTGAAGTCGCTGTAGTCACCGTCGGGGCCGAGGTCGAAGTTCAGGCTGCGCACCGCCGAGCCTTGGGACAGGCTCACCCGCACCTCGGCCTGATCCGTCTGGGGCAACAGTTTGACGTGATAATCCAGGTCGACTTTCTTCGCGCACCACGCGGATGTACTCAGCGCCAGCAACACCACAGATGCCGCCAGCTTGATTGCCCCCCTCATACCCACTCCTTGTCAGCCCGCGCGGAAAATCAGGTAATCCTCCCAGTCATCCTCAGGCACGCTGCCTTCGCTGAGCATGCGCCCGGACTGGGAAATGCGTTCGTGGTGCACGGCATCGCGGTCGCCGCAGACCAGGTGGTGCCACAGTGGCAGGTCCTTACGTTCGCTGACCAGGCGATAGCCGCAGGTGGGCGGCAACCATTTGAACTGGTCGGCCTGGCCCGGCGTGAGCTGGATGCAGTCCGGCACCGAGGCGCGACGGTTGGGGTAGTCGGTGCACTGGCAGGTTTTCAGGTCGAGCAGTTTGCAGGCGATCCGCGTGTAATAGACGCTGTTGTCGTCTTCATCCTCAAGCTTTTGCAGGCAGCACAGGCCACAGCCGTCGCACAACGACTCCCACTCCTCCTGGTCGAGGTGTTCAAGGGTTTTGCGTATCCAGAAAGGTTCGACTTTGGCGGCCATGGCTCTACATCAGTATCGGTAGGTGAAAAGGCCGCCAGTCTAGTGCCCAAGGCCCCTGGGGCCAAGCGCTTACGACTGGCGGTGTAACAACACTTGTCAGTCTAGTGGCCGCGCAGTAGTTTTGAGCGCCGAATTGACGATCAGGAACTGCTCCATGACACGTGTTGCCGATTATCCGATCCACACCCAGTTCACCGACCGTTGGTCGCCCCGCGCCTTCACCGGCGAGAGCATTGACCAGGAAACCCTGCTGAGCTTCTTCGAAGCCGCGCGCTGGGCGCCGTCCGCCTACAACTCGCAGCCATGGCGCTTTCTCTACGCGCGCCGCGACACGCCGGACTGGGAGCGTTTCCTGGGCTTGCTGAATGAATTCAACCGCAACTGGGCGCAGCATGCGTCGGCCCTGGTGATCATCGCCTCGAAAACCGACTTCACCGCCCCCGGCGCCAGCGAAGAAACCCCGGCGCTGTGGCATACCTTCGATACCGGCTCAGCCTGGGGCCACCTGGCGCTGCAAGCCAGCCTCAGCGGCTGGCACACCCACGGCATGGCCGGTTTCGATCAGGAGCTGACCCGCAAAGAGCTGAAAATCCCGGAAGGTTATGCCCTGCATGCCGCTGTTGCGGTTGGCAAGCTGGGGGACAAGTCGACCTTGCCGGAGTACCTGCAAGGTCGTGAGGCGCCGAGCCCGCGTCGTCCGTTGAGCGAGTTGGTCTCGGAAGGTGATTTCAACCTGTAATGCCAAGAGGAGCCGGCATGCCGGCTCCTTTGCTGTCAGTAACCGCGCTCGAAATCCACGCTCCCGCGCAAGTCTTGCTTGGCCTGATACGCCCGCACATTTTGTACGAACAGCTCTACCATCAATGCCGGTGACGTCGGCGCCGAACTGTGACCCGTCAGCAGAAGGCCCCACGCCGTCCAGAACGGATGACGTTGCGGCAACGGTTCCTGGCGGCACACATCGATCACCGCACCGGCCAGATGCCCTTCTTTCAAGGCCTCGACCAGGTCGGCGTCCACTACCGACACACCACGCCCGACGTTGATAAACAACCCGGTCGGCTTGAATTGCTTGAACAGCGCCGCGTCGTACAGGTCATGGGTGCTTGGCGTGTTAGGCAGCAGGTTGATTACGTAGTCCACCTCCCCCACCAGGCGACCCAGGGCTTCAAGCCCGGCCACTTCGATAAACGGCGCCTGTTCCCGACTGGAACTGGCGATGCCGTACAGCTTCACACCGAAGGGCACCAGGAACTCGGCAACGCTCTGGCCGATGTCGCCGGTGCCGACGATCAGCACCTTGCGCCCCGCCAGGCTCTGGCCCATGCGGTTGTCCCATTTGCGCTCGACCTGGCTGACCAGGCGCGCCAGTACTTCGCGTTCATGGCCGAGCATATAGGTGAGCACGAATTCGGCCATGACCTGGCCATAAATACCGACCGCACGGGTCAGGCGATAGTCGCGTGGCAAACCTTCAGCCAGCAGCGGTGTTATGCCGGCCCAAGTCGATTGCAGCCATTGCGGCTGATGGCCTTGGCGCAACAGCGTCGCCAGCAAGTCCGGCTGGCCCAGCCAGACCGGGCAATCGGCGGCCAGGCGCGACAGTTCGGCCGAGTCACCGCTGGTCAGCACTTCAAGGTCCGGTGCCGCTTCGCCGAGCAATTGGGCGTAGAGCGGGTGATCCTGTTCAGCAATCAGAACACGCATGCATAAAACCTTTCAAAACAGTACGGACGGCTGCCCGCATCCTTACGGCCACCGCCCACTTATACGATTCCATTGAAGCACGTGCCCCGGACGGAGCACGGGTCGATCACATCGGGTCGTTGCGACGCAGCAGCTCTTCGGGCAAGTGTTCGATGTACTCGTCCTCGGGTGGCGGCATTTGCAGGTGGTAACCCTGTTTGTCGAGGTTTTCCAGCACCTGCACGATGTCTTCCTGTTGCAGCTTGCGCTCAGGCGTCAGCACCAGGTTGAACGCGTGTACCGGCTTGCCGAATACGGTGAGCAGGCCTTCAGGCACGCGCTCAAGGGCATCGCTTTTCAGGACGTAAAGGTACATGCCGGCGCGTTTAGGGCTGCGGTAGATGGAGCAAATACGTTTCAAGGCTGTTCTCCGGCGGTGGCCAGGCTGTCGAGCAGCGCCTGGCCCATCAACTCGCGGCGCCAGCCACGCAGCGAGTCTGGCAATTTATAAGGCCCATCGGGGTAGCCACTTTTGACCAGGGCTTCGAGGGTTTTCTTGCGCAGCATCAGTTCCGGCGCCATCTCCAGGCGTTCGGCTTCAGCTTGGCCAAGGGCACGCAGTTGCTTGATCAGTGCGGCGGCGTCCACCGGCAACGGTTCGGCAACGGCGGGTGGCCATTGGTCCATCGGCACGCTGCCGGCACGTTTGATCAGGTCCAGCAGGAACTGGCCGTCCTGACGCACGGTGCGCGGGTGCATGTCTTCGATCTTGCCCAGGGCGGCGAGGTTATCCGGCTGGGATTTGGCCAGGGGCCACAACGAGTGTTCGCGAATGATGCGGTTACGCGGCAGGTCACGGGCGCGCGCCTGCTGCTCGCGCCAGGCGCACAGCTCACGCAGTACAGCCAGTTGGGCGCGGGACAGCTTCCAGGCCAGCTTGGCGTCGCGATACACCTCGTAAGGGTCGACTTCGCGGCGCAGGTTGGCGACCAACTCCGCGCCGTCTTCCAGCACCCAGGCGTACTTGTCGTCCGACAGTTGGGGACGCAGGCGGGTGTAAACCTCGGCCAAGTGCACCGCGTCTTCGGCGGCGTAGCTGACCTGCGTCTCGGACAAGGGCCGCTGCAGCCAGTCGGAACGGGTCTCGCCCTTGGGCAACTCGATATCCAGCACGGCTTGCACCAGGCGCGAGTAGCCCATGGAGAAACCAAGATTCAGGTAAGCGGCGGCCAATTGGGTGTCGAACAACGGCACTGGCAGGCTGCCGGTCAACCGCAGCAACACTTCGAGGTCTTCGCTGCAGGCATGCACCACCTTGATCACCGCCGGGTTCTCCAGCAAGGCGGCCAAGGGTTGCCAGTTGTCGATGGTCAGGGGATCGATCAGGTAAGCGCGTACGCCATCACCAATCTGGATCAGCCCGGCAATGGGATAAAAGGTGTCGACCCGCATGAATTCGGTGTCGAGGGCGACGAATGGCAACTGCTGCCATTCGGCGCAATGCTGGCCGAGGCTATCGTTGTCGCAGATCCAGTGAATATCGATGGCCACACGGCTCTCCCTTGAAGAATGGCGCGCAGTATATATCGCGAAAGGGGCTAGCGAGCATCCGCAGTGCACAGGCGACCATGAAAACTCAGACAGGAGTTGAAGAATAGTCCGACAGGCGGGACTTATCCTCTCTTACGCAGCACGTAGACCCGCCACAGGCTTGAGCCTGGCATGAATTCCTGATGATGCAGAACCTTGAAGCCCGCCTGGCGGAACTCATCTTCGACGGCAGTGCGGGAATGGACCGAGACAATCACCGTGTCGCGGCTGACCCGGTGGAACTCCCGCAGCAGGGCCGAGCGCCCTTCACTGCTGGGCACATGGCGAAACAATTCCAGGCAGAAAATGCAGTCCACCGCATTCGCCGACAAACCGATGGAAAACGCTGAGCCCTGGAACGTCTTGACGCGCTTGAGCAACGACGCCGGGTGATGGGTGCGGGCATGGTCGAGCATGTCCTGGGAGTTGTCCGACGCCAGGATCACCCGATTGACGTGTTCGGCCAGCACGGGCCAAAAGCGCCCCGAGCCACAGGCCAGGTCCAACACCAACCCAGGCTCGCCCGCGACTTTCAGCGCCTGGCGCACCATCCACTCGTCGCGCCACGACGCCAGGCGCTGCCGCAGCCCTGGCGGGCGTGTATCGCCGCAGACCCTGGCGTGTTCGCGGTCACAGCGCTCGGCGTATTCGATCTCGATGGATGAGGGTGGTTGTGGCGACATCGCGGGCTCATGTGGGTGGAACGGCAGTGAACGACCTTGATTTGCAGCTTAACCAGTGCAATGTCAAAAAAAGGTCGAAACGTTCACCACCGAAGCCGGTTCACGCCTGATGCAGATACCAACGCCAATCCTGCTCGCCCACCTCGCCCATGAACTGGCGGTATTCGGCGCGCTTGACCGCCAGGTACACGCCGAGGAATTCACTGCCGAACGCGTCCCGCGCCCAGCTCGACCCTTCCAGGGCGCGCAAGGTGGTCAGCCAGTCGGTGGGCAGCAACTCCTTGGCCTGGGCGTAGCCGTTGCCTTCTACCGGGGCGCCAGGGTCGCGCTGTTCGCGGATACCGCGATGGATGCCGGCCAGGATCGCGGCAGCGGCCAGGTAGGGGTTGGCGTCGGCGCCGCAGATGCGGTGCTCGATATGCCGGGAATTCGCCGGGCCGCCCGGCACCCGCAGGCTGACGGTGCGGTTGTCCACGCCCCAGGTGGCGGCCAGCGGGGCGTAGCTGTTGGTCTGGAAGCGGCGGTAGGAGTTGGCATTCGGGCAGAACATCAGCAAGGAATCAAGCAAAGTACTGAGCATGCCGCCCACGGCGTGGCGCAGCAGCGGCGTGCCGTCGGTGGCTTCGCTGGCGAACAGGTTGTTGCCCTCGGCGTCTGCCAGGCTGACGTGCATGTGCATGCCGGTGCCAGCCAGGTCGTCGAACGGCTTGGCCATGAAGCAGGCAGTCATCCCGTGTTTATGCGCCACACCCTTGACCAGGCGTTTGTAGCGCACCGCTTCGTCCATGGCTTGCAGGGCGTCGGCGCGGTGTTCCAGGGTGATTTCAACCTGGCCCGGCGCGTATTCGGAGATGGCCGTTCGCGCCGGAATGCCCTGCAGTTTGCAGGCGCTGTAAAGGTCAGCGAGGAAAGGCTCGATCTGCTCCAGCTCGCGCAGGCCGTAGACCTGAGTCGAACGCGGGCGACCGCCGTCCACATCCCGCGCCGGCTGCGGGCGGCCGTGGCTGTCGGGTTTCTGGTCGAGCAGGTAGAACTCCAGTTCCGCCGCCATCACCGGGTAATAGCCGTCGGCCTTGAGTCCGTCAATCACCTTGGCCAGCAAGTGCCGGGGGTCGGCGACGGTGGCGGGCAGGCCTTCGGTGGGGTGCATGCTGACTTGCACGGCCGCTGTCGGAATCAGGCGCCACGGCATGCGCTGCAAACTGCCGCTGATCGGGTAGGCGCGGCAATCGATATCACCCACTTCCCACACCAGCCCGGAGTTTTCCACGTCGTCGCCATTGATGGTCAGGCCAAGAATGGTACTGGGCAAAGGCCGGCCACTTTCATACACCGCCAGCAACTCATCACGGTGCAGCAACTTGCCGCGTGGCACGCCATTGTTATCGAGGATAAACAGCTCGAACATCTCAATGTCCGGGTTCTGTTCAAGGAAGGACTGGGCTTCGTGCAGGCAGGCAAAGACACTCATGGGCATTCTCATACGTGTGGGTCAGGCAGGCGCGCAGGTGCGCGCCATCCAGGGGATGGATCAACGTAGGAATGCAGTATCTGGTGGGCGTGCGTGTCGGCAGTGGAACAGGGCCCAGAACGCGAGATCGGACGGCAGTGTCGCGGGGTGGGTGTCGGAAGAGCCGTCCATGCGGGAATCACAATGCTAGAGGTAATCGCCAGCGTCACACGCCAGCACAGGTGATTAAATTCAGGGTTGGCGGAGTTTGGTTGCGACTTGGCTAAACATTCGCTGCGCCTTGCTACCGTGCCCGGTGCTGGAAATAATGAGCGCCCACGCCCATGCCCCAAGGACTCGACCGCATGAAAGCTCCCTTCGCCCTCTGTGTACTGGCAAGTCTGGCCACCGGCGCCCTGGCCGACACCGCGCCGTCGCGCCTTGACCAGGTGTTGCAACGCGGCACGCTGACGGTCTGCACCACCGGCGACTACAAGCCCTACACCTCGCTGCGCGCCGATGGCCGCTACGAAGGCATCGACATCGCCATGGCCGAGTCCCTGGCCAAGAGCCTCAACGCAAAAATCCAATGGGTGCCGACCACCTGGAAAACCCTGATGCCGGACTTCCTGGCCCAGCGCTGTGACATCGCCGTAGGCGGCATTTCGGTGTCGCTGGAGCGCCAGAAAAAAGCCTTCTTCAGCCAATCCCTGGGCGTCGACGGCAAGATCCCGTTGGTACGCTGTGCCGATGTGCAGCGCTACCAGAGCGTCGAACAGATCAACCAGCCCCAAGTGCGCGTGATCGAACCGGCCGGCGGCACCAACGAAGTATTCGCCCGTGCCCACTTGGGCCAGGCGCAGATCCGCCTGCACGTCAACGTGACCATTTTCGACGAACTGCTGGCGGGCAAGGCCGATGTGATGATCACCGACGCCAGCGAAGCGCGTTACCAGCAGAAGCTCAAGCCGGGGCTGTGTGCGGTGAACCCCGAGCGGCAGATGCAGTACAGCGAAAAAGCCTTCCTGTTGCCCCGTGATGATGTGGCCTGGAAAAGCTACGTCGATCAATGGCTGCACCTGAGCCAGGCCACGGGGGTCTATGACGCTATCGTCAGCCAGTGGCTGGCCGCGCCTTGATCAACGCCACGAAGGCGCGACACGCGGCACTGCGATAGGCGCCCTTGCGACTTAGCAGTGCCACGGTGCGTTGGGGTAATGCCGGGCTGATCGCCACCGCGTTCAACCCTGGCTGGGCCTCGGCGATCGCGCTGGGCAGGATGGTTGCCAGCGCCGTGCTGCGCACGATTTCGATGATTGCGCTGATGGAGTTGGCCTCCATCGCAATCAACGGCCTTATCCCCTGGGCACGGCAGTACTCATCGATGTAGCGGCGGGTCGCAAAGCCGGTGTTCAACAACACCAGGGGTTGCGCCAGCCACTGCCGACTGTGCAACCCCGGATGGTTGGCGCCGACCACCCCACTCAGCGTTTCAACAAACAGCCCTTCGCACTCGATGTCCGGCAGATGCTCGCCGGTAAAACCAATGCCGATATCCAGCGCGTCTTCCGCCAAGGCGGTTTCCATGCGGTCCTGGGTCAGTTCCTCGATGCTCACGGTAATGCCCGGATAGCGCTGATTGAACTGCGCCAGCAACGGCCCGATCAGGTAGGCGGTAAAGGTCGGCGTCATGGCCAGGCGCAGGTTGCCTCGGCTCAAGTCCTGCACGTCATGCATGGCGCGGGTGCCGGCCTGCAGGTCCTGCAAGGCCAGCCGCGCAAAGCGCACATAGGCTTCACCGGCATCGGTCAGGCTCACGCTGCGCCCGGAGCGGTCCAACAGCGGCGCACCCAAGGTGTCTTCCAACTGCTTGATCTGCTGCGACAAGGTCGGCTGCGACACATGCAGCGCCTCGGCGGCACGGGTGAAATTGCGGTGTTCAGCCACCGCCAGCAGGTAACGGATATGGCGCAGCAGCATCGAAGCCCCCAACTATAGGAATGACCAATAGAAACCATAATAAGCCGGTCTTGGACGCTATAGCTGAAAACTTCCATCCTTGCCCCATCAGCGACGCAAGGAGAACTTCCCATGCAACATCTCATCGACGGCTTCCGCAAATTCCAGGCCGAAGCCTTTGCCCAACGCAGCGACCTGTTCAAACACCTGGCGACCACGCAAACCCCGGGCACGCTGTTTGTGTCCTGTTCCGACAGCCGTGTGGTTCCCGAGCTGCTGACCCAGCAGGAACCGGGCGATCTGTTCGTGATCCGCAACGCTGGCAACATCGTGCCGTCCTACGGCCCGGAGCCGGGTGGTGTGTCGGCCACCGTCGAATACGCGGTGGCGGTGCTGGGGGTCAGTGACATTGTGATCTGCGGCCATTCCGACTGCGGCGCGATGACCGCCATCTCCACCTGCAAATGCCTGGATCACCTGCCGGCCGTGGCCAATTGGCTGCGCCATGCCGAGTCGGCCAAGGTGATCAACGCCGCCCGCCAGCACACATCCGATGCCGCCCGCTTGAGCGACTTGGTGCGCGAAAACGTGATCGCCCAGTTGGCCAATCTCAAGACCCACCCCTCCGTCGCCCTGGCCTTGGAACAAGGTCGGCTGACGTTGCACGGCTGGGTATACGACATCGAAACCGGCGCCATCGACGCCCTGGACAGCCGCAGCGGGCGCTTCGTGTCGCTGCTCAATCAGATCCACGCTGCCTGACCCCATTTCAACCCAGAGGACAACACCATGTTGCAATCCAACTTCTCACAAACCCCACGCCTGGCCCTGGCCGACACCGTTATCGACCTCAAGGCCCGCAAGAACCTGTCCTGGCAGGACCTCACCGACGGCACCGGGCTCAGCCTGGCGTTCGTCACCGCCGCCCTGCTCGGCCAGCATCCGCTGCCCAAGGACGCTGCGGACGTGGTCTGCGACAAGCTCGGCCTGGACCAGGACGCCAGCCGCCTGCTGCAGAGCGTGCCCCTGCGCGGCAGCTTCCCCGGCGGCGTGCCGACCGACCCGACGATGTACCGTTTCTACGAAATGCTCCAGGTCTACGGCACCACCCTCAAGGCGCTGGTCCATGAGCAATTCGGCGACGGCATCATCAGTGCGATCAACTTCAAGCTGGACATCAAGAAGGTCGAGGACCCGGACGGTGGCTCTCGCGCGGTAATCACCCTGGATGGCAAGTACCTGCCGACCAAACCCTTCTGAGTCGCCCGCGACCGTCTACGCTCTTGTCACACCAACAAGAACGAGGGACGGATAATGAAGGCAGTGTTCCGACTCACCTGGCTGCTGCTGTTGTGTTTCAGCCAGGTGCACGCCGCAACGACTCAGGATGAAGACGCCCAGGCGGCCAAGGCGCTGCTGGAAAAAGCCTTGGCCTACTACCAGAGCAACGGCGACAAGGCGTTTGCCGCCTTCAGCCGACAGGGCGAATTCGTCGACCACGACCGCTATGTGTTCGTGGTCGACACCCAAGGCGTCCTACTGGCCAGCGGTGGCCCCTCCTCCGCCTTGATCGGCCGCGATGTATCCGAAGTGCTCGGGCCGGATTTGCGCCAGTCCTTCAAGGATGCGCTCAAGGTACCGGAAGGCCAGGGCATCCAGCAGGCCGACTATCGCTGGCAGAACTGGAACGATGGCAAGGTCGAACACAAGCATGTGTTTTATCAGCGCGTGGGCGAACGCATTCTCGCGGTGGGTTATTACCTGCCACGGGCCACGCCGGAACAGGCCCGGGCCCTGCGCAACAAGGCGGCAACCGCCTTGCTCAAGGATGAAACCGGCACACTCAAGGCCATCAACTCATTGCAGGGCGGTTTCCTGCAGGATGACCTTTATGTGTTCGTGGTGGACCTCGATACCCAGCGCTATGTAGCCCACGGCACCAACCTGCGACTGGTCAACACCGACTTCAGCAAGATCAAGGACCCGGACGGCAAGCCGGTGGGCGAGCCGATCCTCAAGTTGATGGCCGAGCAGGATCAGGGCGAATACAAATACCGCTGGAAAAACCCGGTGACCGACAAGGTCGAGAACAAGCATGCGTATGTGCGCAAGGCCGGGCATTTCATGGTGGCGGTGGGTTATTACAGCCCCTGAGACTACTTGGCCTTGTCTTCACGGCCACGCAGCACCCGATTGGGCATCGCGATTGCCGCCGCCAGCCCCAGCAGTGACACCGCCGCACTGACCATCAACAAATGCCGGAATGTCACCGCCAACTCCCCGCGCAGGGCATCCTGCGCCGGGCCGGGGGCGGCGTTGAGGCCGTCGAGCAGCACGTTGCCGGAACTGCCTTCGGCCACCAACGCGCCGCTGGCCAGGTGGGCGAAGCTGGAATCCTGCAACAGCGCCAGCAACAGCGCCGACATGCACGCCACCCCCACCGCCCCGCCCAGGGAACGGAACAGGTTGGTGGTGCTGGTGGCGACGCCGATATCGCGCTGTTCCACCGAGTTTTGCGTACCCACCAGTGAGGTCGGGAACTGCATGCCAGCGGCGATGCCGCACAGCAGCATAAACAGCGCCGTCAGCCCCACTGCCTGGGGCGCGCTCAAGGCCATGCCGAGAATCGCGAACGGGCTCAGCAATGCGCCGCTGAGGATCATTGGCTTATAGCGCCCGGTCACCGAGGTCATGCGCCCGGCAAAATAAGCCCCCATCGGCAAGCCCATGGCCAACGGCAACAGGTGCAACGCCGCGCTGTCCGCACCCGAACCGGTCACTGTCTGATACCGCAGCGGCATCAGCACCGTCAGGGAAATCGCCTGGAAGCTGGTGAAAAAGATCGTGCACCAGCACAACACCGCACTGCGGTTGGCAAACAAATGCATCGGCAACAACGGCTCTCGCGCCCGGCGCTCGTGCCAGACAAACACCGTCAACGCCACCAGCGCACACACCAGCAAGCCCAGCACCTGACTGTCACGCCAGTGATGGCCCTGGCCGATTTCGGTGATGCCCAGCAGCAAGGCGGTCAAGCCGATGATCATCAGCACAGTGCCGAGGTAATCGATGATCGGCTTGCGCTGCGGCACCGGCAGGCCCACCAGCGTGCGATGGGCGACGTACCAGGCGCCGGCGCCCAAGGGCAAGTTGATCAGGAACACCCAGCGCCACGACAGGTATTCGGTCATGTAGCCGCCCAGCACCGGCCCGGCCACGCTGGCCACCGCGTACATGCTGCTGAAATAGCCTTGGTAGCGGCCGCGTTCGCGGGGCGGGATGATATCGCCGATGATCGCCTGGCTCACCGAGATCATGCCGCCGGCGCCGATGCCCTGGAGGATCCGCGCCAGCACCAGTTGCTCCATGCTTTGCGCCATGCCGCAGAACAGTGAGGCCAGGGTGAACAAGCCCATGCCGATCAGCATCATCGGCCGCCGCCCGTACAGGTCGCCGAGCTTGCCGTAGATCGGCACCGCCACGGTCATCGCCACCATGTAGCCGGAGATGACCCAGGCCAGCAGGTTGACGTCGTGGAACTGGGCGGAAATAGCGGGCATGGACACGGCGACAATGGTCTGATCCAACGCCCCCAGGAAGATCGCCATCATCAGTGAGGCGAGAATACTGCGCACAGCGGGCAGTGGCGGAGCAGGCTGATTGAGGTGCGTCACGGCAAGACCTTCGAGCAAGGCCCGTGGGAAAAGGCGGCCCACGGGAATGCTCGATACGATAGCAGGCTATTCGATAGCTTCGTAAGGAAGTCCGACGTAATTTTCTGCGATGGTCTTGCGCCCCGCCTCGGAGTGGATGAAGTAGTCAAGCTCACTCTCGGCGATGCGCTGGCTGAAACCGTCGGCCTCGGGAAACTGATGCAACATTGAGGTCATCCACCAGGAAAACCGCTCGGCCTTCCACACCCGCCGCAGGCAGATGGCGGAGTAACGCTCCAGAAGATCCACGCGCCCTTCGCCGTAGACCTTGAGCAGAATCCGGTACAGCGTACTCACATCACTGGCCGCCAGGTTCAAGCCTTTGGCCCCGGTCGGCGGCACGATATGCGCCGCGTCGCCGAGCAGGAACAGGCGCCCGTACTGCATCGGTTCCACTACAAAACTGCGCAGCGGTGCGATGCTTTTTTCGATCGATGGACCGGTGACCAGGTGTTCTGCAAGGTGGCTGGGCAGGCGGGTTTTCAGTTCATCCCAGAAGCGGGCGTCGGACCATTCGTCAATCGGTTCCTCCACCGGCACCTGCAGGTAATACCGGCTGCGCGTCGGCGAACGCATGCTGCACAGGGCGAACCCGCGCGGGTGTTTGGCGTAGACCAACTCAGGGTGAACGGGCGGTGTGTCGGCGAGGATGCCCAGCCAGCCGAACGGGTAGACCCTTTCAAAGACCTTGAGCGATTCAGCCGGGATCGATTGGCGCGCAATGCCGTGATAACCGTCGCAACCGGCGATGTAATCGCACTCCAGGCGGAACGCTTGGCCCTGATGTTCGAAGGTCAGCCAGGGTCGATCACTTTTGAGAGCGTGGGGCTGCACATTGCGCGCTTCATACAGGGTGGTGGCACCGGCGGCGCCACGGGCGGCCATCAGGTCGCGGGTGACTTCCGTCTGGCCGTAGATCATCACCGATTGACCGCCGGTCAGCCCCTTGAGGTCGATGTGGGTCAACTGGCCGTTCAGCGCCAACTCGAAACCGTCATGCACCAGGCCTTCGTTGTCCATACGCTGGCTGACGCCGGCCTGCCGCAGCAGGTCGACCATGCCTTGTTCCAGCACGCCGGCACGGATGCGGCTTTGCACGTAGTCGGCGCTCTGACGCTCTAGGATAAGGGTCTCGATCCCTGCCTGATGCAGCAGTTGGCCAAGCAGCAGTCCGGAAGGACCGGCGCCGATAATGGCGACTTGGGTTTTCAGCGTTTTCATTATTTTTATGGCCCGCAAGTTCCACTCGAACGGATCGGGTGAAAGAGTTGTCATTGGTCTTGTTGCTGACATTTTTCACTTGAGTGAGCGGCATAAGAAGGTGAAAACTGCGCCAAAGCCTGCGCTTTTTGCCAATTGGGGCGATTACCGCACCACTCTTCCGAGTATCGGGTTGAAACCATGACCAAAACCGCAATTCCGGTCTTCAAGCTTTACGGGGAACACCAGCAATGGCCCACCCCCGATTTGTTGCACTGCGAAACCATTTCCCGGCGCAGTCGGGAATACCAGTGGGAAATCCAACCCCACCGGCACGCGGATCTGTGCCAGTTGCTCTACGTGCACAAAGGCCAGGCACAGTTGGAAATCGAAGGCCAGCGCACCACCCTGAACGAAGCAACCCTGCAAGTCCTGCCGCCCTTGTGCGTGCACGGGTTCCGTTTTCCTGAGGACGTCGAAGGCTACGTAGTGACGCTTTCGGCGCCGTTGGTCAGCCACCTGCAAACACAGTTGGGCTCCACCGTGGACGGTTTGCAGACACTCGGCAGTTACCCGGCGGGCAAAGACAGTGATTACCTGAACAGCCAGTTCGCCCGCTTGCAGGATGAATACGCCGATGAACAACCGGCACGGGACATGATGATGCACGCGCTGGTCAGCGTGTTGCTGGTATGGATCAGCCGCCAGGCCATCCAGCGCCGTCACCCACGTGCGCCACGGGGGCGTGAATACTTCCGGCGCTTCACCCAGTTGGTCGAGCAGCATTACCGCGAACACCCCAAGATTGAGGATCTTGCCCACAAGCTGGGCATCTCGGTCTCACACCTGAACGGGACATGTCGGGAATTGGGTGGGCAACCTGCGTTGCAGATCATGCATGACCGCCAATTGCTGGAAGCCAAGCGTTTGCTGACGTACACCAGCATGACCATCAATGAGATGTCGGAGGTGCTGGGTTTTTCCGACCCCACCAACTTCTCTCGGCTGTTCCGCCGACGGGTCGGGTTCTCACCCAAGGCGTTTCGCGAGCAGTTGAAAGCCGAACCATCGGCTACCTGAGCGCGCTGAAACTGCCGGTGCGGGGCACGCATTGATCCTGATGGCAGCTGATCGCAAAGGTCGGCTGCATACGGGTCTGCTCCACGCGGTAGGCGGCGGTCCCGTAAAGTGCGCTGGCAATGGCGCACAGGCTGAAAATCATCAGGTACTTTCTGGTTTTAATGCTCATGGCACAGACCTCTGCGGATCTACAGGGTGCTGTCTAAAGCATAGGTCAACCAGGCCAAGTTGCCATTATCGGACGACATTCAACCGGTTGATTCCAGCCTAGAGCCCGACATCCCACGCCGGCTCTTCCGGAAACCTCAGCACCAGGAAATCCAGCAAGCTGCGCAGCGCCGACGGCATGTGTTTGCGCGAGGCGTACACCGCATAGATGTTCATCTGCCGCGGCTCGGCGTCAGGCAGCAGGCGCACTAGTTCGCCGCGCCGGATGTAATCGCCGGCCTGATAAGTGGGCAACATCGACACTCCGGCACCGGCCAACGTCACGCGTAACAACGTACTGGCCTCGTTGGAGGTGATGTTGCCGATGATCGGCACCGAGACCGGCTCGCCCCGCTCCTCGAAATGCCACAGGCTTTTGCCGAAGTAGGAATGGGTGAGGCAATTATGTCCGGCGAGGTCTTCGACCTTCTGCGGCGCAGGATGCTCCAGCAAGTAGGCCGGCGAGGCACACACCACCGAGCGGCACACCGTCAGGCGCCGGGCAATGAGGTTGGGGTCCAGGTCGTTGCTGGTGCGGATAGCCAGGTCGATGCGCTCATCCACCAGGTTCACCGTGCGATCGAGCATCTGTAGGTCGACCGTCACCAGCGGGTAGCGCTTGACGTATTCGGCAATGGCCTGGGCCAATTGCGCCTGGCCGAACGACGTGCTGACGCTCAAACGCAGCAAACCACGGGGCGCTTCATCGGGCTCGCTGACGGCGGCTTGCATGTCGCAACACAATTCCAGCAATTGCCGACAGCGTGGCAGGGTTTCACCGCCCGCTGCCGTCAGGCTGAGCTTGCGCGTGGTGCGGTGCAACAAACGGGCGCCGACCCAGTCTTCCAGCTCCGCCAAATAACGCGACACCACCGGCCGCGACAGGTCCAGATGATCGGCGGCGGCGGACTGGCTGCCCAGATCCACCACCGTGACAAACACGCGCATTGCTTGAAGACGATCCATGATCTGCCCGCTTTCAGAAACAAACTATGTCCCAGCATCGCATTTTTAGTCTGGTTTTGTGCAACTAAGCTCTGTGCATCCTTTACCGATGCTGGAGCTGCCCGATGTTCTCAACCTTCAAGCGCCTGACCCTCGCCACCGCCGCCCTGGCGTTCGCCGCCCATGCGTCCGCGGCCGAGCTGAAGCTGGATGTGTACAACCCTGGCGAAGCCGCGATCTTCCCGGTCAGCTCGGTGCTGGTCAGCGGCGCCAAGGACGCGATCCTGGTGGACGCCCAATTCGGCAAAGGCCAGGCCGAGCAATTGGTGCAGAAAATCCGCGCCAGCGGCAAGCACCTCGCCACTATCTACATCAGCCATGGCGACCCGGACTACTACTTCGGCCTCGACACCCTCACCGCCGCCTTCCCCGACGCCAAGGTGCTGGCGCCACAACCGGTGGTCGACCACATCAAGGCCACCGTGGCCGGCAAGCTGGAGTTCTGGGGCCCGAAAATGGGCGCCGACAGGCCGTCTAAAACCATCGTGCCGCAGGTCCTCGAAGGTCACAGCCTGAGCCTGGAAGGCCAGCCACTGGAGGTCATCGGCCTGGATGGCGCGCAGCCGGATCGCAGCTTTGTGTGGATCCCGTCGATCAAGGCCGTGGTCGGTGGCGTGGTTGTCTCCGAAAACATCCATCTGTGGATGGCCGATACCCAGAGCGCGCAGTCCCATAAAGACTGGCTGGCGACACTGCAACGCATCCAACAGCTGAAACCAAAGACCGTGATCCCGGGCCACTACCTCGGCACACCGACGCTGCAATCGGTGGCCTTTACCGCCGACTACATCAAGGCCTTCGACGCCGAGACCGCCAAGGCCAAGGATTCTGCCGCCCTGATCGCGGCCATGAAAAAGCGTTACCCCACCCTCGCCGACGAAAGCTCGCTGGAACTGAGCGCCAAAGTCGCCAAGGGCGAAATGAAGTGGTGAACCGTTTCAAACCCTAACGTACTGGAGAACGTCATGAGCAAGATTGCAATTATTGGTGCCACTGGCCGTGCCGGTAGCCAACTGCTGGAAGAAGCGCTGCGTCGCGGGCACACCGTCACCGCCATCGCACGCAATACCGACACGCTGGCCGTACGCCCTGGCGTCACCGTCAAACAAGTCGACGCCCTGGATGCCAACGCCCTGCAACAGGCGGTGAGTGGCAGCGACGTGGTGATCAGTGCGGCACACTTCGCCACCCTGCCCGCCAGCGCCGTGATCGAGCCGGTGAAAAAGGCCGGGGTAAAACGTCTGCTGGTGGTGGGCGGCGCCGGTTCGCTGCTGCTGCCGGGTGGCGGGCGGGTCATCGACAGCGTGGGTTTCCCTGAGGAATACAAAGCGGAAGCCACCGCGGGTGCGGCGTTTCTTGACGCACTGCGCCAGGAGAAGGAACTGGACTGGACGTTCCTGTCGCCGTCGGCGGAGTTCGTCGAGACCGAGCGCACCGGTCAATTCCGGGTGGGGCCAGGATGACTTGTTGGTGAGCAGTGAAGGTCGCAGTTGGATCAGTTTTGCGGACTATGCGATTGCGTTGATCGACGAAGTGGAATCGCCGAAACACTCACGCCAGCGTTTCACCGTAGGTTACTGATACGCCCCATCCCTGTAGGAGCACGGCTTGCCGGCTCCTACAGGGGCGACTTGGCGTTCATGACCAACCAATCCATCAGAGCTTTAAGACCCGCCGAAGGCTCGGTCCCCGGCGGATACACCAAGTAATACCCCATACCCGTCGGCACCCGCAGCTCAAACGGCATCACCAACCGCCCCGCCTTCAAATCCTCGCCAATCAACGCGCTGTCGCCAATCGCCACGCCGGAACCTTGCGACGCCACCGTCATCGCCAAATCCAGCGTTTCAAAATGATGGCCCTGGCTCAAATTGCCCAGCCGCGTCTGCGCCGCCTTGAGCCACAATGCCCAATCCCGTTCATCCCGCGTGGGGTGCAGCAAGACCTGTTGCTGCAAATCTTGCGGTGTGTGCAAGCCCGCGAGCAGTGCCGGTGCGCAGACCGGCGTGAGTTGCTCATCGAACAGATGCCGCGCCTCGGCCGATTGCTCGGCGATGGGCGCATAGATCACCGCCGCGTCGAATTGCTCGCGGCGAAAGTCCACGGTGTAGGCCACGGTGGTGGTGAGTTCCACCGGCACGTCCGGGCGTTCCTTTTGCCACTGCATCAGGCGCGGCAGCAGCCAGCGCATCACACAGGTGGACGCCTTGAGCTGCAGGACCTGACGCCGACTGCCGATCTGCTCCACCGCCTCGCCGAGCAGGCCAAACACCTGCTGTGCGCGCAGTGACCACTCGCGGCCCTCTTCGGTCAGGCTCAAGCCACGCGCCTGGCGCTGGAACAGCGCGTAGCCCAGATGACTTTCGAGCCCGGCAATCTGCCGGCTCACCGCGCCCTGGGTGATGTGCAGTTGCTCGGCGGCGCGGGTGAAGTTGCAGCACTGGGCCGTGACCCAGAAGGTGTGCAGCGCGGGCAGTGGCGGGAGGCGTTTCATCGGGGCGCAGCCATGACGTGAGGACATGGCTAGTATGACTTTTTATCGATTGTTGCCGCTACAGGCCAGCCGGTCCAATAACGCCTTACCTCAACAATAAGAGCGACCTATATGGCGACCTGCGGCGAAGTATTGGTCAACCTCCTGGAAGGCTACGGCGTGGACCAGGTGTTTGGCATCCCCGGCGTGCACACCGTGGAGCTGTACCGCGGCCTGGCCCGTTCCAGCATCCGTCACGTCACCCCGCGCCACGAACAGGGCGCCGGCTTCATGGCCGACGGTTATGCGCGCACCAGCGGAAAACCCGGCGTGTGCTTCATCATCACCGGCCCCGGCATGACCAATATCACCACCGCCATGGGCCAGGCTTATGCCGACTCGATCCCGATGCTGGTGATTTCCAGCGTGCAGTCGCGCAGCCAATTGGGCGGCGGGCGCGGCAAGCTGCATGAGCTGCCCAACCAGGGCGCGATGATGGCCGGCGTGGCGGCGTTCTCCCATACCCTGATGTCGGCGGCGGAGCTGCCCGGCGTGTTGGCGCGGGCGTTTGCGTTGTTCCAGGCCGGGCGGCCGCGTCCGGTGCACATCGAAATCCCGCTGGATGTGCTGGTGGAAAATGCCGATGCACTGCTGGGCAGTGAACCGGTCAGCGTGGCCCGTGCCGGTGCGGCGCCGTCGGCGGTCAAGCAAATGAGCCAGTTGCTCGCAGCCGCCAAGACGCCGTTGATCCTGGCCGGTGGTGGCGCCATCGACGCAGCGCCGGAACTGACCCGACTGGCCGAAGCCCTCGGCGCGCCGGTGGCCCTGACCATCAACGCCAAAGGCATGCTGCCTGCCCGCCACCCACTGCTGATCGGCTCGACCCAGACCTTGGTCGCCACCCGCGCACTGGTGGCCGAAGCGGACGTAGTATTGGCCATCGGCACCGAGCTGGCGGAAACCGACTACGACGTGACCTTCGCCGGCGGTTTCGAGATTCCCGGCGCGCTGCTGCGCATCGATATCGACCCCGACCAGACCGTGCGCAACTACCCGCCGCAAGTGGCCTTGGTGGCTGATGCACAAATCGCCGCCGAAGCGCTGTTGGCCGAGTTGACCAGCAAGTCTTTGCCACCGCGTAACAGCGCGTGGGGCGCTGAACGCGTAGCGCGCCTGTGGGCGGAACTGACGCCCAGCTGGGACGCAGCCACCCGCGCGCAAACCCTGTTCCTCAAGACCGTCCTCGAAGAATTGCCCAACGCCGTGCTGGTGGGCGACTCCACCCAACCGGTGTACAGCGGCAACCTGACCCTGAATCTCGACCACCCGCGCCGCTGGTTCAACTCGTCCACTGGCTACGGCACCTTGGGCTATGCCTTGCCTGCCGCCATCGGCGCCTGGCTGGGGCGTGGTAATGGGCAGCCGGTGGTGTGCCTGATCGGCGACGGCGGCCTGCAATTCACCCTCCCGGAACTGGCCAGCGCGGTGGAAGCGCGCACGCCGGTGATCGTGTTGCTGTGGAATAACCACGGCTATGAAGAGATCAAGAAATACATGGTCAACCGCGCCATCGAGCCGGTCGGCGTGGACATCTACACGCCGGACTTTATCGGCGTGGCCAAGGCACTCGGTTGCGCCGCCGACAGCATCCAAGGGATTGAGTCGCTGCGCGCGGCACTACGCGCAGCGGCTGATCGCCAAGGGCCGACGCTGATTGAAATCGAACAGGGGCTGTGGATGAAGGCGGTGGCGGAATGAGCGCGGTATTGAACGGTGTGTATATCAATGGGGCATGGCGTGCCGGACTGGCCTCGCTTGAGGTGATCAACCCTGCGACGGAAGCCGTCCTGGCCCACGTCAGCGTCGGCGATGCGAGCACGGTCACCCAGGCGGTCGACGCCGCCAGCGCCGCGTTCATCGACTGGTCAAAAAGCACCGGCCGCGACCGCGCCGCGCTGTTGCGCAAGATCGCCCAAGGCGTCAGCGAGCAGCGCGAACAGCTGATGCACCTGCAATCGAGCAACAACGGCAAACCGCTGTTTGAAGCCGCGATTGATGTGGACGATGTGATCGCCACCTTCGACTATTACGCCAGCGTGGCCGAGGCGATGGACGCCAGCCAGGATAGCCCGGTGGAACTGCCCAGCGCGGACTTCAGTGCACGTCTGCGTCGTGAGCCGTGCGGTGTGGTAGGGCTGATCGTGCCGTGGAATTTCCCGATGGTGACCACCGCCTGGAAACTCGCTCCCGCCCTGGCGGCCGGTTGCTGCGTGGTGCTCAAGCCATCGGAAGTCACGCCATTGGCGGAAATGCAACTGGCGCGGATTATCGCCGAGGCGGGCTTGCCGACCGGGGTGTTCAACCTGGTGTGCGGTACGGGCCTGGAAGTGGGCACGCCGCTGGCGGCGGATCGCCGCGTGGCGAAGATTTCCTTCACCGGCAGCAACGCCGTCGGCGTGCAAGTGATGCAGCGCGCAGCAGAAACCATCAAGGGTGTGAGCCTGGAACTGGGCGGCAAATCCTCCTTGCTGGTGTTGGCGGATGCCGACCTGGACCTGGCGGTGGAACTGGCCTGTGGCGGTGGGTTTTTCAACGCAGGGCAGATGTGTTCGGCCACCAGTCGCGTGCTGGTAGCCGACAGCCTGGCGGATGAATTCCTGCAACGTATACAGGCACGGGCTGAAGGCATTCGCGTGGCTGACCCGTTTGCCGATGACGTGGAAATGGGCGCGTTGATCAACCGCGTGCAATATCAACGCGTGTTGGGGCATATCCAGCGCGGTGTTGAGGACGGCGCACGTTTGCTGTGTGGCGGTGACCGACCTGCGGACCTGCCGAAGGGCTTTTTCATCCGCCCGACCGTGTTCACCGACGTACCGCTGGACAGCGCGTTGTGGAACGAAGAGATCTTCGGCCCGGTGCTCTGTGTACGACGTTTCACCTCGCAAGCCGAGGCCATTGCCCTGGCCAACGACAGCGATTTCGGCCTGGTGGCGAGTGTGGTCAGCGCCAGCCATGAAACCGCTGAGCGCGTGGCAAATGCCTTGCAGGCCGGGCTGGTGTGGATCAACGCACCGCAGGTGATCTTCCCGCAGGCCGCGTGGGGCGGTTACAAGCAGAGCAGCATTGGCCGCGAGTTGGGGCCGTGGGGGTTGGCGGCGTTTCAGGAGATCAAGCATGTGATCCGGTCCCTTTAGCCGATAAGAATCTTTTGTGGCGAGGGAGCTTGTTCCCTCGCCACAAAGTCATCCGCATTTTTTAGATAGCCCCTGCGACTTTCTCATTTGCCCCCTCCTCCCGCCCATGGCCTGATTCGCCCTTGTTCACTCAAGGCCGTCCCATGGAAACCGTTCACACAAAACCCGCCACCGCCGTCTGGCTGATGATCAGCGTCGTGCTGGTCGCCCTCAACCTGCGCCCGTCGATGGCTGCTGTCGGCCCACTGTTGTCCTCGATTCGCGGCGACGTGCCCTTGAGCTTCAGCAGTGCTGCGTTGCTGACCATGTTGCCGGTGATGGCCATGGGCTTGGCGATGTTTTTTGGCATGGGCGTGGCCAAGCGATTTGGCGAGCACCGCAGCATCGTGGTGTCGCTGCTGGTGATTGGCGTGGCGACGTTGTCGAGGCTGTTCCTCGATTCAGCACTGGAATTGATTATCAGCGCCATCGCCGCCGGTGTGGGGATTGCGATGATCCAGGCGTTGATGCCGGCACTGATCAAGTCGCGGTTCAGTGACAATGTCTCGCTGTTCATGGGCCTGTACGTCACCGCGATCATGGGCGGCGCGGCACTGGCGGCGTCGTTTGCACCGTTCGTGCAGGTGCAGACTGGCAGTTGGCGCATCGGCCTGGCGATCTGGGCAGTGCTGGCGCTGTTGGCATTGGTGTTTTGGTACGCGCAGCGCTCGGTGTTGCCGCCACTGCCCCAAGCCGCTGCGGGCCCTCAAGAATCATTCTTCGGCAACGGTCGCGCCTGGTTGCTCGCGGTATTTTTCGGACTCGGTACCGCGTCCTACACCTGCGTACTCGCCTGGCTGGCGCCGTACTACGTGGAGCAAGGGTGGAGTGAACAGAACGCCGGCTTGCTGCTGGGTTTCCTGACGGCCATGGAAGTCGTCTCCGGCCTGATCACCCCCGCCATCGCCAACTGTCGCCAGGATAAACGCGGCGTGGTGGCGGTGTTGCTGGTACTGATCATCCTGGGTTTCTGCGGCCTGATACTCAGTCCGCAACACCTGAGCCTGCTGTGGCCTTGCCTGCTCGGCCTGGGCATCGGCGGCCTGTTCCCGATGAGCCTGATCCTGTCCCTCGACCACCTAGACAACCCGCGCCGCGCCGGTGGCCTCACCGCATTTGTGCAAGGCATCGGCTACCTGATTGCCGGCCTGTCGCCGCTGATCGCCGGGATGATCCGCGATCAACTGGGCAGCTTCGAATGGGCCTGGTGGTCGCTCACGGCGGTGATCGTGGTAATGCTGTTGATCGTGACGCGCTTCAACCCAAAGCATTACGCACGACATATCCGCTGAGGTCGTGTTGGAAACAGTATTTGTCTCACGCCAAACATAGAAACGCCCTACAGAGCATTCTATTGGCACGCTCGTTCCGTTAAGCTTTTGTGCTGTCTTGTACTGAGTTCGGTACAAAGGGTTTACGGACGAAACCGATGCTAAACAGTAACTTGCTCAGAAAGCTCGATATGCAGGACTTGATGGTGTTTATCGCCGTCTATGACCAGAGCAGCGTTACCGAGGTGTCTGAAACGCTGTTTGTCAGCCAGTCCACCGTGAGCTACAGCCTGAAGAAGCTGCGCACCAGTTTTGAAGACGAGCTGTTTATCAACACGCGCGCCGGCATGCGCCCGACGTACAAGGCCACCACCATGTACGGCCATGTGCAGAAGATCCTCGAAAGCATCAACCTGTGCCACGCCGGCAGCCAAGCCTTCGATCCGACGCTGAAGGCCGTGACCTTCAACGTGTGTGCGCCGGAATATTTCGAACAGTTGATCCTGCCGCGCCTGTTGAAAAACTTCGACCGCGCCGACCTGCCGGTGATCGTCAATGTGCAGAAGCTGGAAACCGACATCCCCGCCGGCGACCTGCGCGAAGGTCGCCTCGACCTGGTGATCTGCTTCGGCCCCAACTTCCACCGCGCCCACAAAGACTTCCGCACCCAGATGCTGCTGGAGGACGACTTGGTGTGCGTATTCGACAAACGCTCGGCGCCACGGGAGCCAGCCTTCAGCCTGCAATCCTTCGTCGAGCGCCGCCACGTGTTCCCCACGCCGTGGACCTCCGACACCAACATGATCGATGGCTGGCTCGCACGCCAGGCCCACAAGCGCCAGGTCATCGCCCGTGCCAACAGCTACAGCGCAGCCTTGAAGATGATCACCGGCACGGACTTCATCGTCACCTTGCCCCGTCGCGTGCAAAAGTTGCTGGCGCCGTCCACGGTGTTCGGCCATTGCGAAGCGCCGAACGGCTTGCCGGGGTTCACCCTGGAGATGCAGTGGAACGAAACCAGTGGACAGGACAGTGCCAATACCTGGTTTCGTGAGCAGGTGGTGAAAGTGTGTGCGGATCAGGGGTTGTTGTAGGGCTTAACCGATTGCGACCTTGCTGTAGGAATCGCGATCCATATCCACCAACAGAACACTCAGCTGAACCTGTACGCCCGCTGGCCAGTCGCCCAGATCCTGCAAGGCCGCCAACAGGCTTTCCGACAACTGCTTCTTGACCTGCGGCGACCGTCCGCTGAGCAGTGACAACTTCACCGCGATAAAACCACGAGGGTCGAGGGAGGTGCCCACCTGGAACGTCTCGACCTTGACCGCACGGCTTTTGATATCGAACTCGGAACCGAACTGGCCAGACACCATCAACACGTTGTTGAGCCGTAGCAGGGTTTTCTCAACGGCCAGGTTCGTCAGGTTGGCGGTGTATTCCAGGTGCAGGTGTGGCATGTAGGGCTCCGAGTCTTTGGTAGGAAGAATCCTAGATATACCACGGAGTCAGGCCTTGGTCGCCAACCCACGATCACTCATGAACGCTTCGAGTCGCGAGCGTACCCAGCGCTCGGCCGGGTCCGTGTCCACATGGCTGAGCCAGACCATGGACAAATCCAGGGTCGGCGTCTCGAACGGGAATGGCTCGCAGAACAGGTGGCCCGACACGGCCATGGCCTCGGCGGTGTAGTCCGGCAGGCTGGCGATCAGGTCGGTGCCGGCGAGCAACGCCGGCAGTGCGCTGTATTGCGGCACCGACAACACCACGTGGCGCTTGCGGCCGATTTCCGCCAGCCATTCATCCGCGAACCCCGCCACGTTGGCGGTGTGGGACACCAGCACGTGGGGCCGTGAGCAGTATTCGTCAAGGGTCAGCGGTGTGTCCGAGGCATCGGCACGCAGGATGCGCGGGCGGATATGGCGCAGCAGCTTGCGCTTGGCATTCGCTGGCAGGCCACGGGTCTGGGTGATGCCGACGGTGATATCGCCAGAGGCCAGCAGATCCGGGATGCGCCAGTAGTCCACATGTTGCACCACGAACACCACTTGCGGCGCTTCCTGGCGCAGGGCGCGCAGCAACGGCGGCAACAGGCCGAACTCGACATCATCGGACAGGCCGATGCGGAAGGTCATGGTACTGATCGACGGGTCGAAGTCATGGGTCAGGCTCAAGGCCGAGGACAACGAGTCCAGCGCTGGCGACAAATGCTGGATGATTTCCTCGGCCCGCGCGGTGGGCTCCATGCGGTGGCCGACGCGAATGAACAGCGGGTCGTTGAACAAGGTACGCAAGCGGTTGAGGGCCGAGCTGATGGTCGGTTGGCCGAGAAACAGCTTCTCTGCCACCCGCGTCACGTTGCGTTCCAGCATCAGTGCTTCGAACACCACCATCAGGTTGATGTCGGCCTTGCGTAATTCATTGCGATTCATCGGCGCCTGCCCCTTTCCCCAAGACAAGCCGCAGTGTAGAAAGCCGCGTTGCCGGCGTCTACGTGTAGGACGCTTCGCTGGCTTGTGCGCCACGCTCAGGCTCGTGCCCCATGCGCAACCGCAGCGCCGCAATCGCCGCCACCACCAATACCAGCGCAATCACCTTCAGGCCGTTCATCGCATTGCCGGTGCTTTGCTCGATCACGCCCATCACCGAGGGGCCGACAAACCCGCCGAGCAGCCCGCAGGCGTTGACGAAACCCAGCCCGCCCGCCAGCGCAACGCCCTTGAGGCGCGAAGCCGGGTACAGAAAGATGATCGACTGCACCACAAAGAACATCACCGCCGACAGGCAAAAACCGAGCAGGCTGAACACCGGCCCCGATATCGACGCGATGCCCAGGCCCAACGCCATGGTCAGCAGCCCTGTGACCAGCAACCGCCGGCAGCGTCCGGGCGTCGTGGCGAAACGCGGAATCAGCAAGGCACCGAGTGCCGCCGCGATCCACGGTAACGAAGTCAGCAGGCCGACGTTCATGGTGCTCAGCTCGCCGTATTTGCTGATGATGCTCGGCAGGAAAAAGATCACCGTGTAGATGGTGATCTGGTGACAGAAGTACACAAAGATCGCCAGCAGGATTTGCGGGGTCAGCCAGTTTTTCAACGAGTGACCACCCTCGCCCGCGCCCTCTTCGGTTTCCTGGGCGATGCGCTGTTCGATGCCGCGCGCTTCCTCGGCCGACAACCACGGCGCCTTGCTCGGACGGTCCGGCAATTTGCGCCAAACCACCCAGGCAAACGCCACCGCCGGCAGTCCTTCGAGCATGAACATCCACTGCCAGCCGTGCCAGCCGAGCATGCCGTCCATGCGCATCAAGGCCGCGCCCACCGGGCCGCCGATGATGTTGGCGAAGCAAACGCCGAGCAGGAAATAACCGGTGGCGCGTGCCCGCTGTTCGCGGTTGAACCAGTAGGTGAGGTAGAGCATGACGCCGGGGAAGAGTCCGGCTTCGGCAATGCCCAGCAACAGGCGCAGCACATAGAACGAGGTCTCGCCCTGCACAAAGGCCATGGCCGCCGAGATCAGGCCCCAGGTCACCATGATCCGCGCGATCCAGAACCGCGCGCCGACCTTGTGCATGATCAGGTTGCTGGGGATTTCCGACAGTGCATACGTCAGGAAAAACAGCCCCGCGCCCAACCCGTACGCCGCGGCGGAAATGCCCAGGTCGACGTCCAGGTGATGCTTGGCCAGGGCGATGTTGGTGCGGTCCAGGAAGCTCAGGATGTAGGCGATGATCAGCAAGGGCATCAGCTTGACGAACATCAGTTTGTTCAACGCCTGCGGGGTGCGGGCGGAAGTCGCGGTAGTCATCGGCAATTCCTCTTGGCGCCCCGCCAGCCGGGCTGGGGGGCGCATCGGTGTTGTTCTAGGAGTCGAGTTGCATAGCCAACGCCTGGGGGCGATGGGAAAACAGTTGCAGCAACGCGCCGCCCAGGGCGCAGCCGGCCATCACGAAGAAACACACGGTGTAGCCGTGCAGCGTGGTCCAGCCGCCGCCCATGGCGATCAGGCTGCCCATCAGCACCGGCGCCAGGCCGCCACCGATGAACATCGCGGTGGTGATGATGCCGTTGGCGGTCGACGTCGCCGACGGTTCGGCCGAGTCGCAGGCCACGGCGTAATAGATCGGCCATACCGCGTTGGCCACCAGGCCGAACAGCAGTTGCACGACGACGATCAGCGTCAGGGTGTTGGCGAAGTAGAACGCGCCGACACTCGCCGCCATCCACACGCCGCAGATGATCAGGGTGGTGCGTCGGCCGATGATGTCCGACAGCGACGGCCACACCAGTTGCCCGAGGATGCCGGTGAGGGTGAACACCACGCTCATCCCCGCCGACTCGGCCAGGGACAATCCGGCGATGTTGTAGAGGTAGGCCGGCAGCACGATGTTGACGCCCATGTACACCACTTGGGTCAGCATCGTATTACCCGCCGTGAGGGCGATGTTGCGGTTGCGCAAGGTGGCGACAAAGGTGCGCCAGGCTTCGCCTTTTACCGAGCTGGCCGGGGCATTGTCGGGCGGGGTCATGCCTTTGGCGGCGATGTCGACGTACAACGCAGTGATGCGCTCGGCCGTGGAATAACGCGCCCAGAAGATCATCAGCGGCAGCGCCACCACGAAAGCGAAAAAGAACACATAGCGCCAGTTGTCCTCACCAAACACGGTGATGACAAAACTCGCGACGATACCGCTGAGCATCGCGCCAATCGGGTAACCCGTATGGTGCGCACCCAGGGCAAAACCGCGACGCTCAACCGGCCACCATTCGGCGGTGTTGCTCACCCCCACCGGCTCGCCCCAGCCAGCGCCAAGGTTGACGCCGACGCGCAGGGCAATGAAGGTGGCGAGGTTGCCGCTCAACGCCTTGAAGCCGGACAGAAACGAGATCGCGGTGTAGCCCAGCACCAGCGGCACCTGGAAGCGCGCACGTTTCCAGCCGCCGCCGTAACGGTCGCTCCACATCGAACCGGGGATATCCAGCAGCGCCAGGGCCAGCATCACCACCGTGGCCACGGTGCCCCATTGGTCGGCGGATAAGTCGAAATGCTTGGAAATGGTCGGCCCCAGGCGCAGCACGATCTCACGGTCGTAGGCGTTGAGGATCCAGATCATCCAGCAGACCAGCAGCGACACCCAGGAATGCCGGTGAATACTGCGCAGCGACGCTTTTTTAATAGTTGCCATGGGCCTCTCCAGGCGCGCGAGGGCGCGCACTGACACAAGGTTGCGAAGGAATATGCCTTGTCACACACACGCGCTAGCTGGCGAACCGTCGCTCGGCTATTCCTTGCACGCCCAACCCGGTAATGGCGAACAGCGCTCCGCGCTGCTGGCCGTCTGCCGGAAAACGCGGCAGCGGCGGCTTGGCCATGGAGGTCACAAACAGGGTGTCCAGGTTCGGCCCGCCAAAGGTCAGGCTGGTAACCTTTTTCACCGGCATCTGAATGATGCGATCGACGTGGCCGTCGGGGGTGTAGCGCACCAGTTTCCCGGCGTAGACCAGCGCCTGCCACAGGCAGCCTTCGGCATCCACGGTGCAACCGTCGGCGGCGCCACCGCCGGAGGTATCGACCTTGGCGAACGTGCGGCGGTTGCTCACGTTGCCGGTGGCCAGGTCGTAGTCGTAGGCCCAGATCTCGCCGGACCAGGTGTCGCAGAAGTAGAAGGTGTCACCCGATGGGCTCCAGCACGGGCCGTTGGACACGATGATGCCTTCGTCCAGGGTGTGCAGGCTCAGGTCAGCGTCCAGGCGGTAAAGCTTGGCGCTGGCGCTGTCTTCCAACGTGTCCATGGAGCCGAAGATAAAGCGGCCTTGGCGGTCGACCTTGCCGTCATTGAGGCGGTTGTTGGGCAGGTGCGGTTCCGGATCAGCGACCAGGTTGAGTTCGCCGCTGTTGAGGTCGAGGGTGTGCACGCCGTTTTGCAGGGCGACGATGGCCGACTCGCCGTCACGGCGCAGGGCCATGGAGCCGATTTTCTGGCCCACGTCCCAGGCCCGCAGTTCGCGGCCGTCGTCGGTGCAGCGCAGGATGCGGCCGTCAGCGCTGTCGATCCAATACAAGCGTTGTTGCTCGACGTCCCACACCGGGCCTTCGCCCAGGGTGGTCTTGACGTCGACGAGCACTTCGATACGCATGGTGATCCCCTTATTGTTGTTGTGCGGGATGCAAGCCGCGCCTTGACGCGGCGGTTTGTTGGGTTAGAAGTTGACCTGATCGCGCCCCTTGAGCCCGAGGATTTCCCGCGCTTCATCCGGCGTGGCGACGCGGTGACCGAGGGCTTCGATCACGGTACGAATGCGCCGGACCTGATCGGCATTCGACGCCGCCAGTTTGCCCGGCCCGTCCCACAGCGAATCCTCAAGCCCCACCCGCGCGTTGCTGCCCATGGACAGGCCCATGGTCGCCAGCGGAATCTGCCCGCGCCCGGCGCCGAGGATCGACCACACGTAATCGTCGCCAAACAGACGGTCGGCGGTACGGCGCATGTGTGCCAGGTCTTCCGGGTGCCCGCCGATGCCGCCACGCAAACCGAATACCGACTGGATAAACAACGGTGGCTTGAGCAGGCCGCGTTCCAGGAAGTGCGCAGCGGTGTAGAGGTGGCCGATGTCGTAGCACTCGATCTCGAAACGCGTACGGTTTTCGGCACAGGAGTTGAGGATGTGGGTGATGTCGCGGAAGGTGTTGCGGAAGATCCGGTCGTCACTTTCTTCCAGGTACGGCCGTTCCCAGTCGTGCTTGAAGTCGGTAAAGCGGTTGAGCATTTCGTACAGGCCGAAGTTCATCGAGCCCATGTTCAGCGAAGCCAGTTCCGGCTTGAACTGCATCACCGGCTGCAGGCGTTCTTCCACGCCCATGGTCGGTGCGCCGCCGGTGGTGATGTTGATCACCACGTCGCTGGCGGCCTTGATCTGCGGCAGGAATTCGGCGAACAGCGCCGGGTCCTGGCTGGGGCGGCCGTCGTTGGGGTCACGGGCATGCAGGTGCACAATCGCGGCGCCGGCTTCGGCGGCACCGATGGCGGCATCGGCAATTTCCTGGGCGGTGATCGGCAAATGCGGTGACATCGACGGCGTATGAATCGCACCGGTAACGGCGCACGTAATAATGACAGGACGATTTTTGGACATGACAGATCTCCGACTTTTATTCTTATGAAAAAAATCCTGGGTACAGCGCGATGTGTTCTTGCGTGGCTTACAGGTACTCGACGTTACCGTCGACGCTGATCGCTTGGCCGGTCACGTTGCGTGCGGCGGGCGAACAGAGGAACAACGCCATGGCGGCCACGTCTTCGGCGGTGACCATGCGCTTAAGGGAAATCTTGTTGAGGTATTCCTGGCGCATCTCGGCTTCGGGCACGCCAACCTGTTCGGCACGGGCGCGGATTACGCCGTCCATGCGCGGGCCTTCGACGATGCCGGGCAGCAAGGCGTTGACGCGGATATCACTCTCGCCCAGCTCCGAGGCCAGGGATTTCATCAAGCCGACAATCGCCCATTTGGTCGCCGCATAGGGCGTGCGCCACGCGTAGCCCAAGCGCCCCGCCACCGAGGCGATATGCAGCAAGTGGCCGTGGGAAGACTCCTTGAGCATCGGCACGCCGTGGTGGGCAAAGCGGTATTGTGCGGTGAGATTGATATTGATGGTGGCTTGCCACTCGGCGTCGCTGATCGCATCGATCCCACCGGTAGGCCCGGCGATCCCGGCATTGTTGACCAGCACATCGAGGCCGCCGAACTGCTCGCGCTGCACCTGGAACACCGCCTCGATCTGCGCGGCATCGCTGACATCCGCGCGGGTGGCGACGGTGCCTGGGTATTTGTCGCGAAACGCAGCCAGGGCCGGCTCACTCACATCACACACATGCACCTGCGCACCGGCTTCCAGATACGCCGCTGCCAGCACTTCACCAATGCCGGCAGCCCCGCCGGAAATCAACACACGTAACCCAGGATAGGGCTGTAGCCGTTGTAGGACACTCATGCACGTTTACCTCCTGAAGCAGACGACCGCGAACGGTCGTTCTTGACGAGCAGGCGCGCCAGGGAGTCGGCGGCCTGCATGATGTCATCGGTCACCGCCGCGCGGGCGCCGGCGCCATCTCGGGCAGCCAGGGCTTCGACGATGCGCGTGTGCGCCTCCATCGAGCGTTGCAGGTGAGCTTTATCCGGGGCGACCAGCGCAAAACACGGGCCCATGTGCAGCCAGAAGTTTTCCACGGCAGCCATGGTCAACTCGGCCTGGGCCACGGCGTAGATGCGCCGGTGAAACGCGAAGTTGGTCCACAGGTAACGCGACACGTCGACTTCGTCGGCGGCGTGTTGCATCTGCTGGCAGAGGTCGGTGATTTCATCGAGGTCGGCTTTTTGCAGGAGCAGCACCGCCTTTTCGGCGAGCAAACCTTCGAGGGCGACCCGCGCATCACGGATTTCGCGCAGGCGTTCGACCGTCATCAGGCGCACACGCAGACGGGAGGTTTCGGTGACTTCAAAGGCGTTTTCGGCGCTGAGGCGTTGCAGCGCTTCGCGCACTGGCATCGGGCTGGAACCGAGCGCTTCGGCGAGACCGCGGATGGTGAGCTTCTGGCCAGGCTGGAAACGGCCACTCATCAAGGCTTCGCGGATCTGGCGGTAGACCTGGTCTTGCAAGGTATCGCGGGACACCTGGCGCAGGGTGGGCAGGAGGAGCGGACCATCTGTCATGAGGCAAAACCTGTGTTGTCGTTCTTATGGCCTCAATATGTGATCACAAATCAAATATGTCAAATAATTTCCCGACGAAAAAATGGGAGTTATCGAATGACACATCGATAACTCCCATCGGAATCGCCTTTAGACCGTCGCATTGATCAGGGCTTGAGCGGACGCTCCTGATCCCGCTCGGAAAGCTCCGTTCCATCATCCGGATGCTTCCAGGTCTGCGGTTTTTCTTCCTCCCGCTGTCGGGGTTGTTCACGCTCCGGCTCGTCCCGCCGTTTCTGTTGGTCAGTCATCGCCACCTCCCATCCGTAAGAATTGGTCACACCTTAAGCATAGAACAGCGAACGCATTTTTGACCGCGCCACTGATTGATAGCCAATGCGCATCAATCTATCCAAATTTGTCACTTATCATTTCTAAATGTGTCAGCCACTATTCTCGGTCTTAGGCGAAACAAGCACTTTAAAAAGAACGCTGGAGACACAAAACCATGACTAGCCCTACCCGACCCGACTCTGCCCGCTCGAAAGTGGGCGCGGTTTTCCGCGTGACTTCGGGCAACTTCCTCGAACAGTTCGACTTCTTCCTGTTCGGTTTTTACGCCACCTACATCGCTGCCGCGTTCTTCCCTGCCGCTAATGAGTTTGCGTCATTAATGATGACCTTCGCCGTGTTCGGCGCAGGCTTCCTGATGCGTCCATTGGGCGCGATCATCCTGGGTGCCTACATTGATGACGTCGGTCGCCGCAAAGGACTGATCGTGACCCTGTCGATCATGGCCAGCGGCACGCTGCTGATCGTGCTGGTGCCGGGTTATCACACCATTGGCCTGTGGGCACCGCTGCTGGTGCTGCTTGGCCGCCTGTTGCAAGGCTTTTCGGCCGGCGCGGAACTGGGCGGTGTGTCGGTGTACCTGTCCGAAATGGCCACGCCCGGCCGCAAAGGTTTCTACACCAGCTGGCAATCGGGCAGCCAGCAGATCTCCATCGTGGTCGCCGCCGCACTGGGTTATGGCCTGAACGTGTGGATGGAACCCGCCGTGGTGGCCGATTGGGGCTGGCGCATTCCGTTCGCCATCGGCTGTGTGATCATCCCGTTCATCTTCATCCTGCGTCGCAACCTGCAGGAAACTGAAGAGTTCGCCAACCGCAAGCATCGCCCGACCATGCGTGAAGTGCTGGCGACCCTGGTGAAGAACTGGACAGTAGTCATCGGCGGCATGCTGATGGTGGCCATGACCACCACCGCGTTCTACCTGATCACCGTGTACGCGCCGACCTTCGGCAAGACCGTGCTGCAATTGAGCACCTCCGACGCGCTGTTGGTGACCCTGCTGGTGGCGGTGTCGAACTTTGTCTGGCTGCCGATCGGCGGCACCCTGAGCGACCGTTTCGGCCGCAAGCCAGTGCTGATCGCCATGACCGTGCTGACGGTTCTGACCGCTTATCCAGCATTGTCCTACGTGGTAAATGCGCCGAGCTTTGCCCACATGCTGGAAACCCTGCTGTGGTTCTCCTTCCTCTACGGCATGTACAACGGCGCCATGATCCCGGCCCTGACCGAAATCATGCCGGTAGAAGTACGTGTGGCAGGTTTCTCCCTGGCCTACAGTTTGGCGACTGCGATTTTCGGCGGCTTCACCCCAGCGATCTCCACCTGGTTCATCCACATCACCGAAGACAAGGCCTCGCCCGCCTACTGGATGATGTTCGCCGCCGCCTGCGCATTGTGTTCAACCCTGGCGCTGTATCGTCGCGCCAATACCCGTGGCCAGGTGATGCAGGAGGCGGCGTGATGAAGCCGTTGCTCAAGACCCTGACGGCCCTGGCCCTCGGCGCCCTGGCGCTGTCGGCCCAGGCCGAACAGCTCAAGGTGATGACGTCGGGTGGTTTCACCGCCGCGTATAAGTTGCTTGGCCCGCAGTACGCCAAGCAAAGCGGTGACAGCCTCGACACCATTCTGGGTCCGTCCATGGGCAAGGCGCCGGAAGCGATTCCCAACCGTCTCGCCCGTGGCGAACATGCCGACGTGGTAATCATGGTCGGCTACGCCCTGGATGACCTGATCAAACAAGGCAAGGTCGACCCGGCTTCCCGTGTGGAACTGGCGGACTCGCGCATCGGGATGGTGGTGAAGGCCGGCGCGGTCAAACCTGCAATCGGTACGGATGCCGAATTGAAAGCCGCGCTGAGCAAGGCCAAATCCGTGGCTTACTCGGACAGCGCCAGCGGTGTGTATGTCGAGAAGGAGTTGTTCAAGAAGCTCGGCATGCCCGCCAAAGGCACCATGATCGAACGCCTGCCGGTGGCAGAACAGGTCGCCAAGGGTGACTACGAAGTGGGCTTGCAACAGGTCGCGGAATTGCTGCCGGTGGCGGGTGTGACCTACGTTGGCAAGATCCCGGAGGATGTGCAATCGGTGACCCGTTTTGCCGCCGGCATTCCGGTGAATGCCGAACACCCTGAGCAGGCCAAGGCCTTGTTGCAGTACCTGGCGTCGCCCCAGGCGCAACCGGTGGTACAAGCCACCGGCCTGGATTCGGTGTCACGCTGACCGAAACGGCATCTCCCGCACCAACCGTTCCAACTCCAGCGCCGCTGGCGGCAAGGTCCGCCCGCGGCGTTTTATCAAGCCCACATTGCGCATCACCTGCGGCTCCACCAGCGGCACACTCACCAGGATCGGATGCTCGCCGGCCGGCATCGCAATCGAGGGCACCATCGCGACCCCCAGCCCTGCCTCCACCAGCCCGATCATCGTCGTGACGTGGTGCGTCTCGCAGATACTCGGCTTTTTCACCCGCACGCCACGCAACGCCTGGTCGAGCAGGAAGCGGTTGCCGGAAGTCTTGTCCACGGTGATGTAGTCGTGTTCGTAGGCTTCGGACCAGGTCACGCTGTCACGCTGGGCCAGGGGATGATCGCGGCGACAGGCCAGCACATAACGCTCCTGCAGCAGCAGTTCGAACTCCACTTCATCGGCCAGGCTGCCGCTGAAACTCACGCCGAAATCCGCCTCGCCACTTTCTACGGCATTGCACACTTCACCGGCGCTGGCATCCAGCACCCGCAGGCGAATTTTCGGATACAACTTGTGGAATTCAGAGATCACGTGGGGCATGAAGTAATACGCAGTGGACGGCACGCAGGCGATGGTGACATTGCCCATGCGTGTGGACGCGACATTGCTGATGCCCATGAGCGCGACATCGAGATCGTCGAGCATGCGCTCGACCTGCGGCAGGAATGCGCGGCCGACCATGGTCAGGCTGACGCGCCGCGTGGTGCGTTCGAACAGCTTCACATCCAGGGCGGTCTCAAGCTTTTCGATACGCCGGCTGAGGGCCGGCTGCGAGATCCGGATAGCTTCGGCGGCACTGCGAAAACTACCCTTGTCTACCACGGCGCGGAAGGCTTGGAGGTCGTTGAGGTCGAAGTTGATGATCACGGGAGTGCCAATATGGTCGAGGTGGCGGGCATTATCGTATGGGAGCCGATGGCGCGCCATGCATGCCGGGAGCGGCTTGTCGTAATGACCCTGCTACAAATATGAAGTCATACATATCAGTGGGTTATTGGGTTTTTTGCGGCCACGCAATCGCCGAAATGGGTCAATACTTGCGGCCTGACCTTCACAACGGGAGATGTAGCACGCATGGAAACCCCTTACTTCTGGACAGACGACGAGATGCTGGATATCGGCATCGATCAGTTGCTTCTTGCATCACGCCAGTGGTCAAGTAGGATTGAATCCTACCCTCCTTCGGCGGACATCTACATGCGCTCAACCCAGCAAATGAGCATTACCTTGCCCATCGAAATGGCGGCCCTGGTCAAAGCCAAGGTCGCGGCCGGTGAATATGCATCCGAGAGCGAAGTGATCCGCGACGGCCTGAGAGTATTGCTGGCACGTGATCGCGCCATGGAAGACTGGCTGCGGGACGAGGTGATCCCAGCTGCGGCAGCCCTCAAGACCAAGCCCGAGCGCGCGCTGTCCGTCGAACAGGTTCGAGAACACATGGCAGCCAAGCGTCAGCGAAAAGGCACCGGGAAAGCGTGAGTTACGCGGTAGCCTTTTCGCCTGAAGCCTTGGCGCAACTCGACGCCCTTGAAGACTACATCAGCGATGCCAGTTCCCCAGTTATAGCTGCACGCTTTATCGACAGCCTCATCCGCTACTGCGAAGGCCTTTGCCTGTTTCCCTTGCGCGGCACCCGCCGTGATGACCTGCTCAAAGACTTGCGCATCACTCACTATCGGCGCACCACGGTCATCGCGTTCGTGCTGAACGCTGCCAGCGAAACGGTGTCGATCCTGGGCCTGTATTACGGCGGCCAGGATTATCTGGCGTCGCTGGAGTGCAGCGAAAGCTGATCGAAATCAAATGCTGGATTCGCCATGGGTGTGACCTGTCCGTTTATGTTCGGAAAATTCGGCGAAATACTTCAAAACGGTTCTATTTAGTATAAATTGCGTGAAGTTCATCTAAGGCATTCAAGGAGGTTACCCGTGGCAACTTTGCAAACGAACACAATTCAGGCTCTGCTGGATAATCGAAGCGCCCTCCTTGACGAATGGAATGCCAGCCTCGAGGCCTCGGGCGCTACGCGCAACATCAAAGGCGACGATATCAAACAGCAGACCCATGAGTTCCTGAATCTGCTGACTGAGGCCCTGCAACTGGGCGGTTCCCAGAATACCGACCACGAAAACTGGGCGCAAACCCGTGTATTCCTGGAAAAACTTTCTCACAGTCGCGCCCTCGCCGGTCAGGACTCGCAACAAACCGCCAGTTTTATCTTCGCCCTTAAAGGCCCCCTGTTCGCCCTGCTCCAACAGGTATATGCCGATCAACCTGTGCAGTTGGCAGAACAGCTGTTGAAGATATCGGAGCTGCTCGACGCACTGGGCATGCACACCATCCGCACGTTTCAGAAGTCCCGCGAATCGGTGATCAAACGCCAACAGGAAGAATTGCTGGAACTCTCCACCCCAGTCGTCAAGCTGTGGGACGGCGTGCTGGCCCTGCCGATGATCGGCACCCTGGACTCGCAGCGCACACAGGTGGTGATGGAGTCGCTGCTGCAACGTATCGTCGACACCGGCGCGGAAATCGCGATTATCGACATTACCGGTGTGCCGACTGTCGACACCCTGGTCGCCCAGCACCTGCTCAAGACCGTGACCGCGATCCGCCTGATGGGTGCCGATTGCATCATCAGCGGCGTGCGCCCGCAAATCGCCCAGACCATCGTGCACCTGGGCCTCGACCTGCAAGGCGTGGTCACCAAGGCCAACCTGGCCGACGCTCTGGCCCTCTCGCTCAAACGCCTCGGCGTCACCGTCACCAAGGCTGTCTGAGCATGGAACGCATCCCTATTTTGCAGATGGGCGAGTTTTTGCTCGTGACCATCCAGGTGGACATGCACGACCAGCTTGCACTGACCTTGCAGGACGACTTGTCCGAGCGCATCAGCCGCACCTCGGCCAAAGGCGTGTTGATCGATATTTCGGCGCTGGACATGGTCGACTCGTTCATCGGGCGCATGATCGGCACCATTTCCGGCCTGTCCAGCATCATGGATGCCCAGACCGTGCTGGTGGGCATGCAACCGGCCGTGGCTATCACCCTGGTAGAACTGGGTATGACCCTGCCCGGCGTGGCCACTGCATTGAATGTCGAGCGCGGCATGAAACTGCTGCGCGACCGGGTAGAACGCTCATGACCCAAGCCAGCAATGGCACCCACCCGGTGCTGATCGAACAGGATGTCGTGCTGGCTCGACAACTGGTGCGCAAGTTGGCCCAGGACTGCGGCATGCGCCTGATCGACCTGACCAAGCTGGTCACGGCGGTCAGTGAACTGGCCCGTAACACGGTGGTGTATGGCAAGGGCGGCCACATGGACTGGGCGGTGATCGAAAAAGACCACCGCTTCGGCGTGCGCCTGACCTTTCGCGATGAAGGCCCGGGCATTCCCGATCTGAAGCTGGCGATGACCGACGGCTGGACCTCCGGCAGCGGCTTGGGACTGGGACTGACCGGCGCCAAGCGCCTGGTGGATGAATTTGAACTGGACACCACACCCGGCAAAGGCACCCGCGTGACGATCACCCGATGGGCCTGAACATCCCCAGCGTCCTGACGCATGTATTGTTGATTGAAGACACCAGCCAGATCGGCCATGCCCGGCGCACCGCGCAGCAACTCGCCGAAGGCCTGGGCTTCGACGATACCGACGCCGGACGCGTGGCCCTGGTGGCCACGGAACTGGCCAGCAATGTCTTGAAGCACGCCGACCATGGTCAATTGCATCTGCGCGCCACCGGTAACGGTGGTGTCGAGTTGGTGGCCATCGACCGTGGCCAAGGCTTCGACCTGAACAGTTGCCTGGTGGACGGCTACTCCACCGGCGGCACCCAGGGCATTGGCCTGGGGGCGATTTCACGCCTGGCCCAGGTGTTCGATGTGTACGCCGACCCTCGTGGCACGGCGATCCTGGCCAGGTTGTACCCCCGCGGCTCACTGGCCAAGGACATTCGCTACGGGGTCAGCCAGCATTCACTGCACGAGGATCCGCATTGCGGCGACGCCTGGCACCTGGCAATCGAACCTGGCCGCTTCAGTGTGATGGTGGCCGACGGACTCGGTCATGGCGAATTTGCCGAGCGTGCCGCCCGAGCAGGAGAGACGGTATTTGCCCAGAACGCGTTTCTGGACTCGACGATTCTGATGAACGATATACACATCGGCATGAATGGCACCCGTGGCGGCGCCCTGGCCGTGGCCCAGTATGATGCCGAAGCCGATAACCTGAAGTTCACTGGCGTGGGCAATATCGGCGCCAGCCTGGTCGCGCCGGACAAGTCCCGTGGCCTGGCCTCACACCCCGGCATCGTGGGCGTGCAGTTTCGCAAGGCCCATGCCTTCGACTACGCTCAGGTGGGCGGCCAATTGCTGATTCTGTACAGCGACGGCCTGCAATCACGTTGGAATCTCTTGGACTACCCTGGACTCGTCCACCGCCACCCTGCCCTGATCGCCGCTATCCTGCACCGTGATTTCTGTCGCGGCCGGGATGATGTCACGGTCTTCGTGATTGCCTTGGAGGCCATTGATGGCTGACACCCCTGCCTCGCTCGCCGCAGAAGTGCAACGCCTTCGCCTGGAGACAGATGCCCTGCGCACTGAACTGGACGAAACCAACCAGGGCGTTCTAGCGCTGTATGCCGAACTGGACACCCAAGCCGACCAACTGCGCCAGGCATCGGACCTCAAAAGCCGCTTTCTGTCCTACATGAGCCATGAGTTCCGCACACCGCTGGGCTCGATCCTGAGTATTACCAGTCTGCTGGCCGATGAGCTGGACGGCCCGTTGAGCCCGGAACAGCATACCCAGGTCAGCTTCATCCGCAGTTCTGCGCGCGAACTGCGCGAGATGGTCGACGACCTGCTGGACCTGGCCAAGATCGAGGCCGGGCGCATTAGTATTTCCCCGGCCTGGTTCGATATGTTCGACCTGTTCTCGGCGTTGCGCGGCATGTTCCGGCCGATTGCCGATGCAAGCTCGGTGGACCTGATCTTCGAAGAGCCGTCCGGCCTGCCCAAGCTCTACACCGATGACAAAAAGCTGGCGCAGATTCTGCGTAACTTCATCTCCAATGCACTGAAGTTCACGGCGCAAGGCGAAGTGCGGGTCTCGGCGCGCATGGAGAATGCACACGAAATCCGTTTTGCCGTGCAGGACACTGGCCTGGGTATTCCCACCGAGTTGCACAGTAATCTGTTCGAAGACTTTTCCCAGATTGACTCGCCGCTGCAGAAACGTCTACGCGGCACCGGCCTGGGCCTGTCGCTGTGCAAGCGTTTCGCCGAATTGCTGGGTGGCCGGGTGGGCGTGGAAAGCACACCTGGGGTGGGCTCGCTGTTCTTTGTGATCATTCCCTTTTCCCTCGCCAGCGAGACCGTCGATGAAACGTGACACTCAGCTACTGATCGTTGACGACAACGCCGCCACGCGCTACGCCCTGCGCCGGCGCCTTGAGCGTCATCATTACCGGGTGCTGGAAGCGGGCACCGGCCAGGAGGGGTTGGACCTCATCGCCAGCGGGAAAATCGATGCCCTGGTCCTGGACGTCAACCTGCCCGACATGAGCGGCTTCGACATCGTCCGCCGTTTGCGCGCCGACCCGGCCACGGCCTTGCTGCCGGTGGTACACGTCTCTGCAGCGTCCATCGAAACCGGCGACATCATTACTGGCCTGGACGCCGGCGCTGATGCCTACTTGATCCACCCGATAGACCCGGACGTGTTGCTGGCGACCCTGCGTACCTTGTTGCGCGTGCGTGATACCGAATATGCCCTACGCGAAAGCGAGGCGCGCTTCAGAGAGATCTTCTTCAACATCAGCGCACCGATTGCGGTGATGGACGCACAGCTGAAAGTGCACGAATGCAACCACGCGTTCGCCCAATTGATCCACGACAACCTCAATCCGGACGCCCTGCTCGAATGCTTTGCCGCCGATCAACTCGCGGTGATCCAAGAGCTGTGCCTGCGCCTGGGGGCCGGTGAGCGCTGGAAGGGAACGCTGCAGATGAAGGTCGACGGGCAACTGCGCGAAACCGAGTGGCAGATCTCGCCCTATGACCGTGCCGAATTGAGCCTGGTGTTTGTCGAAGATGTCACCGAACATCGCCATCGCGAACGCCACCAGCAGGCCGAGCTGGCCAACGCCGCCACCCAGTTGGCGCGAACCGAAGCGCAGTTGCTCCAAGCGCAGAAAATGGATGCCCTGGGCAAGCTCACCGGGGGCATTGCCCATGACTTCAATAACTTGCTGACCGGCATCATCACCAGCCTGGAGTTGATCAAAAAACGTATCGAAAGCCAACGCACCGACAAGGTGCTGGGCTATGCCGACGCCGCGCTCAGTTCAGCCCTGAGCGCCGCTGGCCTGACGAACCGACTGCTTGCCTTTGCCCGCCAGCAGCCACTGGACACCCGGCCGATTGATATCAATGCGCATATCCGTTCCCTGGAAGAATTGCTGGTGCGCACCATCGGTGAACACATCGCCTTGAAACTGGAGCTGACCACCAACCCCGCCGTGGCGATGGTGGACCCGATCCAGCTGGAAAGCGCTGTGCTGAACCTGGTGATCAATGCACGCGATGCGTTGCCCCAGGGCGGGATTATCTGGGTCACGACGTATCCGGCTTACTCCAACGGCAACCTCAAGCTGGAAAACGGTCCCTACGTCGCCCTGTCGGTGCGGGATAACGGTGTCGGTATCGAGAACAGCCTGATCGACAAGGTGTTCGACCCCTTCTTCACCACCAAGCCCGTGGGCCAAGGCACCGGATTGGGTCTGTCGACCATCTACGGGTTTGCCCGCCAGTCAGGCGGCGATGCGCAGATCCGTAGCGTGACCCGTCAGGGCACCGAAGTGACCATCATGCTGCCCGCCGCCGAGGGGCCCGCCACCCTAGCCACCAAGGCGCTGCCGATGCCGATGCCGGGCAACAGCAAGGGTGAACACATATTGATCGTCGAAGACATGCCTTCAGTTCGTAGTTTTGTCGCCGAGGTACTGACGGATGCCGGCTACCACTGCAGCCTGGCAGCGGACGGCGACGAAGCCCTCGCCCTTCTGAAGGCCGCCCCTTCCATCGACCTGCTGCTCACCGATGTCGGCCTGCCCTACATGACCGGTCGTGAGCTGGCCGACCATGCGCGCGTCCTGCGTGCCGACCTGCCCATCCTGTTCATGACCGGCTACGCCGAGAATGCGGCCAACCGACAGAACTTCCTGGGTGAACGCATGGACCTGATTACCAAGCCCTTTCATATCGATGAATTGCTGGAAAAGCTCCGGCAGGGCTTGGAGGCAGAGCGTTAAGCACCGTTAAAAGGGGACACCGGGTTCAACGTGGGTGAAGTTCATCGTTAAGCTTGGTAGGGTGATCGGCTCTCTCCCCCGCGACTGACTGCTGGCAATCATCGATGACTCACTCCGCAAAAAAACACTCTGCACTCCGGTATGGCGTGCGTGCAGCAGGCCTACTGTGCGTCGCCACCCTGGGCTTTTTTGCCTGGCAAAGTTACTACCCCGTCAGTGCCGCCAAGGGTTGGAACGTGCGAGTCATACACCGTGACGTGCCCAAGGCCGCCTCGCTGATGCCCATGGCGGACGGCTCGTTGATGGTCAGCCAGGAACTCGACAAGGGCAAAGGCAGCATCGTGCGAATCCACCCCGACGGCACCCGTGAAGGGGTGGTGACCAACCTGTCCAAACCGGATGGTATCGTCCCGACCCGTGGCGGTTGGGTGTTCAGCCAGGAGTCTGCCGATTTGCCCGTCAGCTTCTTCAAGGACGGCGTCGTCACCGAACTGTTCACAGGCGAAAGCGTACAAGGCTTGTGGGATGACGGCGACGATCTCTACGCCATCGAAGACCGCAAACCCACCGGGCGCCTGCTGCGTTATCGCTGGAGCGACGGCGCCCTGACCGTGTTGCGCGACCAAGTGCAGGAAGGCGAATCCATCGTGCGCTGCACAGATGGGCGCCTGCTCTACAACGAAAAGCAAAAAGGTGTGGTACGTGAGCTGACCGATGATGGCAGCGACCCGGTGGTGCTGGCCAACCTGAACCAACCCACGTTCCTGATGTGCGATGAGCGCGGGTTATGGGTCAACGAAGACGCCACCCATCGGGCACGCCTGCTGTTGATTGATAAACAGGGGCGCCAGCAAACCATTCTCTCGTTCTTGAAAGCACCACAGTCGATTGTCCCGACAGGACGAGGGACTTACCTGCTGGCGGAAGGCGGCAGAGACCGGATATTGGAGCTGGTGCCCGATACACTCACACCCAAACCTGCGGACCATTAAAAAACGCCCGCGCATTGCTATCCAACGTCTCCAGGTGATAGCCGCCCTCCTGCACGATCACGCACGGCAATCCCAACCCGCGAATGCACTCACCCAACCGCGCGAAACCCTCCCGTGTAACGGCGACTTTGCTCTGCGGGTCCAGCTCGTAGATATCGAAACCCAGTGACAGCACCAGCACATCTGCCGAGAAGTTTTTCACCGCCGCCAAGGCCAGTTCCAGTTTTTCGAAGAACACCGCCTCGCTGGCACCGTGGGGCATTGGCAGGTTGAGATTAAAGCCTTCACCTGCTGCGCTACCGCGCTCTTCGGCGAAGCCGGCAACGCCAGGGTAGAAGTTGGTGGGGTCACCGTGAATCGAGACGTAAAGCACGTCGTCACGCTCGTAGAAAATCTCCTGGATACCTTGGCCGTGGTGCATGTCGGTATCGAGTACGGCGACGCGCTGGAAACCTTCACGCAATGCCTGGGCAGCTACCGCAGCGTTGTTGATGTAACAGAATCCTCCCGCCGCATCGTAACGCGCATGGTGGCCCGGTGGACGACAGAGGGCGTAGGCGGCCGGTGCGCCATCAAGAATGTCCTGGGCGGCAGCCACGGCGCTCTGGGCCGACCAATAGGCCGAGCGCCAGGTCAGTTCGCCGATCGGGCAACTGCCATCTGCGAGGTAACGCGCGGCTTGGGCAAGGATGCCGCGCAGGGCGTTGGGTTCGCGCACGAAGATATTGGACATGACTTCGTCGCCCCAATCTTCGGGGATTTCCTTCCAGCGTTGGTGGGCTTCCTGCAGGAAAGCCAGGTAGGGCGCACCGTGTACGGCCAGCAATGGATCGAGGCCGTAGTCCTGCGGCTGCAGGATGTCGAAACCCAAGGTTTGCGCGGCTAACAGCAGGTTACGGGCACGCTCGGGAACCTCCTGCGGCGTACGCATCTGACCACGGGAGTAGTAGCTGCGCGGATGATGCAAAAGTTGTTCGGGATGAAAAAACGTACGCATGAAGAAATCTCCTTACTGAACCTGGCCGGCGCGTTTCAACACGGCATTGAGCAATACGTCGGTGCCCTGGCGCACGTCCTCGGGCAACACGTCTTCGGCTTCGTTGTGACTGAGGCCGCCGACGCAAGGGATGAAGATCATCGCTGTCGGGCAATAGCGCGCCAGGTGGATGGCGTCGTGGCCGGCGCCGCTGACGATGCGTTGTTGGCTATAACCCAGGGCATCCACAGCGGTTTGCACGCAGGCGACGCAATCGGCGTCGAAAGGTGTAGCCGGGCTGATCCAGTGTGGGCTGACGGTCACGGACAATCCGCGTTGCTCGGCGATGGCCTGCAATTGCTGGCGTACCTGCTGTTCCATGGCATCGATATCGCCGTCGCGGTGATGACGCAAGTCGACGGTGAAATTCAGCAGGCCTGGGATGGTGTTGCGCGACGATTTGGCGATGCTCAATTCACCCACGGTGGTCAGGCCTTCAGGGGCAAAATCCGCCGCCAGCGTTTCCAGCGCCTGGATCATCTGTGCGGCGCCATACAAGGCGTCTTTACGCAGCGGCATCGGCGTAGTGCCAGCGTGGGCAGCCATGCCTTCGACGCGCACATCCAGCCAACGAATGGCCTGCCCGCCGGTGACCACACCGATGCTCTTGGCGTTGTCCTCAAGAATCGGGCCCTGCTCGATATGCGCTTCGAAATACGCATCCACCGCACCGCCCAAGGGGCGTGAACCGTTGTAGCCAGTAGCACGCAAAGCCTCGGCCACACAGATGCCATCGACATCGGCGGTGCCCAGGGCCTTGTCCAGTGCCAAGGTGCCGGTGAATACCGCCGAACCGAGCATGGCTGGCGTAAAGCGGGCGCCCTCCTCGTTGGTCCATACCGCGATTTCCAGTGGCTTGCGTGTCTGGATCCCATGATCGTCAAGGCTACGGATCACCTCCAGACCCGCCAATACACCGTAGACACCGTCGAAACGCCCACCTTCGGGCTGGGTGTCGAGGTGGCTGCCCATCATCACAGGCGCCGCATCCTTGTCCGTTCCGGCACGACGGGCGAACAGATTGCCGATGGCATCCACGCTCAGGGTCAGCCCGGCGGCCGTGCACCAGTGGCTGAACAGTTCGCGACCGGCTTTGTCTTCGGCGCTCAAAGCCAGGCGGCAACTGCCGCCGCGTGCCGTGGCGCCAATCTCGGCCATGGCCATCAGGCTGGCCCACAGGCGCTCGCCATTGATCTTCAACATTACACAAACTCCATCAAACGCTATGGGCCATTTCATGACGGTGGGCGGTGGCATGCCGGCGCGACAATGCCAGCACACACACCAGCGAGACCGCCGCGATCAAGCTGTAAAACACTGCCATCGGCCACCATTGGCCTTGGTATTCGTGGGCCAGCCAGGTGCCGATCAACGGCGTAAGACCTCCCGCCAGCGCGCCGCAAACCTGGTAGGCCAGGGAGATCGCGGTGTAGCGCACACGGGTTTCAAACAGGCCGCTGACGAAGCCGGCGATCACGGCATAAAACGAGGCCATGCACACCACCGCCAAGGCGATGCCGAGGATGATCAAGGGCGCCTGGCCGCTGCTGACCAGCACGAACATGGGATAAGGCGAAGCCATGGCCAGCACCGTCATTGCGCACAGGAAACGCGTGGCACCGACCTTCTCCGCGACCCAGGCGGCCAGTGGCTGGACGCAGAACTGGATGATGGCGACGAAGAACAGGCACTCCAGAATCAACGAACGCGGTAGGCCCAATTGCTGAGTGCTGTAGGCAATCATGAAGGTGTTGGTGAAATACACACCGGCAATGCCCAACGTGTTGGCACCGATACACAGCAGCAGCGGACGCCAGGCTGTTCGCAGCACTTCAATGACTGGGGCCTGGTCTTTCTTGATCGCCCGCGCTTTTTCCGCCAAGGCTTTGTCTTCAAGAAATTCCGGCGACTCATTCACGCCCAGACGAATCGCCAGGCCAACCACCAACAGCAACGCGCTGGCCAGGAACGGCAAGCGCCAGCCCCAACTCATTAACGCGTCTTCCGGCAGACGGGTGACCGCACTGAACGCGAGCAGCGACAGGATCAGCCCAGCCGGGCTGCCCAATTGCGCGAAGGAAGCAAAGAAGTTGCGGCGGCCTTTCGGCGCATGCTCGCCCGCCATCAACACCGCCCCGCCCCACTCGCCGCCAACGGCAATACCCTGCACCACACGCAGCAGGATCAGCAACACCGGCGCAGCCGCACCGATCTGCGCATAGGTCGGCAGCAGGCCGATGCACACGGTGACCACACCCATCATCACCAGGGTAATCACCAAGGATTTCTTGCGGCCGATCCGGTCACCGATGTGCCCGAACACAATGCCGCCCAGCGGCCGCGCGAAGAAACCCACGGCAAAGGTACCGAACGCCGCCATGGTGCTGAAGAGTTTGTCTTCGGAGGGAAAAAACAGTTGGCCAAACACCAGCGCCGCGGCGGTGGCATAGATGTAAAAGTCGTACCACTCGATCATGGTGCCGATAAAAGCGGCGGCCGCAGCACGGCGAGGCTGGGGCGAAGCGGAAGGCTTCATGGGGCTGGCTCCTTTGGTTATTTTTTTGGCAGGAGAAAGGTCGAACGCATGCGCTCTGATGGCGCTTGTTGAGGGTGATTTATCGTCTTGGGGCTATGATTAGTCAATTTTCTATTTATTATTCCAATTATAAATCCTGCTTATTATCGAGCTGCGCCATGCCCGAAGCCCGCCGCGACATTCACCCCTTGCTCAACGACCGCCTGGACTGGAATCTGCTGCGCACCTTCCGTGTGATTGGCCAGGAGCTGAGCATCAGCCGCGCGGCCGCCCGCCTACACCTGACCCAGCCGGCGATCAGTCAGGCGCTCAAGCGCCTAGAAGAACAGCTCGATTGCCAACTCATCGTCCGCCGTGGTCCGCGCTTTGTGTTGACCGAGGCCGGCGAGCAGATCTTCGCCATCGCCGGCGAGATGTACGGCCAGGTGTCGCAGATGAGCAATGCCCTGCAAAAGCCCGGTGATGAAGTGATCGGCAAAGTGCGCTTGCTGATGATCAGCCGGATCAACTCGGACACCTTCGATGAATTCCTGGCGGATTTTCATCGTGAGCATCCTCGGGTCGACCTGGAAGTCGAGGTGATGCGCAGCTCGGACATCGTCGCCGCACTCTTGGAAAAAACCGCGACCCTCGGGCTGAGTCTTAACCGCCGACCGCAGCCCCGCTTGGAACAGCACCTGTTCCTGCGCCAGCGCTATGCGTTTTTTTGTGGCCGCCATCATCCGCTGTTCGGGCGCAGTGGTTTGGCGGAGGGCGATCTGCAGTCGGAGAACTTCGTGAGCTTCACCAGTGACCAGATCGGCGGAATGCTCTCGCCATTGACGATTTTCCGCGACCAGCAGGGGTTCAGCGGGCGGATTGTGGCGTCGTCCTCAAGCCTGGAAGAAGTGCGGCGTCTGGTGATCGCCGGCTTTGGTCTTGGCTGCCTGCCGATCCATGTGGTGGCGGACGATGTGAAGAATGGACTGCTGTGGCGGCTACCGCCGGACGAGGGCATTACGGACGTGGACATCCATCTGCTGTGGAACCGGGAACAGAAGATGAGCCGGGCGGAAACGGTATTTATCGACAGTCTTTCTGAAAAACTCGCGCGATGAGCGAACCTGGCCCCCGTGGTCGATGAGACCACGGGGACTTTCCCGACCTAATCGAAGTGACTCAGCGTCAACGCGCTTTATTGGCCTGAGAAAGCACCGACGCCGCAAGCGCCTTCGTGTCTTCGTTGTATTTATCGCTGCCCAGCACCTTGCCAGCCGTCTCCTCCATCTCTGCGCTGGTCTGCTTGTCGGTGCCTTTCTGGGCTAGCGCTGAAGCGGCAAGACTTCTGGCAATGACTGATGAGGTTGGGCTGTTGAGCGTATCCGCTGCCAATGTCGCGATCTTGCCCGAGGTTTTCTTGGTGTTTTTGCTCATGCTGCAACTCCTTTGCAGTGGGAAGCGCCTGATCGTGTGCGCAACCACACACTAATCAGTCGCCGGTGGCATCGCAATGCACTGCCTGTAGGCAATGTTTGAGAAGTCCGCCTGAAAGGTGCATGGGTCACGTAGTGCGTGCTAGAGCGTCGCATCGATAGCACTGATGATTACTATCGAAACGAGCGCCTGCCCGATTTCCAGCACTGATTCCTATAATCGCCTCCACTTTCCCTCCCCCTCGCCTCACTTCGGGCGACGTTCACCCTGGAACCCAACACCATGCCAAGTGCCAGCCAGTCCCCTCGCGGCCTCCCCGAACATAATCAACAAAGCGTCAAACAGCAGTGGCTGGCGATCCTCTCGGTCGCCGTGGGCGCTTTTGCCCTGGTGACCAGCGAATTCCTACCCGTGGGCGTTCTCAACGACGTTGCCGCAGACCTGGGTATCAGTGCCGGCCACGCCGGCCTGATGGTCACCCTGCCCGGCATCATGGCTGCGCTCGCGGCACCTTTGCTGTCAGTGATCATTGGCGCCATGGACCGCCGTTACCTGCTGATCGGCCTGACGCTGATCATGATCATCGCCAACATGGTCGTGGCCTTCGCCAGCGACTTCAGCTTGCTGTTGTTCGGGCGCGTATTGCTGGGCATCAGCATCGGCGGTTTCTGGGCCACGGCCATCGCCCTCAGCGGCCGCCTGGCGCCCAAAGGCGTGGACGTCGCGAAGGCCACTTCGATCATCATGATGGGGGTAACCCTCGCCACCGTACTCGGCGTACCGGTCGGCACCTGGCTCAGCGGCCTGATGGGCTGGCGCATGACCTTCCTGGTCACCGCGCTGGTGGGCCTGCCGGTGCTGTTGGCTCAGGTCCTCCTGCTGCCATTGCTCAAGCCGGAAAAAGCCATTCTTGTCAGCGACCTGCCAGCCTTGTTCATCAACCCACGGGCTCGGGTCGGCTTGATCGCGGTACTGCTGATCGGCCTGGCGCACTTTGCCGCGTACACCTACGTCGCACCCTTCTTCAAGAACAGCTCCGGCTTCGATGGCCCGACCATCGGCTCACTGCTGCTGATGTTTGGCATAGCCGGTGTGGCGGGTAACATTTTTGCCGGTTTCGCCGCCAACCGCAGCGTGCGCTACACCCTGCTGCTGGTCGCGCTGATGATCGGCACCAGCACCGCCCTGTTCCCCTACTTCGCCACCGGCCTGACCGGCGCCGCCATGCTGATCGCGCTCTGGGGCTTCGCCTTCGGCGCCTTCCCGGCCTGCGCCAGCATCTGGATGTTTGTGGTAGCGCCCAAGGATGTGGAGCGTGGTATGCCACTGTTTGTAGCGCTGTTCCAGGTGATCATTGCGCTGGGGTCGTTCTTTGGCGGGCGGATCGTTGATCAGATGGGCACTTCGGTGCTGTTGAGCCTGGCGACGGCGTTGGTGGGCGTGGGTTTTGTGACGGTGCTGGTGCTGGGGCGCAATGTCAGCAATAGCTTGGCGGCGCAAGCTGCCTGACCAGACAAGTACTGACTAAAAAGCCTGCTGAGTGTTGAGCTCAGCAGGCTTTTTCGTTTAATGGGGATGAGTGTCTGGGGTGGCACCTGACTGACTTGCATCCTTAGTCAGAATAAATGAGCTAAACGCCAGAACCCCCCCTAGATGCTGAGTGATGATCGCAACGGTGATCGGCAATTGAAGGGTTTGATACTCATGAACGGCGATATTACGAAAACCGACCATATTCTTCAGGTTGGTCAACAAGGACGGGCTCACCCACCCAGCTTGGGATAGCAATTGGAACACGTCACGTGCGCCCTGAGGGACGCCCAACGGCCCAAGCGGTGGGGTCTTTACTGGATGGCATATCGACAGCCCTCCGATACATCAAGACTCGTTAAAAACCAGTTACAACTCATCGGATGCACGCTGACGTATACGGGATTAGCATTGCCGAAAACTAAGCCAATGGCGTACATTAGCTATGATTTTCATCGAGACTTCAGGTTTCACCCATCGTGTCAAAGAACTGATCGACGACGATGCCTATATGGCGTTTCAAAATGTGCTGATCGTGAATCCATCAGCCGGTGATGTAATTGAAGGCACAGGCGGAGTGCGCAAGATTCGGATTGCGGCCAAGGGCCACGGCAAACGAGGTGGAGCGCGGGTGATTTACTACCACTTTGTCTCGGCATCAAAGATCGTTTTTTTGATGATCTACCCTAAGAATGAACAGCAAGACCTTACCGCTGACGAGCGTAAATCGTTGAAGGTTGCAATCGAACACTGGAGATAACCATGAGCAAATTTTTTGATGAACTGATGGAAAGCGTTGAGGAAATGAACGAGATACTGCGCGGTGAGCGTGAGCCTTCCCGCGAGTTTCACGTTGACGCAATGCGGGTCAAAGAAATTCGTAAGGCGACTGGGCTGACCCAAGCTAAATTCGCAGCGTTGATTGATGTTCAACTGGGTACGCTGCGTAACTGGGAGCAAGGTCGCCGAGACCCAACGGGGCCAGCTAAGGCGTTGCTGAAGGCGATCCACAATGACCCGGTGCATGTGCTGAACGCATTGGCCGGTTGAATGACGCCTCTGACGCAGAGCGTACAACCGAGCAACGTTCTACACCTCAGCGGAAAACCAGCAAAGCGAAAAAAACGACCATTCTTTTTACTGCTTGGTTGGTGCGGCCTCGATACAGGGTTGAAGTATTTCCTCCAGACGGATGGTCAGACAACATGTCGCTCCGCACGCCGTAACAGTTCCAACATCACCCGCCCATGCATCCGTTGCACCCAATTGCGATAGGTTCTATCTGCCGCATCTTCCAGCCCCAGCAGCTGTATCTGTTTAGCTACAGACAGCTCCCGCTCCGGCAAGTAACGCAGGCTCGCCAACTTGGCTAACCGCTGGCCCTGCTCGCCTTGATGCTGCAACCAAGCGAACCGTGAAAGAAGGTATAGACCGCTGGCTGGAAGTGCAGCGCGCTAAAGGCTGCCAGCACGGTGATCAACTACGAGAGCAAGGCTGTGCACGTCGAGAGCAAGTTTGGGAAGTCGAGGATCGTCGATTTCAGCAAGAGCGACATCGAGCTGTTCCAGGCTCAGCTATTGAAGCAAAAGCTGCTCATCAGAAGCGTCCGCCTCTCCATAGATGAGGCGCCTTTTTGCCCTAAATTTGCCCTAAACCAAACCCCAACAACGAAAAAGCCCCTGAAATGTTCAACCATTTCAGGGGCTTAGTCGTATTCAATAATGGCGGAGAGATAGGGATTCGAACCCTAGGTACCGGTGAAGGTACAACGGATTTCGAATCCGTCCCATTCGGCCACTCTGGCATCTCTCCAACGGCGCGCATCATAACAGCGTGAATCAGGAAAGCAAAGCTTCGAGGCGATTTTTTTCCGTGCTATCAGATGCTTGCGTCGATTAAAGCGGTACGCCCAGACGGTTGGCGACTTCTTCGTAGGCTTCGATGACGTCACCGAGGCCCTGGCGGAAGCGGTCCTTGTCCATCTTCTTCTTGGTGTCTTTGTCCCACAGACGGCAGCCGTCCGGGCTGAATTCGTCGCCCAGGACGATGGAGCCGTCGTGGAACACGCCGAATTCCAGCTTGAAGTCCACCAGCAGCAGGCCGGCGTCGTCGAACAGTTTGCTCAGCACGTCGTTGACTTTGAGGGACAGCTCCTTCATGCGTGCCAGTTGCTCAGCGGTGCCCCAGCCGAATGCCACGACGTGGGATTCGTTGATGAACGGGTCGCCCTTGGCGTCGTCCTTCAGGAACAGCTCGAAGGTGTAGGGGTTGAGCTTGAGGCCCTCTTCCACGCCCAGGCGCTTGACCAGGCTGCCGGCGGCGTAGTTACGCACGACGCATTCCACCGGGATCATGTCGAGCTTCTTGACCAGGCACTCGTTGTCGCCCAGCAGCTTGTCGAATTGGGTCGGAATGCCGGCCTCTTCGAGTTTCTGCATGATGAAGGCGTTGAACTTGTTGTTCACCAGGCCTTTGCGATCAAGTTGTTCGATGCGCTTGCCGTCGAACGCCGAAGTGTCGTTGCGAAACAGCAGGATCAGGCGGTTGGCGTCGTCGGTCTTGTACACCGACTTGGCTTTGCCGCGGTAGAGTTCTTCACGTTTTTCCATGATGGGCTCCGCTTGCTAAATGGTGGGCTAGGCGATGTGTCGCCAGTCGAGCCCTGAATCTTGATCGGCCAGTTGCAGCCAGTCCGGGTCGCACCCAAGGGTGTCGACAAAACATTGCCGGGCCAGCTGCGGCAGGTTGTTCTTGCTGCTCAGGTGGGCCAGGACCAGGTGTTGCAAGTCTTGCCAGCCCAACTCATACACCAGGTACGCCGCCTGGTGGTTGTTCAAATGTCCCAGTTCGCCGCCCACCCGCTGCTTGAGAAAGCGGGGGTAGTGGCCGCGAGCCAACAGGTCTCGGCAGTGGTTGGACTCGATCATCAACGCATCGAGATCGCGGTAACCGTCCAACACCTTGGCGCAGTAGGAACCCAGGTCGGTGAGTACACCGAAGCGGCGCTCACCATCGCTGAAGACATATTGCGTCGGCTCCTGGGCGTCGTGCGCCACGGCAATCACATCGATGCTCAGGGCACCGATTTGCAGCTGCTCGCCACCGGCCAGGAAGCCTGCGGGTTCAATGGGTTTGCGCATCCCGCGCAAGGTACCGCGACTGAGGTACACCGGGAGATTGTAGCGCCGAGACAGCAAACCCACGCCATGCACGTGATCGGCATGTTCGTGGGTCACCAGAATCGCGCTCAGCTGCGCGGGGTGAACCCCCAGGCGCAGCAGGCGCCGCTCGGTTTCCCGTAACGAGAAACCACAATCCACCAGCACGTACGTGTCGTCGTGGGCGACCAGCGTACCGTTCCCTTGGCTACCGCTGCCGAGAACGGCAAAACGCACCGGATCAGCCCAGGTTGTCTTGAATCACGCCCAACACTTTGCGCGCTGTTTCGGCGGGTGCAACGGTGTTGATGTTCTTCTCGACGGTGACCTGCACGCTTTCGCCAACCTTGCTCAAACGAACCTGGTAACGCTCGGCACGGGTCTCGATTTCTTCCTTGGTCGGCTGGCTGCCGAACAGTTTGCTGAAGAAACCTGGCTCTTCATCTTTACGCTCGGCCTTTTCAGCCACGTTGATGTAGTACAGGCCCAGGCTGCGGTTGATGTCCTCTACACGCCAAGGGCCCTGTTCCAACGCACGGCCAACACTGGCCCAGGCACGGTCGAGGTCTTCACCCAGGTTCAGCACCACGTTGCCGCTGCCGTCTTCTGTCAGGCTGACGCGGCTCGGGGTGTCGTAATCACGTGCGGCGAGCAGGGAAACCGAACCGCCCTTCTCGGAGATACGGCTCATGCTGGCGAGCATCTCGTCGACCAGGGCCGAGTCGACACCGGTGTTGACCGAACGATTGGTGAAATCAACGTTGGCGGTGCTGCCGGCCGGACGCTCGGCGCTGACCACGTAGACTTCACTGGTATTACGCTGCACGCCTGGCTCGATGCGCACACGCACACGGGCTTCGCTGTCGGCGGCTACACCACCGGCCTGCAGGCGCTTGGCCATGGTGGCGGACAGCTCGCTGCCTTGCTGCCATGCGGTGGTGAACTCACCGGTCTGCGGACGCTGCTCGTCGATGCGGAAACCGTTGTCCTGGAAGAACTGCACGGCCACCGGCCAGACTTCAGCAGGTGGGCGCTGGGCCACGATCCAGCGGGAATCACCGCTCTTCTGCAGGCTGTAGTCGCTGGCATCCGCCACGGCCGAGATCGGCTGTGGACGTGGCACCACGTACTCACCCTTGGTGGTGTCGTCGGCGACGTTACGCGGAATCGGCAGCAACGGGTCAAGGCGCTTGGCAACGTTGACGCCCGGCGGCAATTCCATCGGTTTGGTAGGTTGGGCTTCCAGGTAATCGCTACCGCGGTCACGGAAGTAGCCTTCCGGGCCCCAGATCCAACCGCAGCCACTGGTGCTGGAGATAATCAAGGCAAGTGCGGAAAGTCCGGCCAATCGCTTCATGCGTAGTGCTTCCTCAATTAAACCAGGACGCCGGACTGGCGCAGGGCCTGTCGCAGCGGTTCGTGACAGGCTTCGCTGAGACGGGTGAGCGGCAGACGGATACCGTCCGGCATCATGCCCATTTCAGTCAGTGCCCACTTCACGGGAATAGGGTTGGATTCGATAAACAGTGTCTTGTTGAGCGGCATCAGCTTCTCGTGGATCGCGCGGGCGGTCACGGCGTCACCGGCAATGGCGGCGGCGCACATTTCGCTCATGGCACGCGGAGCCACGTTGGCGGTCACGGAGATGTTGCCCTTGCCGCCCAGCAGGATCAGCTCTACGGCGGTGGCGTCGTCACCGGAATACAGCAGGAAATCACTGCTCACGCCGGCCAGGATGTCCTTGGCGCGCTGCAGGTCGCCGGTGGCTTCCTTGATACCGATGATGTTCGGCACGGTGGACAAGCGGATCACGGTCGCGGCCTGCATGTCGCACGCGGTGCGGCCTGGCACGTTATAGAGGATCTGCGGAATATCGACCGCTTCGGCGATGGCGCGGAAGTGCTGGTACAGGCCTTCCTGGGTCGGCTTGTTATAGTACGGAGTGACCAGCAGGCAGGCATCGGCGCCGGCCTTCTTGGCGTTCTTGGTCAGCTCGATCGCTTCACGCGTCGAGTTGGCGCCCGTACCGGCGATCACGGCAATACGGCCCGCGACGCGCTTGACCACGAATTCGATGACCTGGATGTGTTCTTCCACATCGAGGGTGGCCGATTCACCGGTGGTGCCGACCGCCACGATGGCGTTGGTGCCTTCTTGCAGGTGGAAGTCCACCAGTTTGCCCAGGCTGTCCCAGTCGAGATGACCTTGTGCATCCATGGGTGTGACCAGTGCCACCATACTGCCCGCAATCATGCAACCGCTCCTGCCGGAAAAAGAGAGCCGTAATGGTACTGGCGCCAAGATGCTTGCACAAGCGAAGTACCGCCTGAGGATGCGTTATGGCGCAACTAAACGACGGGCAATGCCATCATCGGGCCAAAGCCTGCCTTGGAGCACAGTGAAATCGAGCCGATCACGCAATGAAAACGCCACCTCCTATCCCTTGGCGACGGTTTTCGCTACCCTTCATCCTTTGATCGATACAGCCCGCACAGTATCGACCGCTCATCGTTTTAGGAAGGCTGCATGTCCACCCCCACAGTTCGCGAACAATTCCTTGTTATCAGTGCCCTCGGCGCCAACCCCATGGAGCTGACCAACGTCCTGTGCCGCGCCAGCCATGAAAACCGCTGCGCCGTCGTGACCTCCCGCCTGACCCGTCACGGCGAGTGCAGCGCACTGGTCCTGCAGATCTCCGGCACCTGGGATGCCCTGGCGCGCCTGGAAACCGGCCTGCCGGGCCTGGCCAAGAAGCATGACTTCACGGTCAATGTGGTGCGCAGTGCGGCTCTGGAGAATCGTCCCCAGGCCCTGCCTTATGTGGCGTATGTCAGCTCGGGCCTATCGCTCGGACATCGTCAACGAGCTGTGCCAGTTCTTCATCGACCACAACGTCGAGCTGGAGAACCTGACCTGTGACACCTACCAGGCCCCGCAAACCGGCGGCACCATGCTGAACGCCACGTTTACCGTGACCCTGCCGGCCGGCGTGCAGATCAGTTGGCTGCGCGATCAGTTCCTGGATTTCGCCGATGCCCTGAACCTCGACGCACTGATCGAGCCATGGCGCCCACAGAACCCAATGTAAGGATGTTTTCATGGCGGTAGTCATCGACAAACCGGTAGCCGATTTCGAAGCCCAGGCCACCAGCGGCCAGACCTTCAGCCTTGCAGCCCTCAAGGGCAAGCAAGTGGTGATCTACTTTTACCCGAAAGACAGCACGCCCGGCTGCACCACCGAAGGCCAGGGGTTCCGTGACCAGTACGCAGCATTCGAAGCGGCCAACACCGAAGTGTTTGGCGTGTCGCGGGACAGCGTGAAATCTCACGAGAACTTCAAAGGCAAGCAGGCATTCCCCTTCGAGCTGATCAGCGACAAGGATGAAGCGGTCTGCCAGCTGTTTGATGTGATCAAGCTGAAGAAGCTGTACGGCAAGGAATACCTGGGTGTGGATCGCAGCACGTTCCTCATCGACAAGGACGGCGTGCTACGTCAGGAATGGCGTGGCGTGAAAGTGCCGGGCCATGTGGATGCGGTTCTGGCGGCGGCGCAGGCTTTGAACAAAGCCTGAAACGCAGTGGGCTGTTGTGGTGAGCGGGCTTGCCCGCTCACCACAGAAGGCTAAACCGCTACAACAGCGGCGCGACGACAGGCTCCTGCCGCGGCCACGCATCCAGCACCGCCTTGAACAGCGTCGCCAGTGGGATTGCAAAGAACACGCCCCAGAACCCCCACAGCCCACCAAACAACAGCACCGCGCAGATGATCGCGACCGGGTGCAGGTTGACAGCCTCCGAGAACAGCAGCGGCACCAGCACGTTGCCATCCAACGTCTGGATGATTCCGTACACCGCCATCAGGTAGATGAACTGGTCGCTCCAGCCCCACTGGAACAGCGCGATCAGCGCCACCGGAACGGTCACCACCACGGCGCCGACGTACGGTACTACCACTGAAATACCCACCAACAACGCCAGCAACGCCGCGTAGTTCAGGTCAAGGGCGATAAAGGCGATATAGGTCACGCCGCCGCAGATAATGATCTCGATGACCTTGCCGCGAATATAGTTGGCAATCTGCCGGTTCATTTCCTCGGCCACCCGGGTAATCAGCGCACGTTCGCGCGGCAGATAGCCACGTACCCAACGGCCGATCATGGCGCGGTCCTTGAGGAAGAAGAACACCAGGATCGGCACCAGTACCAGGTAGATCATGATGTTGACCAGCAACGGCAGGCTGGACAGGGAAAAAGTCAGCGCCCATTGCCCGAATTTTCCGATCTCGCCGCGCGCCGCTTCGATGGCCTGCAACACCTGTTCGTCCGACACCAGGTGCGGGTAGCGCTCCGGCAACAGCAGCAACAGTGACTGCCATTTGGCGAGCATGCCCGGCAGCTCGTTGAACAACGTGATCAACTGATGCCACAGCAGCGGCAGTACTACCACGATAAACAGCACCAGTAGCCCCATGAACAAGGCGAACACCAGGCCCACGGCGGCTCCGCCTGGCAAGCGCAAGCGCTCCAGTGTGGTGACCAAGCCTTGCATCAGATACGCCAACACCATCCCCGCCAATACCGGCGCCAGCATGCCGCCCAAGGTGAGCACGGCCGTAAAGGCCAGAAACAGCAGGACCGCCAGCACCACGGCCTCCTCATCGGAGAAGTAGCGCTGGATCCAGTCTCGTAACACTTTGAACATCAATCAACCTCGGCGGGTAGGGGCAAACGGTTCAGGCCTTGCGCAACCAGTAACGGTACACACCGGCGGCGTCTTCTTCATGGAGCAGGGTGTGGCCGGCGAGCTTGGCAAAGGTGTGGAAATCACGCTGGGAGCCCGCGTCTGTGGCGATCACCTTGAGCACCGCACCACTGGCCAGACGATTGAGCTCCAACTTGGCCTTGAGCAAGGGCAAGGGGCAATTGAGGCCGCTGGCATCGAGTTCGGCATCAAAGGCTACAGCGTCGGTCATGGTTTACTCCAGGCAAGCGTCGGGGATGCTTAGAATATCTGGTCCGAAGCTCAGTGTCCGGCTACAGTAAGCTCTTTGTCGAAAGGCTTTGTGCATGACTTTTTTGCGCCCTACCCTGCTGACGCTGGCTTGCCTGCTGGCCTCCCCAGGCTTCGCTGACGACCTGCCGTCACTCGGCGACGCCAGCTCTGCCATTGTCTCGCCACAACAGGAATACCAGTTGGGCCGCGCCTGGCTGGCCTACCTTCGAGGCCAGGTCTCGCAACTCAACGACCCGCAGCTCAAGGATTACGTCGAAACCAGCGTCTACAAGCTGGTGGAGACCAGCCAGGTCAACGACCGGCGCCTGGAGTTCATCCTGATCAACAGCCCGCAATTGAACGCCTTTGCCGCGCCTGGTGGAATTGTCGGGGTCAACGGCGGCCTGTTCCTCAACGCCCAGACCGAAGGGGAATATGCCTCGGTACTGGCCCACGAACTGGCGCACTTGTCCCAGCGTCACTTCGCCCGTGGCGTGGAAGCGCAACAGCGTATGCAGATCCCAATGATGGCGGCCCTGCTGGGTGGTATCATTGCCGCAGCAGCCGGCGCGGGCGACGCGGGTATTGCCGCGATTGCCGGCACCCAGGCAGCGGCGATCCAGGAACAGCGCCGGTTCTCCCGTCAGAACGAACAAGAGGCGGACCGTATCGGCATCCTCAACCTGGAAAAAGCCGGCTACGACCCGCGCTCTATGCCGACCATGTTCGAACGCCTGATGCGCCAATACCGCTTCGACGCCAAGCCGCCAGAATTCCTGCTGACTCACCCAGTCACCGAATCGCGTATTGCCGACACCCGCAACCGGGCCGAGCAAGCCAAAGCCGGTGGCAAGGAAGACAGCCTGCGTTATCAACTGATTCGCGCACGGGTGCAGCTGCAATACGAGGACACGTCAGGACTCGCCGCCAAGCGCTTCCAGGCGCAATTGGACGAAAACCCGAAGAACGATGTGGCGCGTTATGGCCTGGCTATCGCCCAGATCAAGGGTTCTCAGTTCAAGCAAGCTCGGGAAAACCTGACAGCGTTACTCGCCAAGGCGCCGAACGACATCACCTACAACCTGGCGCTGATTCAACTTGAGATAGACAACAACCATCTGCCTGATGCTCAGCAACGTACTGATCGAATGCTGACTCAATATCCGGGCAACTACCCATTGAATCAGCTACGCGTGGATCTTCTGCTCAAGCAGAACCGCACCGCCGATGCGGAAAAAGCATTGGATAGCTTGCTCAAGTCTCGTCCGGATGATCCAGACGTCTGGTACCAGGTCGCAGAGACACGCGGCTTGTCCGGCAACATTATTGGCCTGCACCAAGCCCGTGCTGAATACTTTGCGCTGGTCGGTGATTTCCAGCAGGCCATCCAGCAGTTGGATTTTGCCAAGCGTCGCGCCGGCAACAACTTCCCACTGTCTTCACGTATCGACGCCCGTCAGCGCGAGCTGATCGAGCAGGAACGCCTGGTCAAAGGGATGATGAGCTAAACCTCCCGTGTCTAGTCCTGAAATAGGTTTACACCTGTTTCAGTCTCAAAACGCCCGATGCACCGCATCGGGCGTTTTGTATTTCAGGGACAGGTGTGGCCGTTCCCCGTTGTAGATCAGCACCGACTCATCCACCATTCTCACTGCGTCCGCCAGATTTTTAGGGCGATACAGCAGGAACTCGGTCTTCAAAATGCCGTTTATCCTCTCCGCCAGAGCATTCTGGTAGCAGTCATAGCCGTCGGTCATTGAGCACCTGACGCCATGACTAGCGTGCAAGCGTTGATAAAGCTCAGAGCAGTATTGGGCTCCACGGTCTGAGTGATGGATCAGTGGCAGCGTGCTTCGGCGCTCACCAACTGCCTTTTCCATCGCCTTGATTACCGACTCGGTATGCAAGCTCTCATGCACATGATGGCCTACGATCTTGCGCGAGTAGGCGTCTGTCACCAGGCTCACATAAGCCACGCTTTCCTGTGTCGGCAGGTAGGTGATGTCTGCAACCCAGACCTGCTCTGGCCTATTGGCCACTATCTGCTCATGACCTGCTTTGAGCAGGTTAGGGTGTCGGCGAAAACGGTGATGGCTGTCCGTCGTTTTGTGGTATGCCCGTTTGCGTACAACCAGTTCTCGAGCGTTGCGCAGGATGCTAAACAGGCGGTCTCTGCCGACCCGAACTGATGCACCAACTTCAACGCTCATCAGGTAATGCAGCTTGCGCGTGCCTATCCGTGGCTGACGGCGGCGCTTTTCAAGAACAAAGTCCATGACCTCTTGATCTTGACGAGCCCTCTCGTCGAAAACCCGATTGCGTTGGTAATACGCTTGGCGCGAAATGCTCATAAACAGGCAAGCCCTCGTGATGCTCAGGCCTTGGATTTGCCCTTGCGAGAGGACTTGCCGGGTCGCTTTTTTACGACGGAAACACCGTAGTCATTTTTCAGAACATTCACGACGGCTTCGAAGAATTGCGCTTTCTGATTGCTTAGCGCCAGCTGTTCTTCGAGCTCTTTGATCCGCTGCTCGGGGGTCAGCGGGAGGGTTGGCTCGGTCATGGACCTGCTCCTCGGCTCTCGAATTGACGCGCCTTGGCTCCAGTCCTGCCGGCCGTGCTTGCGTAGCCAGACCAGTACTGTGGACCGGCCCTGAATGCCGTAGCGCCGTTGAGCCTCTTTATAACTCAACTCGCCCTTTTCGACCTGGTCTACGACCGATAATTTAAAGGCTAGCGTGTAGTCACGCTGGCTCCGCCTTTTGCCCGAATCCATTGACTCCTCCTGAAGATAGGTCAGAAGGCGTAAACCTTATTCAGGACGGGACACCGCCCACAAAAAAGCCCCGCCTTCAAACGAAGGCGGGGCTTTTTTGTTTCTAACGACTTACTCGGCGAGCTTGAACGTGATGAAGCTTGCACGCCCCTGACGCAGCACACGCATCGACACCGAACGATTCTTCGGCAACGCCTTGGCGATGTCGGTGAATTGCTTGGTGCTGTCGATGGCCTGGTTGTTCAGGTGGGTGATGACGTCACCCGGTTGCAGGCCGATCAGGGAGGCAGGACCGTCCTGTACTTCCTTGATCACCACACCGCTCTTGAGGTCGAAGCTCTTTTTCTGCTCATCGGTCAGCTCAGCGACAGCAATACCCAGGCGGTTGCTGCTGCGCTCGGCACCTGGCTTGGCGTTGCCCAAGGCATCCAGGGTTGCGCCTTCTTCAGGGATGGCACCCACTGTCAGCTCAACGGTCTGGCGCTTGCCTTCGCGGATCACTTCCAACTTGGCCTTACTACCAGCCTTGAGTGCACCCACCAGGTGCGGCAGGTCGGCCGACATGACAATCGGCTGGCCATTCATGCTCAGGATCACATCACCCACTTGCAGGCCACCTTTGGCAGCCGGGCCGTCGTCCTGGATCTGCGCGACCAGGGCACCGGCCGGTTTATCAAGGCCAAAGGACTCAGCCAGGTCCTTGTTCACTTCCTGAATCACGACACCCAGCCAGCCACGACTGACCTTGCCGCCACTTTTCAGCTGGTTGGAAACGTCCATGGCCACGTCGATCGGGATAGCGAACGACACGCCCATGAAACCACCGGAACGGGTGTAGATTTGCGAGTTGATCCCCACCACTTCACCGGCCAGGTTGAACAGCGGACCACCCGAGTTACCCGGGTTGATCGGCACGTCGGTCTGGATGAACGGCACGTAGTTTTCGTTCGGCAAGCTGCGGCCGATGGCGCTGACGATACCTTGGGTCACGGTGTGGTCAAAACCAAACGGCGAACCGATGGCGACGACCCACTGCCCAGCCTTCAGGTCCTGGGATTTACCCAGCTTCAGCACGGGCAGGTCCTTGCCTTCGATCTTTAACAAGGCCACATCGGAACGTGGATCGGTGCCCACCAGCTTGGCTTTCAGTTCACTGCGGTCAGCCAGGCGCACGAGAATCTCGTCGGCATCGGCAATCACGTGGTTGTTGGTGAGGATGTAGCCATCCGGCGAAATGATAAAGCCCGAGCCCAGGGACTGAGCCTCACGCTGGCCACCCCCGCCACCACGTGGCGCACGCGGTTGCGGCATGCCGCGCTCAAAGAACTCGCGCAGCATCGGCGGCAGGCCTTCCAGGTCCGGCATCTGCTGGTTGGAGACTTTGCGATCCGGCAGTTTTTGCGTGGTACTGATGTTCACCACGGCCGGCGAGGCTTGCTCAACCAACTGGGTAAAGTCAGGCAGCTCGGCCGCTTGCGCGGGCAAGGCCTGACCCAGCACCAACACCGTGGCGACTATGGATAGGTAAGACTTCAAACGTGGTATCGACATACAGCTCCCGTTACGACGAGCAGGGTTGAGCGACAGGGTTCAAGAAACGCCGAAAACTGCGACCGACATCTTTGTTCCGCGAACAAAACAAGGCCAGAGCCGACAAGCCCTGACCTATAAAAAACATAAGAGATTTTTGCAAGTGAAAATGCTGATCCAGACATTTCATGCTCTCGGCAGCCAACCTGGCATGCAAATACAGTGAAACGTCAGGATGAACATAGGATTAACGGCTCACGGCTGGGCGGCTGTTTTTTTTTCACCGCGCACCGACAACGCGATACGTTCTGCGGTGCCGATCGGGATTTCGCCCACCACCGTCACCATCATTTCACCGTCCACCGTATTGAGGCGACGGGATACAGCCACCGTAGGGCCGAGTTGGGTGCGGGTTTCCGTAACACTCGCATCACTGATCGGCTCCAGGAACACCGAGAAACGCGCCAGCCCGTCCTCATACATGAGGCTGTCGACTGTTGCCTTGGTCTGGGCGTCTTTGCGGGCGCTAGTATTGGTCAGTTGAAAGCCGGGCGGCAACCACTCCAAATGCCATGTCTCAGTAGATTGCACTTCTGGAGCCTTCTCATTGGCAACCGATATAGGTGTGCATTCGGTGCTGGGTTGCAGATCGCGATCATCCGGTACGACTGATGTGTTCAACCGCGTGAACTGGAAGCGCTCAAGCAACTGCCCTTGATCATTCAGCAAAAGCGACTTGAGCGGCAGCGCGGTTTCTCGATCCAGGTGCAGCTCGAAACCATAGCGATACTGGTCACGCGGCGTGATCGAGACGATCACGGCGTTACGCCCGGCCACACGGGATTTGCCAATGACGGCCAGTTCGTAGAATTGATTGAGTTTTTGCGGATCCAACGCACGGGATGGCGCATCACGCGAGTTGCCAAGGCCTGCGACAAGGGTGCCGCTGACACATTGGGTCCGGCCATCCAGCCGCACGACTTCCTGGGCAGAACCATCGAGCTGCAAAAGCCGCTCACGGACCTGACCCTCCTGGACACGATGCCAGATGTCATGGGTAGAAAAACTGCCGTTACGTTCGTAGACGAACGTGCCTTGAAAGCTTTGCTGCTGCTCTGCACGCCCAAGTCGAGTCAGCCAGTCTTGGGCTTCATCGGCGTGGGCGGGGAGTGCAAACCAACCACTGAGCAAAAGCGTAAGGAGCGGTATGGCTCGCATAGAGCTCCTTACGGATTAGCGGTTTTCCAGGCTTGCTGCGCGAGCGTATGGCAAAGCGCTTTCAGTGCCCTTCAGAGCCGATTCCTGTGCGTGCTGGCGCAGGTAGCCTGGAAGACGCTGGTCCTGCCAGCCGGATTGCCCTTGCAGTACACCATTGGCCATCGGGCCGGTGGTGTCAGAGCTTTCCTTGTAGCCGGCCAGTACCGCTGGGCCTTTGACTTGCGGACCGGCCATCACCGGTTGCTGAGTCTGCTGGGCCAGTTCGGCACCGGCGATTTCGTCCTGGTTGTACAGGCGAACACCGGCCAACACGGCAACAGTCACCGAGGCAGCCACTGCCAAGCGACCCAGGCTACGCCATGGACCACGAGCAGCTTTTGCCGGAACGGCTTCATCAGCCAGCGCGGCAGAAACGGCCGCAGCAATATCCAGACGAGGGATTAGAAGATCCTTGTGCATCACCGCCCGAGCGACTTGGTAACGAGACCAGGTATCACGGGTTTCGGCATCATCAAATGCGTTGAGCACTCGACGAAGTTCCAGTTCATCCGCTTCGTTATCCATCACTGCGGACAGCGATTCCTGCAGGGCATCACGACTCATGGCGGTTCCTCTCTTGGCTGTCGCCGCTGTCTTTAGTTTTCCTGCAACAACGGTTGCAAGGCTTTATCGATGGCTTCCCGGGCCCGGAAAATCCGTGACCTTACAGTCCCCACCGGACACTGCATGACGCTCGCAATGTCTTCGTAACTCAGACCATCGAATTCACGTAAAGTTAACGCCGTACGCAAATCTTCTGGCAGTTGCTGAATTGTGCGATGAACGGTGCCTTCGATCTCGTCGCGCAGCAATGCACGCTCCGGCGACTCGAGATCCTTGAGGCCGTGATCACCATCGTAAAATTCCGCATCTTCTGAACTGACATCGCTATCCGGTGGGCGGCGTCCGCGAGACACCAGATAGTTCTTCGCCGTGTTGATGGCGATTCGGTATAGCCACGTGTAAAACGCACTATCACCGCGAAAGTTACCAAGTGCACGGTAAGCCTTGATAAAGGCTTCCTGTGCAACGTCCTGCGCTTCATGGGTGTCGTGCACAAACCGCACGATCAACCCGAGAATTTTGTGCTGGTATTTCAGCACTAGCAGATCAAAAGCTCGCTTGTCGCCGCGTTGAACGCGCTCGACCAGCTGCTGATCCTCTTCCTGGGTTAGCATGAACACTCCTCGTTGTACTTGAAGGAGGCTTGCATAACTAAACGATCAGGCTTGCAAACATAGACTCGGTCTTTTCGCAAAAGTTCTCCCCCTTCAAGCAAGTTTCCGGCACGCACTGATTTGGCACACACGAAAAACGCAGCACGGGCATGGCCGACTGCGCGAATAATCTTGTCGCCGGTTTTCTGACGCGTCCAATGCTCCCGACGGGCCAATAAACTCAACGTTTTCCCAGCTTTCGGGCAACCTGCTATTGAGTCGGGGCTTATGCAAAAAGTTCCCACCTCAATAACCTGCCGATTTTACCCTAGCCGTGCACCGTAATCTCACATTGCCACGAATGCCCGGCTATTGTGCCGCTCCACCCCTCTATATACTAGTAGCCCGTGTGACCCTTTGATTCGCCGATCCAGGCGTCCTGTTTGCGCCACCTCTTCGGATCGCTTTTTGCGGAATCCCTCAAATGAGCCAACAGTTTCAACACGATGTCCTGGTGATCGGCAGCGGCGCGGCCGGTTTGAGCCTTGCGCTGACCCTCCCCAGCCACCTGCGCATTGCGGTACTGAGCAAGGGCGACCTGGCCAACGGCTCGACATTCTGGGCCCAGGGCGGTGTCGCCGCCGTGCTGGACGACACCGATACAGTGCAATCCCACGTCGAGGATACCCTCAATGCGGGCGGGGGCCTGTGCAATGAAGACGCGGTGCGCTTCACCGTCGAGCACAGCCGTGAAGCCATCCAATGGCTGATCGATCAAGGCGTCCCTTTTACCCGCGACGAACACGCAGGCAGCGACGACGGCGGTTTTGAGTTCCATCTGACCCGCGAAGGCGGTCACAGCCACCGCCGCATCATCCATGCGGCAGACGCCACTGGCGCCGCCATTTTCAAGACACTGCTCGAACAAGCTCGCCAGCGCCCCAATATCGAATTACTGGAACAACGCGTCGCCGTCGACCTGATCACCGAAAAACGCCTGGGCCTGGACGGCGAGCGCTGCCTCGGCGCCTACGTGCTCAACCGCGCCAGCGGCGAAGTCGATACCTACGGCGCGCGCTTCACCATTCTTGCCTCCGGCGGCGCGGCCAAGGTCTACCTCTATACCAGCAACCCCGACGGTGCCTGTGGCGACGGCATTGCCATGGCCTGGCGTTCGGGCTGCCGGGTGGCCAACCTGGAATTCAACCAGTTCCACCCCACTTGCCTGTATCACCCGCAAGCCAAGAGTTTCCTGATTACCGAAGCCCTGCGCGGCGAAGGCGCCCACCTGAAACTGCCCAACGGCGAACGCTTCATGCAGCGCTTCGACCCACGCGCCGAATTGGCCCCGCGCGATATCGTCGCCCGCGCCATCGACCATGAAATGAAGCGCCTGGGCATCGACTGCGTCTACCTGGACATCAGCCACAAGCCCGAAGCTTTCATCAAGACTCACTTCCCTACGGTCTACGAGCGTTGCCTGGCCTTCAACATCGACATCACCCAAGGCCCGATCCCCGTGGTGCCGGCTGCGCACTACACCTGCGGTGGCGTAATGGTCGACCAGCACGGTCGCACCGATGTCCCGGGCCTGTATGCGATTGGCGAAACCAGCTTTACCGGCCTGCACGGCGCCAACCGCATGGCCAGCAACTCGCTGCTGGAATGTTTCGTCTATGCGCGCTCGGCGGCGGCAGACATCCTTGAACAGCTACCGCGCATTCCGGTGCCCGCCGCCCTGCCCCGCTGGGACGCCAGCCAAGTCACCGACTCGGACGAAGACGTGATCATCGCCCATAACTGGGACGAACTGCGCCGCTTCATGTGGGACTACGTGGGGATCGTGCGCACCAACAAACGCCTGCAACGCGCACAGCATCGGGTGCGGTTGCTGCTGGATGAAATCGACGAGTTCTACAGTAACTACAAGGTCAGCCGCGACTTGATCGAGTTGCGCAACCTGGCCCAGGTGGCGGAACTGATGATTCGCTCGGCCATGGAACGCAAGGAAAGCCGCGGCCTGCATTACACCCTCGATTACCCGCAGATGCTGCCCGAGGCCCGCGACACTATCCTGGTGCCAACCACCTACGGCGGCTGAACTTCAGACGAACCCGCAGGCGTCGATGCACATCGGCGACCTGCGAATCCCTGGGCACACACACCGAACGTATCCGCCATTCGCCCGGCACCCGGTAGCGCAGCACGACGATCAACGGCAATGCGAGGCTGTCCGGTCGCAACTGCACGCTGTGCCAGCCCCGCTGCGCACTGAGCAACTGCCAGCCATCGGCGTCGCGACGCAGGCCATGAATCGACGAACGGTGAGTCAACAGGACAGAGCGCGGCAAAACCCAGGCCGCGTGCGCCAGACACACCAGCAGGCCAAGACTTGAATAGGACAGATCAAGAAACCAAAGCGCACCCAGCGCGAACAGCTGGGCAAGGAAATACGCCGCCAGCAACAGCCGTGAGGCCTGCCAGCGGCATTCGAATGTATTACTTGGGCTGGACACGGTCCAGGATCATCCGAACCATGCGCTGCAGCTCTGGGTCTTCAGATTCGGCGCGCTCCATGAACCAGCCGAACATGTCCTGGTCTTCACAAGTCAGCAGCCTGACGTAGAGGTCGCGATCCACCTGATTGAGCGTTGCATAGACCTCTTTGGTGAAAGGCACCAGCAACACATCCAACTCCAGCATGCCACGACGGCTGTGCCAGTAGAGACGATTGATTTCTACATCTTCGACCATGGAGCGCTCCTCAAATAGGCGGCAAGTATACAGGCCCGACGGCACCGGAACAGTCGGCTTTGGTCGCCCCATACGGAAACTATCCATTTGCCGGGCGCCCCTCTATGATGCACCCATGACTTTTTGACCTGCGATGACCCATGGCTGACTCTGCTTTCTTCTGCCCCCTGTCCCACGAAGGCGTTCTCGCCGTCCGCGGCGCTGATGCCACCAAATTCCTTCAGGGCCAACTGACCTGCAACCTCAATTACCTGAGCGATACCCAGGCCAGCCTCGGCGCGCGCTGCACGCAAAAAGGGCGCATGCAGTCGAGCTTCCGCATCCTGCTGCAAGGTGACGGCGTGTTGCTGGCCATGGCCACCGAGCTGCTGGAACCGCAGCTGGCCGACCTGAAGAAGTACGCCGTATTCTCCAAGTCTAAGCTCACCGACGAAAGCGCCGCCTGGGTGCGCTTCGGCCTGGTGAATGCGGACACGGCCCTGGCCAGCCTCGGCCTTGAGCTGTCGACCGAGACCGACAGTGTTGTGCGCAACGATGCGTTGATCGCCATCCGCGTCTCCCCAGGTCGCGCTGAACTCTGGGTGCCTGCCGAGCACGGCGAAGCCGTACGCAATCAATTGGCTGCAACCCTCGATCAAACCGATCTGAATGAGTGGCTGCTTGGGCAAATCCGTGCAGGCATCGGCCAAGTCATGCCACAAACCCGCGAGCTGTTCATCCCGCAGATGCTCAACCTGCAGGCCGTGGGTGGCGTGAGCTTCAAGAAAGGCTGCTACACCGGCCAGGAAATTGTCGCGCGCATGCAGTACCTGGGCAAACTCAAACGTCGTCTGTACCGCTTGAGCCTCAATGCGCCTGAACTGCCCGAGCCAGGCACTCCGCTGTTTTCCCCCAGCCACAACAGTGCAATCGGCGAAGTGGTGCTTGCCGCAAAAGCCGGCGAGAGCATTGAACTTCTGGCCGTGTTGCAAGCCGAAGCTGCCGATAGTGGCGATGTGCACGTAGGCACATTGGAAGGTCCCGGCGTGCAACTGCTCGACCTGCCTTACACGCTCGACCGTGATCGAGAGATCCAGCGCTGATCGCCGTACCTTTTTGCAACACCCTAGAGAGCATGAATGAACAAGCTGGCGGAAAAAGTCCAACAGGCTTTAGTGACGGCCATCGACAACGATGACCTGGTTCTGCCGACATTGCCGGAAGTGGCCCTGAATATTCGTCAGGCCGCTGAAGACCCGGAAATCAGCATCAGCCACTTGAGCAAAGTGATCGGTCGCGATACCGCGCTGTCGGCGCGCCTGATCAAAGTGGTCAACAGCCCGTTGTTGCGCGCCACCCAGGAAGTCACCGACCTGCACACCGCCATCACCCGGCTGGGCACCAACTACAGCAGCAACCTGGCGATTGGCCTGGTGATGGAGCAGATCTTCCACGCCCGCTCCGACGTGGTCGAACAAAAGATGCGCGATGTGTGGCGCCGCAGCCTGGAAGTGGCGGGCGTCAGTTACGCCCTGTGCCGCAGCCACAGCCAGCTCAAGCCAGACCAGGCGGCTCTCGGCGGCCTGGTGCACCAGATCGGCGTGCTGCCGATCCTGACGTACGCCGAAGACCATTACGAGTTGCTCGCGGACCCGGTCAGCCTCAACCACGTGATCGAGAGCATCCACCCGTTGCTCGGTGACAAGCTATTGAGTGGCTGGGACTTCCCGGAAATGCTTGCCAAACTGCCCGGCCAATACCTCAACCTGGAGCGCGATTCGGCCAGCCTCGACTACGTCGACCTGGTGCAGGTGGCTGTGTTGTATTGCCATCGCGGCACCGATCACCCGTTGGCCAGCGTAGCGGTCTCGACCTTGCCTGCGATCAAGAAACTGCGGTTCGACCCGTACAGCGACGCCTTGCGCGCCGAGTTGGATGAAGCCCGCTCGATGTTCTATTGATCAGCCCGCGATAAAACTCACCCGCACTTTCAACCCGGCCAGTTCGCCATCATGCAGGCTGATCTGTGCCAGGTGCGCCCGGCAAATCTCACCGACAATCGCCAATCCCAGGCCAGACCCCATGCCCTGCTGGCTGCGACGGTAGAAACGCTCGAACACACGGTCCCGCTCATCCAGCGGAATGCCTGGGCCATCGTCTTCCACTTCCAGTACCGCCGGCGCCGTCACCCGCAGAATCACATTGCCACCCGGTGGCGTGTGGGCCAGGGCGTTGTCCACCAGATTGCTCAACAGCTCATTCAACAAGGTCGGCTCACCGCGCAGCCACACCGGCTCGTCGGCCTCCAACGCCAGCGCCACGCCGCGTGCGTGGGCCAACGGCGCCATGGCCATACCCAGTTCCCGGGCCAACTGGCTGAGGTCGAGCAACTGCGCGCCACCTTCGGCAATCGCGCGGGCGCCATTTTCAATGCGCGCCAGGGACAACAATTGATTAGCCAGATGCGTCAGACGGTCGGTGCCCTGGGCCGCAGTCTCAAGCGTGTTGCGCCAGGTCGCGGGGTCCTCGGCACGCAAGCCCAGTTCCAGCCGGGCCTTGAGCGCAGCCAGCGGTGTGCGTAATTCATGGGCCGCATCGGCAATAAACTGCGCCTGTCGTTCGAACTGGCCGCGTAGGCGTTCGGTGAAGTGGTTGAGGGAGCGCACCAGCGGGCCGAACTCATGCTGCACTTCCACCAAGGGCAACGGGCGCAAGTCGTCAGGCTGACGCTCCTCTACCGCCGTGCGCAGGCGCTCCAGCGGGCGCAACGCCGCGCTGACCGCAAACCACACCAGCAGCAATGCGCCGACAGCGAGCATCCCCAGGCGCAGCAAAGTGTCCGCCATCAAACTGCGGGCCATGCTCACACGCGCCTCATCGGTTTCAGCGACGCGGATTTCCGCCATGCCGTTCATGTTTGGCTCAGAGACCGCCTTGAGCAGGCTCACCACCCGCACCTGCTGCCCCTGATACATGGCGTCATAGAAACGTGCCAGCGCCGGATAATCGTCGGTGCGTGGTGTACCCGGCGGTGGGCCGGGCAGGTTTTCGTAGCCGGAGATCAGCTTCTGGTCGATGTCGTTGACCTGGTAATAAATGCGCCCGGCGCTGTCGTAGGCAAACGTGTCCAACGCGACATAGGGCACATTCGCACTCAAGGTGCCATCCACCTGGGTCAAACCCGCGGCGATGGTGCGCGCGGAGGCCAACAGCGTGCGGTCGTAGGCGGTGTCAGCAGCTTCGCGACCATTCCAATAAGCGCTCATGCCACTGGCGAGCATCAACAGCACCAACAACAGCGCCAAGTTCCACAGCAGGCGCCAGCGCAGGCTGCTGGGCTTATGCATCGCGGGCTTCCAGCAGGTAGCCGAGGCCGCGGAAGGTCACGATGGCAATGGGCTGGCCGTCGAGTTTCTTGCGCAGGCGATGCACGTAGATTTCGATGGCATCGGGGCTGGCTTCTTCGTCCAGGCCGAACACCTGGGAAGCCAGTTGCTCCTTGCTCATCACCCGGCCCGGCCGGGCAATCAGCGCCTCCAGCACCGCTTGCTCGCGGGAGGTGAGCGTCATCAGCTCGCCGCCCACGGTAAAGCGCCGCGTGTCGAGGTCATAGACCAACACGCCGCAGGCCTGTTGGCGCTCGCCGCCCAATACACTGCGCCGCAACAATGCCTTGACCCGCGCTTCCAACTCGGTGAGTTCGAAAGGTTTGGCAAGGTAGTCGTCGGCCCCCAGGTTCAAACCGTGCACACGGTCTTTCACATCACTGCGCGCCGTCAGCATCAGCACGGGCAGATTTTTCCCACGGGCGCGCAGACGTGCAAGCACCTCGAAACCGTCCATGCGCGGCAGCCCCACATCGAGGATCGCCGCCGCGTATTCCTCGCTGCTCAGGGCCAGGTCCGCCGCTACGCCATCGTGCAGCACATCGACGGTCAGACCCGTGCTCTTGAGCGCTTGCGCGACACTTTCGGCAAGTTGCAGATGGTCTTCAACCAGCAGGACACGCATGGATTTCTACCTCGTTCAGGGGTGGTCGGCGCCACGCTTTGGCGGGCAGTTTACAGGCGCCGCCTGCCCTGTGAAGCCCGAAAACATTGAAAGGCCACTGAAAGGTTAGTGAAAGCTTCGCCCTTTAGCATCCAGCCACGGTGGTCTATGCCCGCCGAGCTGCCTTCGCGCCGCGCCCGAAAAACGCCTCGAAGCGTTTTCGCCAAAATAAGAACAATAACGGAGTACACAACGATGCTGTCGACACAGCCCCAGGCCCCCTCGCCTGTTCGTTTTTCTCGCCTGACCCAGACCGCCCTCGCCAGTGCTGCTACCCTTGCCGGCTTTTCGCCGCTCAGCCAGGCTGCCTTCTTCGAAGACAGTAGCGCGACCCTGGAAACCCGCAACATGTACTTCAACCGCGACTTCCGCGACGGCACCAGCGCGCAGCAATCCAAACGCGACGAATGGGCCCAGGGCTTCATGCTCAACCTGCAATCGGGCTACACCGATGGCACCGTCGGCTTTGGCGTGGATGCGCTGGGCATGCTCGGGGTCAAGCTCGACTCCAGCCCCGACCGCACCGGCACCGGCCTGTTGCCCACCCACGACGATGGCCGCGCCGCCGACGAGTACTCCAAGCTGGGCCTGACCGGCAAAGTGAAGATCTCGGCCACCGAGCTGAAAATCGGCTCGCTGATCCCCGAACTGCCTATCCTCAAGCCCAATGACGGCCGCATCCTGCCGCAGACTTTCAACGGCGGCCTGATCACTTCCAAGGAATTCAAAAACCTGGTGTTCACCGGGGGCCGCCTGGACAAGGCCAAGGACCGCGACGACAGCAACTACGAAGACATTGCCCTCAACAACAAGAACAGCCGCTTTGTCAGCGGCGCCACCGGCAAGCACTTCAACTTTGGCGGCGCCGACTACAAGTTCGCCGACAAGATCACCGGCAGCTACCACTTCGCCCAACTCGACGACGTGTACCGCCAGCACTTCCTCGGCCTGGTGGCCGAACGCCCGATGGGCCCCGGCACCTTCGCCACCGACCTGCGCCTGGCCATCAGTGATGACACCGGCAGCGCGCGTGGCGGCAAGATCGACAATACATCCCTCAACGGCCTGTTCAGCTATGCCCTCAATGGCCACAAGCTCAGCGCCGGCTACCAGCACATGTCCGGCGACAGCGCGTTCCCCTATGTGGATGGCAGCGACCCGTACCTGGTCAACTTCGTGCAGATCAACGACTTTGCCGGCGCCGAAGAACGCTCCTGGCAGGCACGCTACGACTTCGACTTCGCCAAGCTGGGCATCCCCGGCCTGAGCTTCATGAGCCGTTACCTCTCGGGTGACAACATCAAGCTCAAGAACGGCGAGACCGGCAAGGAATGGGAGCGCAACAGCGAGATCAAGTACGTGGTGCAAAGCGGCACATTCAAGGATGTGGCCGTGCGCCTGCGCAACGCCACTTACCGTTCCAACTACTCAGCCCGTGATGCGGATGAAATGCGCTTGCTGGTCAGCTATAGCGTCGCCCTTTGGTAGTACCCCCTCATAACAACAAAGATGGAGATAACCATGACCCCTTCACTGCGTAAATTGGCCCTCGCCGCGGGCTGCATGCTGTTCGCCGGCCAACTGCTGGCCGCCGACGAACCCAAGCGCCCGGAATGCATCGCCCCGGCCTCGCCTGGCGGCGGTTTTGACCTGACCTGCAAACTGGCGCAAAGCGCGCTGGTCAACGAGAAGCTGCTGAGCAAGCCAATGCGCGTGACCTACATGCCTGGCGGCGTGGGTGCGGTGGCCTACAACGCCGTGGTTGCCCAACGCCCGGCGGATGCTGGCACCCTGGTGGCCTGGTCCAGCGGTTCGCTGTTGAACCTGGCCCAGGGCAAGTTCGGCCGTTTCGATGAAAGCGCCGTGCGTTGGCTGGCAGCAGTCGGCACCAGCTACGGGGCCATCGCAGTGAAAGCCGATTCGCCCTACAAGACCCTCGACGATCTGGTCAAAGCCCTGAAGAAAGATCCGGGCAGCGTAGTGATCGGTTCCGGCGGCACCGTCGGCAGCCAGGACTGGATGCAAACCGCGCTGATCGCCAAGGCCGCCGGGATCAACCCGCGCGAACTGCGTTACGTGGCCCTCGAAGGCGGCGGCGAAATCGCCACCGCCCTGCTCGGCGGCCACATCCAGGTGGGCAGTACCGACATCTCCGACTCCATGCCGCACATCCTCAGCGGTGACATGCGCCTGCTGGCGGTGTTCTCCGAACAGCGCCTGGACGAGCCGGAAATGAAGAACATTCCGACCGCCAAAGAGCAAGGCTACGACATCGTCTGGCCGGTGGTGCGCGGTTTCTACCTCGGGCCAAAAGTCAGCGATGCCGACTACGCCTGGTGGAAAGACGCCTTCGACAAACTGCTGGCCTCGGAAGAGTTCGCCAAGCTGCGTGACCAGCGCGAGCTGTTCCCGTTCGCCATGACCGGCCCGGAGCTGGACACCTACGTGAAGAAACAGGTGGCTGACTACAAAGTGCTGGCCAAAGAGTTTGGCCTGATCCAGTAATCGCCCCTTCCTGTCGCACGGCCACGCTCCTTTCAACCGGGGCGCGGCCCAGGAGTTTCACATGCTCTTACAACGCATTTTCGCCTCAGTGCTGTTAATGGCCTGTGCCGGCCTGGCCCTGATGGCCTGGCCGTATCAGGCGTCGTTTTCCTACGAGCCAGTAGGACCTCGCGCCTACCCGCTGCTGATGCTTGGGCTGATGAGCCTGGCACTTATCTACATGCTGTTCCGCCCACAGCCGACCAAACACACTGAAGAAGAACCCGCGCTGGACCGCGAAACCCTGATCAAGATCGGCATCTGTGTCGGCTTGTTGATCGTGTTCGCCGGCACCTTCGAATCCCTGGGTTTTATCCTCAGCAGCATGCTGATCGGCATTCCGATGGCGCGCCTGTATGGCGGCCGCTGGCTACCGAGCGTGGTGATCGTCAGCCTGATGGCGATTGGTCTTTACCTGCTGTTCGATAAAGCCATGGATGTGCCGCTGCCCCTCGGCCTGCTCGACGTTCTGGAGAACTGATATGGATACTTTCGGCTATTTGGGCCAGGGCTTCGGCGTTGCACTGTCCCCTTACAACTTGGTGACCGCACTGTGCGGCACCCTGATCGGCACCGTGGTCGGCCTGTTGCCGGGCCTGGGCCCGATCAACGGCGTGGCGTTGTTGATCCCCATCGCGTTCGCCCTGGGCCTGCCGCCGGAATCAGCCTTGATTCTGCTGGCAGCCGTGTACCTGGGCTGCGAATACGGCGGGCGTATCAGCTCGATCCTGCTGAATATCCCAGGCGAAGCCTCTACCGTGATGACCACCCTCGACGGCTACCCGATGGCCCGCA